>JANNQM010000073.1:0-50839 GCA_031400735.1 Gallionellaceae bacterium
GCTTGGCCGGCTTCAGTCACCGTGAATTGCTCAACCTTGTTGCCCTGATATTCGATCAGGCGTGCGGCGAACTGCGGTACGTCCTTGGCGCTATTGTCTTTAGAGACATCGGCATCGATGCTCCAGTACTCACGCGGTTTGAAGTTAAGGATTTCTTCTTCGCGTTCGCAGATCAAGCGCAGCGCCGGGCTTTGCACGCGTCCGGCCGACAATCCGGGACGGATTTTGCGCCACAGCAGTGGTGATAAATTGAAACCGACCAGGTAATCCAGCGCGCGCCGCGCCTGTTGCGCATTGACCAGCGGTATCGAAATTTCGCGCGGATGGGCTACCGCTTCGCGCACCGCTGTCTGGGTGATTTCATAGAACACTACGCGCTGCATGGTTTTGCCTTTCATGCCGCGTTTATTTTTCAGCAATTCGGCCACATGCCAGGCTATGGCCTCGCCTTCGCGGTCCGGGTCGGGTGCCAGATAGATATGGTCAGAGGCGGCAGCGGCCTTGGCGATCGCGTCTACATGTTTGCTATTACGCGCTATGGTTTCATACTGCATCGCGAAATCATGTTCGGTGTCGATTGCGCCGGATTTGGGAATCAAGTCGCGCACGTGGCCATAGGTCGCCAGCACCTCAAAGTCCTTGCCCAGGTATTTTTTCAGGGTCACGGCTTTGGCCGGAGACTCAACGATCAGTAAGTTACTCGCCATAAATATCCGGGATTAGTGTAAGTGGCTGGATTCAGCAGCGGTCAGCAAATCTTCAACGATTAACGGATCCAGGTCGTGATGCTGGTTCCACAATACCATCAGCGCAATCAGCTTGACCTTGTCCAGCGGCAGGTGCTCGCGGTTAACCACCACCGCCCGGTCGAGAATCATTTCCCGTTCTACCGGCGTGATCATTTTGTTTTGTTCCCAAAATGCCAGGAAGCGCAAGGCCTCCTCGCTGACCCTTTGAATTTCCAGCTCGGCATAGCAACGTACCCCGCTGCTGTTGATCGTGGCTGGATAGTCTGCCTTGGTCAGCTGCCGCAAGCCAGCCAGCCAGGTCAGCGCCCGGTTGATATCCTCGTCCTCAAATCCAGCGGCGCTGAGTTTGCGGGAAAGTTTGTCGGGATCGGGGTAGCTGCCAGCATAAAAATAACTCTCAAACACAAACATCAAAATATCGAACATGGCACCCCGAAAATACAATTTAAGCAAAAAACAGTTACACCACAGAGGCACAGAGAACACAGAGTAAAATAAAAAGGTATCCCGAATTGATACGCCTCACCTATCGAAATAACCTTCGGCTAACTATTATTGATTTTCTCTGTGCCTCTGTGTCTCTGTGGTGAAGAATGTGGGCTTATCCAATGCGTTGGTACAACCCCCCCGGCAACGTGGCAACATCGCCATTCAGCTCAAGTTGCAACAGGATGGCGGATAGCGCATCAATCGTCAAGCCGCTGCGTTGGCTCAGGCTATCCAGATCAACCGGGTCAAAACCCAAGTGGGCGAATAACGGATGCTGTTGCGTTACCGCGGTCTGCGGCTTGGGGTCGGCAGCAAACTGCCCCAATTCTTCCAGTATGTCTTGTGCCGACTCAACAAGTTTGGCGCCCTGCTGGATTAAATGATGGCAGCCTTTGGCTTGCGGCGAGTGTATCGAGCCGGGAATGGCAAACACCTCGCGTCCTTGTTCCAAAGCCATGCGCGCCGTGATCAGCGAGCCGCTTTGCAGCGAAGCTTCGACCACCAGGCAACCCAGGCTCAAGCCACTGATGATGCGGTTGCGGCGCGGGAAATTTGCCGCCAGCGGCGGCGTACCCAACGCAAATTCCGATATCAGCACACCGTGCTGGGCCAGTTGATGTGCCAGTTCGCGGTTGGCAGCCGGGTAAATTTTATCCAGGCCGGTGCCGACCACACCGATACTGGAAGATTTGCCGCGTAATCCGCCGCGATGCGCGGCGGCATCAATGCCATGCGCCATGCCGCTGATGATGCACAATCCGGCCGTGCTGATGGCTTGCGCAAACGCCTCGGCATTGCTCAAGCCTTGTGCGCTGGCATTGCGGCTGCCGACAACGGCCAGCCCCGGCTGGTTGAGCAATTCGCAGCGGCCTTTGACATACAACAGCACTGGCGGATCGGGAATGTTAAGCAGTGCTTGCGGATATTCAGAATCGGCCAGCGTGACGATGCAGTTATTCGCGTCTTGCAGCCAGCTGGCAACCGGCTCCAGGGTACGGTCATCCCATCCCTGCGCAATCGATTCAGCTATCGCGGGCGGGACGATTTGCTTCAGGCTGTGTGCGGGAGTGGCAAAGATTTGCTCAGGTGCGCCGAAAGCCTGCAACAGGCGGCGCTGGCCTTCATTGCCCAAACCCGGTATCTGGTTAAAGGCCAACCATGACCCTAGCGCGCCGTCCATAGGCTACGGAGTCAATGCGCTGTCCAGCACCTGCACCGGCAGGCTGGTTTGCATCACCAGCGCATAAGCCACTTTATCAAAAGTGCGAAACACGAATATCAGGCCATAGCGCACATCCGGCAGCGTGATTTTTTCTTTCTTTAATCGCTCACCCTTGCTGTATAGCGCCAGAACGTGGCCATTTTCCAGGCCGTCGCGTCGTCCCTTGTTGAGAGTGATCACGGAATACTGGCCGGCCTGGGTGACGCCGCCATAAATAGAAATAACCCGCGCTGCAATTTTGCTTTCCGGCGCGCGCGGCAGGTAATTGTTGGTGACTTCCTCGGCTGGATAGGTGAGATGGTCACCTTTGTTGATTTCCTGCAATACCTTGGTGATTTTCAGCGTACTGATGTCGGCGAATTTCTGTACCTCTGCATCACCCAGGTAGATTGCTTCATAGCCTAAAACTTCCTCGGTGTCGGGATCTACCAGTTTTTTGCCAGGGCGGTACACCTGCCATATCAGTCCTTTGTCTTCAGGCAGGCCGCGCACATAAGCAATGTCGTCTTTGCCCAGCAGCACGCGTTGCTCATAGGTGCCGACTATGGTCGGCCCACCGGCCAATCCATCTTTTTCAATGATCAGCGGTCGTGTCAGGAAAGGTCCGATGTCGCTGCCCGGAATGCTGGGAATGGCGTTGTGCTCGCTATCCAGCACGCGCACACGCGGAGACAGTCGCGTGGTATCCAGCCGGGAGCTGCGGCCAGCGCCGCTGCCGGTGCGACCCGCATCCACTTTGCCGCTATCAGCCGTACTACTATCGTTAGTGCTGCCGCTGGAAACGGTCTCGCCTATCCTGAGTGTTCCGCTGGATCGATCCAATACGACCACATCGCCTGGGTAAATCCAGTGTGGATCGGAGATCGTATCTTTATTAAGTCCCCATATTTGCGGCCATTGCCATGGGTCATTGAAAAATTTGGCGGAAATGTCCCACAAAGTGTCGCCCTTAACCACAATGTGGCGGTCCGGCGCGTCGTCGCGGATTTTAACGGTGTCAGCGAGGGCAAAGGCGGGCAACAAACAGCAAATCAGCGATATAATAAACTTTTGCATGAATACCCCGTGGTTTTGGAAAATCGGTTTTGAATTTTGGTTCTTCGAACCTGTTTGTGTAGACAGATTAACAGAGGACGCGGCACGATGCCCATGCGATGGTTAAATTCTGCATCCAGACTTTTAAATTAGCAAGCATTTATGGCGATTCTAAAGATACTGCAATATCCGGATGAGCGGCTGCATACTGTCGCCAAGCCGGTCAGTGAAGTGACCCATACCACCCGGCGGCTTATTAGCGACATGGCCGAAACGATGTATTCCGCGCCCGGCATAGGCTTGGCCGCGACTCAGGTGGATGTCCACCAGCAGATTATTGTGATCGACATTTCTGACACGCACGACCAATTGCAGGTTTTTATCAACCCGGAAATCCTGGCCAAGCAGGGTGAAAGCGAATGCGAGGAAGGCTGTTTGTCGGTGCCCGGCGTTTATGAAAAAGTGCGGCGGGCTGAGCACATTACTGTGCGTGCGCTGAATGCTGAAGGAAAATCCTTCACGCTGGAGACCGATGGCTTGCTGGCGATTTGTGTGCAGCACGAAATGGATCACCTTAAAGGCAAAGTATTTGTCGAATATCTTTCGCATCTCAAGCAGATGCGGCTTAAGGCCAAGATCAAGAAACATCTGCGCGAAACGATGTAGTTCCAATCCGTAACAGAAACGATGGGCTGCCTTGCTGAATTCCCGCCTTGCCAACAGCTGCTCCCGGTTTCTGTTTCCTCCCGTTTTACTGGATAAATGAATAGCCCATTGAAAATTATTTTTGCTGGCACGCCGCAGTTTGCCGCCACGGCGCTGGAGTCGTTGCTGGCACAGCAATTTACCGTTGCCGCAGTGTTGACCCAGCCTGACCGCCCGGCCGGGCGCGGGATGCAGCTTGTTCCCAGCCCGGTCAAGCAACTGGCGCTGGCGCACAACCTGCCCGTACTGCAACCGGTCTCGCTGACCTCTGCTGATATCCAGCAAGCACTGGCGGCCTATGCGGCTGACGTGATGGTGGTCGCGGCCTATGGCTTGATCTTGCCCGACAGCGTGCTGTGTTTGCCGCGTTACGGCTGCTTGAATATTCATGCGTCATTGCTGCCGCGCTGGCGTGGCGCAGCGCCGATCCAGCGCGCGATTCTGGCTGATGACCATGAGACCGGCGTGACCATCATGCAAATGGACGCAGGCTTGGATACAGGCGATATGCTGCTGAAAAAATCGTGCCCGATTACGGATCAGGATAATACACAAACCTTGCACGACAAATTATCTGCGCTGGGTGCCGAGGCCATAGTCGAAGCGCTGCAGTTATTGCAACAAGGAAAATTGGTCGGCGTGCCGCAGGACGATACACACTCAACCTATGCCGCCAAATTGCACAAGGGTGAAGGCCTGCTGGATTGGGATCAACCCGCATCACGGTTGGCGCGTGCAGTGCGTGCATACAACCCGGTTCCGGTGGCGTACAGCACGCTCAATCAGTTGACGGTAAAAATATGGCAGGCCAGTGTGCGTGAAGGGCTGAAGGGTCCATCGGATACCGTGCTGGCAGGCACAGTGCTGGCGATAGAAAAAATGGGCATTATCGTGGCTTGCGGCCAGGATGCCTTGCGCCTGGAAATATTGCAGCGGCCGAATGCCAAGGCTTTGCCTGCGGCGCAATTTCTGCATGGCTATGCCATCCACCCCGGCGACCGCTTCGCCGTACGATGAATACCGCACAATTGGGCGCCAGCCAGGTAGTGTGCGAAGTGCTGGGCGGGCGCAACCTGAACCAAGTGTTGAGCGCCGCGCTGCAGGGGGCGCCTGACTTGACCGCGCAACAGCGCGGCGCATTGCAGGATTTAAGTTATGGCACGCTGCGCTTTTATGGCCAGCTGCTGCGCGTGCTGGAGCAATTGTTGCACCAACCACTGACCGACGAGCGCGTGCGCTGCCTGTTGCTGGTCGCGCTCTATCAGCTGCAATATAGCAAGGCGGTACCGTATGCAGTGGTGGATCACGCGGTGCGCGTGGCGCAGAAAATCAATGTGCGCACCAGCGGGCTGGTCAATGCTGTGTTGCGCAATTTTTTGCGACAGCGCGTAGCCTTGCTGAAAATTGCCAATAGCACCGATCAAGGCCGCTATGCTTACCCGCAGTGGTGGATAGACCAAGTGCGCGCACAATACGGCGAGCAGACCGAAGCCATTTTGCTTGCCGGCAACCAGCATCCACCAATGACACTGCGCGTCAACCGCCAGCGCGGTACGGTGCCCGATTACCTGGCGCTATTGGCGCAGCATGATATTGCCGCTCAACTGATTCCCCCGGACGCTGTACGCTTGCAGCATGCGCTGCCGGTGGACAAGGTACCGGGATTTCTTGACGGGCGGGTGTCGGTGCAGGATGCCGGGGCGCAGTATGCCGCCGTGCTGCTGGATGTGCATGATGGCATGCGCGTACTGGATGCCTGTGCCGCGCCCGGCAGCAAAACTACGCATGTGCTGGAACTGGCGCAAGTGGAAATGTTTGCGCTGGATAAAGACCCGCAACGCCTGCAGCGCGTGCGTGAGAATTTGCAACGGCTGCAATTACCAGCAATATTGCTCAGCGGTGATGCCGCGCAGCCAGATGACTGGTGGGATGGCAAGCTGTTCCAGCGCATACTGGCCGATGTGCCGTGTTCAGCTTCCGGCGTGGTGCGCCGCCACCCTGATATAAAATGGTTGCGTCGCCCCACCGACATAGCGGGATTCGCGCAGCAGCAGCTGCAAATTCTGAATGCGCTGTGGCGGCTGCTGGATAGAGATGGTAAATTGCTTTATGCCACCTGCTCCATTTTCGCGCAGGAAAATCAGCAGGTCATTGCTGAATTTCTGCAGCAGCACAAGGATGCGTGTCAGAGGACAGAGGATAGAGGACAGAGGACAGATAATAGTGAGGAACAGGTGAGTGCTGGCCAGCTTTTGCCCAACGAGCAACACGACGGTTTCTTTTATGCCTTACTGCACAAACATGCCTAATCAGAAGACAGAAGACAGAACCAGCGACTTGACTGTCGTTTTAGGACTGCCTGGTCGAATGGCTAATAGTTCCACCAGAGGACAGAGAGCAGAAAGGCGCGGAGTCTTTGGTGTCATCTGTCATCTGTCCTCTGTCATCTGTGTTCTGATTTCTGTCTTCTGTCCCCTGTCCTCTGCTAAAGCCGACGGCATTACCGTACAAAAAGCCGAGGCGCGGTTTTATGGTGACAGCTACCAGCTTTCCGCTGACTTTGAAATTCACTTCAACGCAGTAGTCGACCAGGCATTGACGCGTGGCGTGCCGCTGTATTTCATCAGCGAATTCTCGCTGACCCGGCCGCGCTGGTATTGGCTGGATGAGGTGGTGGCGCAAAGCGAGCAAGTCACCCGGCTTACCTATAATGCATTGACGCGCCAATACCGCATTGCGCGCGGCCCGTTATTCCAAAATTTCTCCAGCCTGGATGATGCGCTGCGCATCATCGGCCACCAATCCGCAGCTCCGATAGATGCGGCATTGCTCAGGCAGGACGATGGCTACCTTGCCGCGATTCTCCCCAATAAAGATGGTGACTATATTGCTGCAGTGCGTATGCGGCTGGACGACACTCAATTACCCAAGCCGCTGCAGGTGAATGCGCTGGCGACAGAAGACTGGAACCTGGATTCCGACTGGTACCGGTGGATTGTACGTCCCTCGGCGGCGATCTCTGCAGCGGACGAAAAAAAGTGAGCGGACGATGAAATACCTTATTTTCATCAGCGGACTGATAGGTAGCTTGCTGCTGTATTTATTGTCCAGCGCTACTGAGAATACCGACCTGTTTTCGCGCAATTACACCGGCTTATTGGTGCTGGCCGGGGTACTGGCCGTAAGCCTTATCCTGCTGGTCGCTTATCAGCTGTGGCAGCTTAGGGGCAAGCTCAAGGCCCAGGTGTTTGGGGCAAAGCTGACCTTGCGGTTGGCATTGTTTTTTACGCTGATCGCGATTCTTCCGGGCCTGCTGGTGTATGCGGTATCGGTACAGTTCCTTGGGAAAAGCATAGAGTCATGGTTTGACGTAAGGGTGGAAAAAGCGCTGGAAGGGGGGTTGAACCTGGGCCGCAGCGCGCTCGAAAATGGGCTCAAGGAACTCAGCAAGAAAGCCCAACAAACTGCCCGAACATTGAGCAAGCAACCTGATCAGGAGTATGCGCGCACGTTGAACCGCGTGATCGACGAAGGCGTGGCTGAGGAAGCGACATTGTTTGACGACCGCGGCAAGTTGCTGGGATTTGCCACAAGCAGCGCAGGCATTCAGCCCTCCATGCTGGATATTGAGATATTGCATGAAGTCCAACAACTGGGCCGGTACAGCATTATTGATACGCGGCCTGACAATAGCCTGGTGTTGCGGGTATTGGCTCCGGCCTATCAGGAAGGATCAACGCGGTCGATGCTCATTTTGCAGCTGGTGCAAGCGGTGCCGCGCCAGCTTTCCGCCGATGCGGAAACGGTGCAGGCGGTGTATCGCGATTATCAGGAATTGACGTTGTCGCGTTTGGGGTTGAAGCGGCTGTATAGCATTACGCTGACCTTATCGCTGTTGATTGTGCTGCTCAGCGCCGTGTCGGCGGCATTTTTTATCAGTGGCCGCCTTAGCGCGCCACTGGCTGCGCTGGCCGAAGGAACGCGGGCCGTGGCGCAGGGCGATTTTTCCCAGCAGCATCCGGTGCAAAGCAGTGACGAGCTGGGCGCGCTGACCGGGCTGTTTAACCAGATGACGCGGCAATTGGCCGACGCAAAAACGATGAGCGAGCGGCAACAGCGCCAGGTGGAAAATGCCAAGGCGTACCTGGAAAGCGTGCTGGCCCACCTGTCTTCCGGGGTCATCGTCGTGGATGAACAATTCCGGCTGCGGTCGGTAAATAGCAGCGCGGTGCAGATACTGGATACTGCGTTGCTGGATATGCTGGGTGAGGCGTTGCCGGACATTGCGGCACAGCGCCCATCGTTACGACCGTTCACCGAAGCGGTGACACAAGCATTCAAAGACATGGCCGGCGATAGCGAATGGCAGCGCCAGATTGAGCGGCTCAGCAAAAACGGCGACCAGATATTGTTGATGCGGGGTACTCGATTGGCTACTGCAGCCGAGAACGGTTACGTGGTGGTATTTGACGACATTACCTATCTGCTGCAAGCGGAACGGCAGGCAGCGTGGGGAGAAGTGGCGCGCCGTTTGGCGCACGAAATAAAAAATCCGCTCACGCCGATCCAGCTTTCCGCCGAACATTTGCTGCATAAATTGAAAGCCAAGCTGGGCGACAGCGATGCCTTGTTGTTACAGCGTGCCACGCAAACCATAGTCAGCCAGGTCGCGGCAATGAAAAACATGGTGCTGGAATTTGCCGATTATGCGCGTGCGCCTGCGCCCAAGTTGGTGGCGCTGGACATGCACTTGCTGTTGCGCGAAGTGCTGGGATTGTATGTCGCCAACAGCAACCCGATTACATTGCGGCTGGATGCGGCATATGCCCGGATCAGCGGTGATGCGACGCGCTTGCGCCAGGTGATCCATAACCTGCTGCAAAACGCGCACGATGCGTTGAAAAATGTAGAAAACCGCGAAATTGTGCTGAGCACGATGAATACTGCCGAAGGCCTGCAGCTATGCGTGCAGGATAATGGCAGCGGTTTCCCGGAACATATTCTGGCGCGCGCTTTTGAACCTTATATGACCACCAAGCCGCGTGGCACCGGCCTGGGTTTGGCCATCGTCAAGAAAATTGTGGAAGAACATGGCGGAAGTATTGCCATTGAGAATATGGCATCGGGCGGCACGCGGGTAACGGTTACCTTGCCGCTATTAACCGAGAAAGAGGTCGCATAATGGCAACTAAAGAGATACTGGTAGTGGATGATGAAGTGGGGATACGTGAATTGCTTTCGGAAATCCTGTTCGACGAAGGCTACCACGTGCATGCAGCCGAGAATGCCGGCGAGGCGCGCGCCTTCCGCAACCGTCAGGCACCGGATCTGGTGTTGCTGGACATATGGATGCCGGATACCGATGGCGTCAGCCTGCTCAAGGAATGGGTAGCGCACAGCCAGCTGACCATGCCGGTCGTAATGATGTCCGGGCACGGCACGATTGAAACGGCTGTGGAGGCCACCCGCATAGGCGCGGTAGATTTCCTCGAGAAGCCGATTGCGTTGCAGAAATTGCTGGATGCAGTAGCCAAGGCAATTCGTGGCGGTGTGCCCATACGAGCGGAGAGTCGCGGGGTGGAACGCTGGGGCATGGATAGCGAGATCCCGCTATCACTGGACTTGCCATTGCGTGAGGCCCGCGACCATTTTGACAGTATTTATTTCAACTATCATCTGCATAAAGAGAATGGCAACGTCAACCATGTGGCGCAAAAAATCGGCCTGGAGCGCACGCATTTGTACCGCAAATTGAAGCAGTTGGGCATCAAATTCGCCAAAAAAGATTTGAACGACTAAAACCCGCCCCGCCCCTGTCCCATAAACCTGTTTTTCAACGGTTGCCCAAAGCAGGTCAGTACGGCATAATTGCCCCCTTTTTTGGCGCTAATAATTAAATCCTTTCGGGGATGTTCAGGAGGCAAGTGAAAGATGACTGCAGTTCGTAGAATAACCCCCCCCAAATTTAATGATATAACCGGCGCGATCCGTGCCTTGGCTATGGATGCGGTGCAAAAGGCCAATTCCGGACATCCAGGTGCACCCATGGGCATGGCGGAAATTGCCGAAGTGCTGTGGAACCATCACTTGCGCCATAACCCGGCCAACCCGAAGTGGGCTGACCGCGACCGTTTTGTTTTCTCCAACGGTCATGGCTCGATGCTGATTTATGCGTTGCTGCACCTGACTGGCTATGACTTGCCGATTGAGGAATTGAAACGTTTCCGCCAGCTGCATTCCAAGACTCCCGGCCATCCCGAGTACGGTTATACCGCTGGGGTTGAGACAACTACCGGGCCATTGGGCCAAGGCATTTCCAATGCGGTGGGTTTTGCGCTGGCAGAAAAATTGCTGGCCAATGAATTCAACCGCCCCGGCCACGACATCGTTGATCACTACACTTATGTATTCATGGGCGACGGCTGCATGATGGAAGGTATTTCGCATGAATCGTGCGCACTGGCCGGCACCTGGGGTCTGGGTAAGCTGACTGCGTTCTGGGACGACAACAATATTTCGATAGACGGGCACACTGATGGCTGGTTTACCGACGATACCGCAAAGCGCTTTGAGTCTTACGGCTGGCATGTGATTGCCAATGTCGAAGGCCATGATCCGCAGGCCATAGACGACGCCATTAAGGCGGCTAAGCTGGTGACCGACAAACCTTCGCTGATTTGCTGCAAGACCATCATAGGCGCTGGTTCGCCTAATAAAGCGGGCACGCATGACGTACACGGTGCGGCACTGGGCGATGCCGAAATTGCCGCGACGCGCGAAAACATAGGCTGGAAATATCCGGCCTTTGAAATCCCCAAGCATGTCTATGAAGCATGGGATGCGCGCACCAAAGGCGAAGGGCTGGAAAAGCTGTGGAACAATAAATTCGCCGAATACCGCAAGGCATTTCCGAAAGAAGCGACCGAGTTTGAACGACGGATGAAAAGCGAATTACCGGCCAACTGGAAACAGCATGCGGCCGATGTGATTGCCAAGACCAACGAAAAAGCTGAAACGATTGCGACCCGTAAGGCTTCGCAAAACGCCATCAATGGCCTGGTGCCAGTGCTGCCGGAATTCCTCGGCGGCTCGGCCGACCTGACTGGTTCAAACCTGACCAACTGGACTGGCGCCCAGCATATCCACGCCAAAAAGCCGGGCAATTACATCAGCTACGGCGTGCGCGAATTCGGCATGTCGGCGATTATGAATGGCCTTGCGTTGCATGGCGGCTTGCTGCCGTTTGGCGGCACCTTCCTGATGTTCTCGGAATATGCGCGCAACGCGTTGCGCATGGCCGCGCTGATGAAGCAGCGTGTGATATTTGTCTATACCCATGACTCTATCGGCTTGGGCGAAGATGGCCCGACGCACCAGGCGGTCGAGCAGACCGCGACCTTGCGCTATATTCCCAATATGGAAGTATGGCGTCCATGTGACACGGTGGAGTCGGCCGTATCGTGGGTTGCAGCAGTGGAACGTAAAGACGGCCCCAGCTGCTTGATTTTCAGCCGCCAGAATCTGGCCTTCCAGAAACGCGATGCGGCGCAGATTGCCAACATCCGCAAAGGTGCTTATATATTATCCGAAGCCGCAGGCGGTAAACCGCAGGCAGTGATTATCGCTACCGGTTCTGAAGTGGCGCTGGCGATGGACGCGCAAAAAGCGTTGGCTACTGAAGGCATCAATGTGCGGGTGGTATCGATGCCCTCCACCAATGTGTTCGACAAGCAAGACGCGGCCTATCAGGCCAGCGTGCTGCCCAAAGGCGTCAAGCGCGTCGCGGTCGAAGCGGGTGTGACCGGCGGCTGGTATAAATATGTAGGTCTGGATGGCGGCGTGGTCGGGCTGGATACTTTTGGCGAATCGGCACCGGCGCCGGAGCTGTTTAAACATTTCGGTTTCACCACAGCCAATGTTGTGGCGACCGTAAAAAAAGTTCTTAACTAAAGGTCTGCAGATTTAACTAAACGGGAAATTTAACTAAAACGGGAGATGGAACATGGCAATTAAAGTGGGCATCAACGGCTTTGGCCGCATCGGACGCATGGTATTTCGCGCGGCCATCAAGGATTTTCCTGAAATCGAAGTCGTTGCTATTAATGATTTGCTGGAGCCGGAGTATTTGGCTTATATGCTGAATTATGATTCAGTGCATGGCCGCTTCAAGGGTGACGTGTCGGTGTCGGGCAAGAACCTGGTAGTAAACGGCAAAACAATACGCCTGACCGCTGAGCGCGATCCAGCCAACCTGAAATGGAATGAAGCAGGTGCGGACATCGTGATTGAGTGCACCGGTTTCTTCCTGACCAAGGAAACCTGCCAGGCACACATTACCGCAGGCGCCAAAAAAGTGGTGCAGTCGGCTCCCTCCAAAGATGACACGCCGATGTTTGTGTATGGTGTGAACCATGGTACATACAAAGGCGAGAACATTGTGTCTGCTGCTTCCTGCACGACCAATTGCCTGGCGCCTGTGGCAAAAGTGTTGAATGACACTTGGGGCATCAAGCGCGGCCTGATGACTACCGTGCATGCCGCCACGGCCACCCAGAAAACCGTGGACGGCCCATCGGCCAAGGATTGGCGCGGCGGTCGCGGCATTCTGGAAAACATCATTCCGTCCTCGACCGGCGCTGCCAAGGCGGTGGGTGTGGTCATTCCGGAGCTGAACAAAAAGCTGACCGGTATGGCATTCCGCGTGCCGACCTCTGATGTGTCGGTCGTCGATCTGACGGTGGAGCTGAACAAGGCCGCCACTTACGATGAAATCTGCAAAGCGATGAAAGCCGCTTCTGAAGGCGCAATGAAAGGCGTGCTGGGTTATACCGGCGACGAGGTGGTGTCCACTGATTTCCGTGGCCACACCTGTTCCTCGATATTTGACGCCAAGGCCGGCATTGCGCTGGACCCGACTTTCGTCAAGGTCGTGTCGTGGTATGACAATGAATATGGTTATACCTGCAACCTGATGCGCTTTGTGCGGCACATCGCCAAATAAAATGTAGTGTGGGTACCGCATGACGGTTTGGCCCACACTGCATTTCTTAACAACATTTGCGGAGTTTTGAAAATGTCCATTATTAAAATGACTGACCTGGATCTGAAGGGTAAGCGCGTGCTGATCCGCGAAGATTTGAATGTACCGCAAGCCGATGATGGCAGCGTGACCGATGACACACGCATACGCGCCAGCCTGCCGACGATACAACATGCGCTCAAGGCCGGCGCCAAGCTGATGCTGATGTCACATCTGGGTCGTCCGGAAGAGGGCGTGTATTCCGAAGCCGATTCATTAAAGCCGGTGGCCAAGCGCCTGTCCGAATTGCTGGGCAAGGAAGTGCGCGTGATCAAGGATTGGCTGGACGGCAACTTTAAAATTGCCGATGGTGAAGTGGTGCTGTTTGAGAATGTGCGCTTCAACAAAGGCGAAGGCAAGAACAATGATGAGCTGAGTCAGAAAATGGCCAAGCTGTGCGACATCTATGCGATGGATGCATTCGGCACCGCGCATCGCGCGCAGGCTTCCACACATGGCGTGGCCAAGTATGCGCCGGTGGCTTGCGCCGGACCGTTGCTGGCGGCGGAACTGGAATCCTTGGGCAAGGCGCTGAAAAGCCCGGCCCATCCGATGGTGGCGATTGTCGGTGGCTCCAAGGTTTCGACCAAGCTGACCGTGCTGGAATCGCTGTCACACATTGTCGATCAATTAATTGTTGGCGGCGGCATTGCCAATACCTTCATCAAGGCCGCCGGGTTTAACGTCGGCAAGTCGCTATACGAAGCTGACCTGGTGGCCGAGGCGCAGCGCCTGATGCAGGCCGCCAAAGCCAAAGGGGGTTCGATTCCTGTTCCTACCGATGTGGTAGTGGGCAAAAAATTCGATGCCAAGGAAACAGCTGTAGTCAAAAAAGTGGCGGATGTCAGCGACGACGACATGATTTTTGATATTGGGCCGGAAACCGCCAAGACTTATGCCACCTATTTAAAGAAGGCCGGCACGATAGTGTGGAATGGGCCGGTGGGCGTGTTTGAATTCGACCAGTTCGGCAACGGCACCAAGATGTTGGGAATGGCGATTGCCGACAGCCCGGCTTTTTCTATCGCCGGGGGCGGTGACACGCTGGCGGCGATTGCCAAGTACAACATCGGCGATAAGGTAAGCTATATCTCCACCGGCGGCGGGGCGTTCCTGGAATTCCTCGAAGGCAAGAAGTTGCCAGCGGTAGAAATTCTGGAACAACGTGCCGCAAAAAATCAATCGAGACAGGAAGTACATGCTGCGTAGAACCAAGATTGTAGCAACACTGGGGCCCGCTTCCAGTGACCAGAAAGTGCTGGAGCAAATGATACAAGCAGGGGTAGATGTAGTGCGCATGAATTTCTCCCATGGCGCCGCGCAGGATCATGTGGCGCGTGCCGAAAAAGTGCGTGCGGCAGCGGCAGCATGCGGTCGTATTGTCGGGATTCTGGCTGACTTGCAAGGCCCCAAGATACGCGTGGGCAAGTTTGAGAATGACAAGATCGTGCTGAATGACGGCGATACATTCATACTCGATGCAGGCTGGACGGCCTTGGGTAACCAGGAGCGTGTCGGCCTGGATTACAAGGATTTGCCCAATGATGTCAGCAAAGGTTCGGTGCTGATGTTGAATGATGGCATGCTGGAATTCGACGTGCTGGAAGTAAAAGGCAAGCAGATCATCTGCAAGGTGGTGCGCGGCGGGGTGCTGTCCAATAACAAGGGTATCAACCGCAAGGGTGGCGGATTGACCGCCCCGGCGCTGACCGATAAGGACAAGCAAGACATCAAGACTGCCGCGCTGATCAAGGCGGATTATCTGGCTGTTTCTTTCCCACGTTCAGCTGCTGACATGGAGCTGGCCCGCAGCTTGATGCACGCTGCGGGCGGCAAAAGCCTGCTGATGGCCAAGATTGAGCGTGCTGAAGCGATTCCGGTGCTGGCTGAAATTATTGATGCGTCGGATGCGATCATGGTGGCGCGCGGCGATTTGTCGGTGGAAGTGGGCGATGCTGCGGTGCCGGGTTTACAGAAACGCATGATCAGGATGGCGCGGTCGAAAAATAAACTGGTGATTACTGCCACGCAAATGATGGAATCGATGATTACCAACCCGATCCCGACCCGCGCCGAAGTGTCCGATGTGGCCAATGCGGTGCTGGATGGTACCGATGCGGTGATGCTGTCAGCGGAAACGGCAGTGGGCGATTACCCGATTGAAACGGTACAGTCCATGGCGCGCATCTGCATTAATGCAGAAAAGGAAATGGGCGATATGTCCACCGACCACCGCATGTTGCAGGCCAAGTTTACCCGGATTGACCAATCCATTGCGATGTCGGCGCTGTATGCGGCATCGCACTTTGATGTAAAGTCCATTGTCGCGCTGACCCAGTCTGGGTCCACCGCATTGTGGATGTCACGGATGAATGTCGGGGTGCCTATTTTTGCGCTGACGCCCACCAAGGCTACGTTGAGCAAGGTGACTTTATTTAGCGGGGTGCACCCGATTGAATTTGAACCCAGCTCGAAAGACCCGTCTGCGGCGTTGCGCGGAGCGGAAGATGAACTGGTGCGCCTCGGTTTGGCGGAAGAGGGGGATCTGATAGTGATGACTATAGGTGAGGCCGTGGGCAAGGCCGGCCATACCAACACGATGAAAATCGTGCGCGTGGGTGATTACCGTAAGACTTGAAGGGTTGAATCAAAGCTGGATTTACCCGTACACTGCGCTTTGATTTAAATTTTTGCAGCATTATTTTAATTTAGGTTAGGAGAAAAAAATGGCTCTCGTCTCAATGCGTCAATTGCTGGATCATGCAGCGGAAAACGGCTACGGCCTGCCCGCATTCAACGTTAACAACCTGGAACAAGTGCGGGCCATCATGGAAGCGGCGGACGAAACCAACAGCCCGGTCATCATGCAAGGCTCGGCTGGCGCGCGCAAATATGCCGGGGAAGCTTTCCTGCGCCATCTTATTGCTGCCGCGATCGAATCCTATCCGCACATTCCGGTGGTCATGCACCAGGATCACGGCGCTTCGCCATCGGTCTGCATCAACGCTATCCGCTCCGGCTTTTCCAGCGTGATGATGGACGGCTCACTGAAAGAAGATGCCAAGACACCTTCCTCGTACGACTACAACGTCGAAGTGACACGTAAAGTAGTGGACCTGTCGCATGCGGTGGGCGTATCGGTGGAAGGTGAATTGGGATGTCTGGGTTCGCTGGAAACCGGCATGGGCGAGCAGGAAGACGGCCAGGGCGCGGAAGGCAAGCTCGATCATTCGCAATTGCTGACTGACCCGGAAGAGGCGGCTGATTTCGTCAAGAAGACTGGCGTAGACGCACTGGCCATCGCCATCGGCACGTCGCACGGCGCTTACAAGTTTACCCGTCCGCCCACCGGCGAAATTCTGGCCATCAATCGCATCAAGGAAATCCATGCGCGCATACCCAACACCCATCTGGTGATGCACGGTTCATCCAGTGTGCCACAAGAATGGCTGAAGATTATTGATGAGTACGGCGGCGACATGGGTGAAACCTACGGCGTGCCGGTTTCGGAAATCGTTGAAGGCATCAAGCATGGCGTGCGCAAGATCAACATCGACACCGACCTGCGCATGGCCTCTACCGGCGCGATCCGCCGCCATTTGGCCAAAGACCCGAAGAATTTCGACCCGCGCAAATTCCTGGCGGAATCCACCAAAGCCATGAAAGAAATCTGCAAAGCCCGCTACGAAGCCTTCGGCTCCGCCGGACAAGCAGCCAAGATCAAGGTGATTGCGATGGATGCGATGGCAAATAAATATGCCAAAGGCGAATTGAAAGCGATCGTTAAATAACGCGGAACGAAAACAGTAACGGAAGGCGGCCTTCCAGGCCGCCTTTTTCTTGCCATCAAGCTTCAGTAATTTAAATCCCTGCAGAAAGAAGATTAAAGTAAATGAGTAAAAATCTGGTGCAATTCATTATCGAAGAACAACGGCATATACCCGGTGCAAACGGTGATTTTACCGGCCTGCTGAGTGACATCATCATGGCCTGCAAGAAGATTTCCCATAGTGTCAATAAAGGCGCGCTGATCGGTGTGCTGGGCAGCGCAGGCAGTGAAAATATTCAGGGAGAAACGCAGAAGAAACTGGATGTAATTACCAATGACATTTTTATCCAGGCCAATGAATGGAGTGGGCATCTGGCGGCGATGGCTTCGGAAGAAATGGACGATATTTATCCTATTCCTGCGCAATACCCCAAGGGTAAGTATTTGCTGACATTTGACCCGCTGGATGGCTCGTCCAATATTGACGTGAATATTTCAGTAGGCACGATTTTCTCTATTCTGCGCTGTCCGGAAGGAGTGACCAATCCGACTGCGGCTGATTTCCTGCAACCAGGTACGCAACAAATTTGTGCCGGATATGCGTTGTATGGCCCATCAACAATGCTGGTACTGACCACCGGCAATGGCGTCAATGGATTTACGCTGGATAATGATATTGGCGAATTTTTATTGACACATCCCAAGATGACGATTCCGGCTGATACCCAGGAATTTGCGATTAATATGTCCAACCAGCGCCACTGGGAAGCGCCGGTGCAACGTTATGTCGATGAATGTGTGAAGGGCAAGACCCCTGGGGGACGGGAAAAGAATTTCAACATGCGCTGGGTAGCTTCCATGGTGGCGGAAGTGCACCGTATTCTGATGCGCGGCGGTATCTTCATGTATCCGTTCGACCACAAGGAAGCGGGCAAGGCCGGCAAGCTGCGCTTATTGTATGAATCCAACCCGATGTCTTTCATTGTGGAACAAGCGGGTGGCATGTGCTCTACCGGGCGCGAACGCATCATGGCATTGCAACCTACCGGGTTGCATCAGCGTGTGCCGGTTATTTTGGGCTCAAGGAATGAAGTGGAGCGCGTGGTGAGTTACCACAAGGAAGCCTGATGTTGCGGGCGGTTTTTTGCTGATAGTGCGCCAGACTGTGCACTATCAGCCTTGACGCATTATTTTTCCGGACTGCTCCCGGTCAGTTCGCGATAGCGTAACTTGTCAGCTTCATAACTGGCCCGGACGGCAGCTGATTTTTCCTGTGCCTTGGTTAAATCCTGCTGCAGTTTTTTTACCTGAATTTCGGTGTCGGTGATATCGGCCAGCAATGACTCGGGGATTTTTTTTCCGGCCTTGGTTCTTTCGTCCACTTCCTGGTGGTAGCTTTCCAAGGTTTTTACAGCAGACTTGTGCAGTAACTGGATGCTGTTGATGACCGCGTCCACCTGTTGCAGGTTACGGTCACGCGCCAGGTCAATTTCGTTCTCACTGCTGAATGTGCTCAGCAGCATATTATCCTTGCGCCGCTGTTCGAATGCGGCTTTATCTTCGGCACGTTTTTTGGCTGCCTGCTCAGCTTTAGCGCGCCTTTCCTCGGGACTGACCTTCTCTGTTTTCTTGATTACCGTGCCTTTGTCGCTGAACTGGACGTTGTCTTTATCTGCATATTCCGGCGGTATGGTTTCGCCATAGTGCGTGACCCCTTTTTCATCTACCCACTTGTAAAGTTTGGCTTCTGCTGCCGTGATCATCGCAATGAACAGAATTGCACCGGCACCCATACTTTTAGCGTTAACCATTTTTTACTCCATAACGATCACGGTAAGCCTGCACCGCATGCAGATTCTGCACCATCCCGGCATTATCCTGCAAATATCCCAGCAGATCGTCTAGCGTAGCGATGGATACCACCGGAATATGGTACTTACTATGGACTTCCTGCACTGCAGATAGTTCGCCCTGGCCGCGCTCCATTCTGTCCAGCGCGATTACCACGCCGCAAGGCACGGCACCCTCAACGCCAATTAAATCTATCGATTCCCGTACCGAAGTGCCGGCGGAAATGACGTCGTCGATGATTAACACGCGTCCGCGCAATTTGCTGCCTACGGTATTGCCACCCTCGCCATGATCCTTGGCTTCCTTACGGTTAAAGCAAAATGGCACGTTGCGCCCCAGTTCTGCCAACGCAATGGCGGTGCCCGCTGCCAGCGGGATGCCTTTGTAGGCTGGGCCATACAGCATGTCGAAAGGGATTTGAGCGGCCAGAATGGCTTGCGCGTAAAATTGGGTAAGCTGCTGTAACGAAGCGCCGTCATTAAAAAGCCCGGCATTGAAAAAATACGGGGACAAGCGTCCGGCTTTGGTCTGAAATTCACCGAAACGCAATACATCATGCTCAATGGCGAATCGAATGAAATCCTGGCGAAATTGTGTCATGGCATTCCTGAATAACATTGGCCTTGCTGTGCAATCGCAACGGTACTGCCATTATAATGGCAGCTTCGTTCGTCAGAGAATAATTGTGCGTGTCATTTCCCTCAATCTAAACGGTATACGCTCGGCTTTCAGCAAGGGCTTGTTGCCTTGGCTGGAACAGCAGGACGCTGACATCGTTTGCCTGCAGGAGCTCAAGGCACAGGCGGCTGACCTGACCACCGACATGCTGGCGCCGCCGGGTTACCAGAGCTATTTTCATTTTGCCGAAAAAAAGGGATACAGCGGAGTGGGAATCTATTGCAGGCAAACTCCGCAAAAAGTAATAGTGGGTCTGGGTTTGCCCGAATTCGATTGTGAAGGCCGATATGTCGAAGCGCAATTCGGCGCGCTCAGCGTCATTTCGTTATATCTGCCTTCCGGTACCAGCGGGGAAGAACGGCAAGCGGTCAAGTTTAAATTCATGGCTGCTTTCATGCCGCATTTGCGTGCCCTTTTCGCCAGCGGGCGCGAGGTGTTGCTGTGCGGCGACTGGAATATTGCCCATACTGAAAAGGACTTGAAAAACTGGCGCGGAAACAGGAAAAATTCCGGTTTCTTGCCGGAGGAGCGCGCCTGGCTGACAGAACTGTTTGGGGAGGTCGGGTTCGTAGATGTGTTCCGTCGTTTATACCCCGAACTGCAAGCCTACACCTGGTGGTCAAATCGCGGCCAAGCCTGGGCTAAAGATGTAGGCTGGCGCATTGATTATCAGGTTGCCACTGTGAAACTGGCGTTGACGGCAAAAAGGGCAAGTATTTATAAGGATCAACGATTCAGTGATCACGCCCCGCTGACGATTGATTACGATATGGAGGTCGGAACAGCAACAAGCCCAACCACTTCTCGTGGAGTCTAGGCTACAAGTTTGTAATAATTATAATGTCCATGGTAAACTTAAAGATTAAATCACATTAAGACTGTTGATAGCTGTATGTAGTGATGTTAAAGGTATTCCCAGCGCGGTTTCCACGCAACTGAATGCACCAAGGGGGCTAGATGAAAGGATTGGGGGAATGACAGTGATGCATAAGCAGATAACGCCGGAAAAGGCGGCATTCAGTATTGAGGTACACACTAAACGAGGTGTGGGCGGTCGACAGCGGAGGCGCGCATGATACCTGAGATCGGCAATTTTTCGTTGATCCTGGCGCTGGTGCTGGCATTGGTGTTAGGTGTGTTACCGATACTGGGCAGCCTGAATGGTAATCAGCGTTTGATGGCGGTGGGGAAACCCGCTGCATACGGACAAATGGCCTGCATCCTGATCGCTTTCGGCAGTTTGGCCTATTCCTTTATTGCGTACGATTTTTCAGTTAAATTCGTCGCCCAACATTCTAATCTCGTATTACCACTGCAATTCCGGATTGCCGCTGTGTGGGGTGGTCACGAAGGGTCTTTGCTGCTGTGGATGCTGTGGCTTGCCGGATGGACGACCGCTGTGGCCCTGTTCAGCAAGCGCTTGCCGGAAGAAATGGTGGCGCGGGTATTAGGTGTGCTGGGGTTGGTCAGCGCAGGCTTTATTTCTTTCATACTGTTCACCTCTAATCCCTTTGAACGTTTGCTGCCTGCAGCGCTGGACGGTTTCGACCTCAATCCGCAGCTGCAGGATTTTGCGATGATTATTCATCCGCCGCTGTTGTATATGGGTTATGTTGGCATGTCAGTGGCATTCTCATTTGCCATTGCCGCGCTGATTGGCGGCCAACTGGATGCAGCCTGGGCGCGCTGGTCCCGTCCATGGACTACCGTGGCGTGGATGTTCCTGACGCTGGGTATTATGTTGGGCAGCTGGTGGGCGTATTACGAGTTGGGTTGGGGCGGTTGGTGGTTCTGGGATCCGGTCGAGAATGCTTCATTCATGCCGTGGCTGGTAGGAACGGCGTTGATCCATTCGCTGGCGGTTACCGAAAAGCGAGGCGCTTTCAAAAGCTGGACCGTGATACTGGCAATATCTGCCTTTTCACTCAGTTTGCTTGGTACTTTCCTGGTGCGCTCCGGCATACTGACTTCTGTGCATTCTTTTGCGTCAGACCCGACGCGTGGCCTATTTATCCTGATTTATATCTGTGTTGTGGTGGGCGGTTCACTGGTGCTGTTTGCCTGGCGTGCGCAGAAGGTGGGATTGGGCGGTGGATTCGGCTTGGTGTCGCGTGAATCCATGTTGCTGGTGAATAATGTGCTGTTGGTTGCCGCCGCCGGTACGGTATTTTTGGGTACCCTTTACCCGCTATTCCTGGATGCGTTGAATATGGGCAAAATTTCGGTGGGACCACCGTATTTTGAGGCCGTATTTGCTCCGGTGATGATGCTGGCCGTTTTGGTGATGGGATTCGGGCCGTTTGCGCGCTGGAAACAGGATACTCTGGGTCAAATAGTGAGGCGAGTGTGGCCGTGGTTAGTCGGCAGTCTGGGCTTGGCCATGTTCATCCCTTATGTGTTTGGCCGTTGGACGGCACCGGTGGTGGCCGGGGTGTCGCTGGGTGTCTGGGCGTTGCTTTCCAGCTTGGCTTACCTGGTGGCACGTGTACGTGAAGCGAAAGGAACAAGTGGTGTGGTGGCCAAGCTGCGTGCCACTTCCCGTGCTACTTACGGCATGCTGCTCGCCCATGCCGGCATGGGTGTGTTTGTGCTTGGCGTGACCTTGGTTAACGGTTACCAAAGCGAGAGCGAAGTGCGTATGCGCACCGGCGACACTGCCACGCTGGATGGTTACACTTTCCGCTTCCTTGGCGTACAGCAAGTACAGGGGCCAAACTACATCGCGGCCCAGGCTTCGGTAGAAATCACCCAGGGTGAAGATAAGATTGCTGTCCTCCATCCCGAGAAGCGCAAATACACCAAACAGGCGGCAGCGATGACTGAAGGGGCGATAGATTCCAGTCTTTTCCGAGATCTGTATCTGGCGCTGGGCGAGCAGGTTGGCATGGATGAGTGGATTGTGCGCATATTGCACAAGCCCATGGTTTACTGGATATGGGGCGGCGCCTTGATGATGGCGCTGGGCGGTTTGCTGGCAATATGCGACCGCCGTTATCGCCAGCCTTTGTCGCAATTGCGCTGAAAGAGATAAATGAAACGCACACTTATTCCGTTGGGAATTTTTGTCGCCCTGGTCATTTTCCTGTGGATTGGGCTGTCGCTCAACCCGAGAGAAGTCCCCTCTCCGCTGATCGGGAAGCCAGCGCCGATGTTCCGCTTGCCGCAATTGCATGACCAATCCAAGACTATTTCTCCGGAAGATTTGCGTGGCCAGGTTTGGCTGCTCAATGTATGGGCCTCATGGTGTGAAACCTGCTTGCAGGAGCATCCCTTGCTGCGGGAATTGTCGCGGCGCAAAATCGTCCCTATCTATGGCCTGAATTACAAGGACAAGCGCGAAGACGGTATTCAATGGCTGAACAATAATGGCGATCCTTATGTGCTGGCAGCTTACGACAGGGAAGGCAAGGTTGGCATTGATTGGGGTGTATACGGTGTTCCGGAAAGTTTTTTAGTGGACAAGTCCGGCATCATTCGCCATAAAGTAATCGGAGCGATCAAGCCGGATGACATCGCTAAACTCCTTCCCCTGATCAAGGAGCTCAATGGTGAATAAGACAATTCTTGTTGTGCTGCTGCTTTTATCGTTTCCGCTGGCTCATGCTAACGAAGCTGTTCCCACTGCAGAAGACCCGGTACTGGAAAAGCGCGTGATGGAGATATCCCATAATTTACGCTGCCTGGTCTGCCAGAACCAGACCATTGCTGATTCCAATGCCGAGCTGGCGATTGATCTGAGGAACCAGGTGCGCGAAAAATTGCAGCAAGGCGAATCAGAAGAAGAAATATTGAATTACATGGTGAGCCGATATGGCGATTTCGTGCTGTTCAAACCGCTGGTAAAATCCACTACCTGGTTGCTCTGGTTCGGGCCGGGGTTGTTGGTGCTGCTAGGTATTGTGGTACTCATTTTTATGCTGCGCAAGCGCCGCAAGCTTCTGCAGCAGCCGCAAGCCTTGAGCGCGGAGGACCATGCTCGGGCTGAATCGCTGCTGTCCGGAACAAACCAAAGGGGTCGCAAATGATTATGTTTTGGGTCGTAATTGTTATTATGCTTGCTGGCGCCTTAGTGCTGTTGTTACCCCCCTTGCTCGGTCGTGGCAAAGGGGCGACATCAGCAACTCGCTCACAGGTGAATTTGTCGGTATACCGTGATCAGATACTGGAGCTGGATGCGGATCTGGCTTCTGGCACGCTGGATGAAGCGCAGCACGCCAGTGCCCGTAGCGATCTGGAACGGCGTGTGCTGGAAGAATCGGCTGCGGGTGATACTGCTCCCCGGCAGGCTGGCGGAAGCCGCTGGCCCGTTGTGGTGGTGGCCCTTGCGGTACCTCTGCTGGCAATTGGATTATATTTCCTGCTGGGTACCCCAGAAGGACTGGAACCGCAAACCGAGACAGTCCAGGCAGAGCAAAACCATCCGACCACACCCGAACAGATCGAAGCAATGGTGGCGGGACTGGCACAGCGCCTCAAATCTGAACCGGATAATGCTGAAGGCTGGGTGATGCTGGCCCGTTCTTATACTGCGCTACGTCGCTACCCAGAAGCCAGTGCTGCCTACACCCATGCGGTGGAGTTGCTACCGAACAACGCATTTTTGCTGGCCGACCATGCGGATATGCTGGCCATGGTGAAGCGGACGCTGCAGGGCGAGCCGGAAAAATTCATTTTGCGCGCGGTAAAAATTGATCCTAACAACCTCAAAGCCTTATCGCTGGCTGGCTCGGCCGCCTTTGAACGCAAGGACTACCGTGGTGCCATCAAGTGGTGGGAAAAGATTCTGCAGCTGGTGCCTCCGGATTCCCAGGCCGCTACTTCTACCACGACCAGCATCAATGAAGCGCGGGCCAAGGCTGGGCTGCCTCCTAGATCGCAGGAAAACAGTCAGCAAGCACCCTCCAAAACGGGAGTGGCGGGCAAATCAGTGAGCGGAACAATAACACTGGACCCGGCATTCAAGGCGCGGGTGGCGGACTCAGACATGGTGTACATTTATGCCCGGGCGGCGGAGGGGCCGCGCATGCCGCTGGCAGTCATCCGCAAAACAGTACAGGATCTGCCGTTCACATTCATGCTGGATGATAGTATGGCGGTAATGCCAAGTCTGAAATTATCTTCCGTAGCCAGAGTTGTGATAAGCGCGCGCATATCCAAATCCGGCAATGCCACCCCCACTCCCGGAGACCTGCAAGGATCATCGGCACCTGTGCAAGTCGGCGCAAAAGGGGTAAACATTACGATAGATTCTGTGACCAAATAAATTCGCGGGAGCAGCATCGCATGCCCTATGACATGCGATGCTGCTCCCGCATATTCTGAAAGGGCCAAGGTTACTATCGGGAACATTAAATTATAAGGTTTCCCGCCACTAAAACCCGCCAGACGTTTTAACCTTCTTTGCAAGGATTCAATACCCCCTCGTTTCGGCATACGCATGATCATCCACAGCAATCAGCTCAAAGGCATTTGTTTAAATATGCTGCGTTCATGAGGGCAAACGGCATCATTCAGCTGAAGACCGGAATTTTGATGTTGTGCCTGGGTAGTCTACAAACTGAATGATTGCTTACTGCATAATCCACAGTGGCAGATGATTTACCATGACCCGCTGGGTTATTTGTTTGCCAGAAGTGGTGGTCCGCCTCAGTAATGGATTTTTGGTTTTGTTGTGGATCACTTCGCGTCAGAATTCTCACTGTATAATTCAATGGAATAACGGAACAAGAACAAGTCGCCCTGGCGGATATCGCGTATCGGCAGACAGGAAAACATGAGTGCATTGCAGGACAAGGTAGCAGAAGAGAATATCCAGCAAACATCCTCGCGCGGGGCTAAATCCCAGCCCCTGCGGGGCATGTCATTGCGCACAAAAGGCCTGTGGGTATTATTCCTGTTCTTGATTTACACGCTGGCAGCCGGATTTATCCTCGGGGTAGAACGCAACACGTTGTACTCGGACGTACAAAAACTTGAAGCCGTGCATGCCGAGGAAGGGGATCAATTTGCCCTTAATATGCTGGTGACGAGAGCTATCCTTGTCGTGAATGACAACCATTATTCCGCTGACTTGAACAGCAAGGCTGGCCTTGAGGCCGCTGCGCGCAGCGTGAGTGTGCAAGTGGAAGCAGTATTGACCGGTTTGGGCAAGGTAGTGAAAAATAATCCCGAGCTATTCGACAATATTGTCGCACTGCAAATCCATCTAGGTGGCTTAACCCGAACCGGCTTGGGCAAGGTGGTGGAGGCCAATCCGGAAATTTTCGCCAGCGTTGTGGAACCGCGAGTCACGCCGGGATGGTTGACCAAAACGATCAAACCGCTAAATCGGGAAATCATTACGGATGTGCGGTCCAGTTTGCATAAACTAGTCTTTGATCTGGATCAGGTGACCAAGCGAATCAGAAGCAGAAAACAGGAATTGCTGGAACAATACCGTGCCACATTTGACCGGTTGTCGTTGGTGTGGTCACTGACGGCAGCCATCGGTATTATGTTTCTTGGCGGCCTGGTCATGCTTTTTGTGACCCGACTGGCAGTGGATGTACGCCGTGTACAGGACCGGGCGCTGGAAATTATCGAAGGATACCGCGGGCAACCACTACAAGTGACCCGTAATGATGAGCTGGGTTCGTTGATGGCGGCCATTAATAAAATGCAGCTGGAGCTGCGCCAGAATGAAATACAAATAGAACGCATACGCCAGCAAAGATTCCACAAGGAGAAAATGGCGGCAGTGGGTTCAATTGCCGCTGTCGTCGCGCATGAGATTAATAATCCACTATCCGCCATTGTCGGTGCGGCACAAGCGATGCTGGATCAGCGTGCCGGACACGGTGACAGGAGAAATGACAATCAATCTGAGGTGATCTTCGAGCAGGCCAGGCGGGTGATGAATATTACCCGCCAGATATCAGAGTTCTCCATGCCGCAATCGACCGAGCAGAAGCTGCTGGATTTGAATAACCTGATCCGCAGCACAGTCAGATTTATCAGTTTTGACCGGCGCTTCAGTTTTATTGACATGGAGCTGAATCTCGACCCCAATTTGCCTGCCGTGCGCGCGGTAGGTGATCACTTGACGCAAGTTATCATGAATCTGCTGGTCAATGCGGCAGATGCGATGGAGGGCCGAACGGACCCTAAACCACGCATAATAGTATCGACAAATTACCAGGACGGATATGCTGTAGTGTCGGTTGCCGATAACGGCACCGGGATGGACCAGGCAACACTGGCGCGCGTTTTTGAGGAATTCTTCACCACCAAGCCGCCGGGCAAAGGAAGCGGAATAGGCATGGCAGTTTCCAAATCCCTGATTGAATCGGATGGGGGTGTTATCAGCCTGGAGTCGGAGCCGGGTGTGGGAACTACAGTAACCGTTCGACTTCCGGTTGCAATGGATGAGGTGTAAGCGATATGGGGAGAAGATATGCATGTGCTGGTGATTGACGACGAAGCAGCCATCCGCCAAATTCTATCGGCGCTGGTGAGTCGGGCGGGTTATTCGGTCGATGTGGCTTCTACTGCGGCGGAAGCCACAGCCAAACTGGTGCGTGGCGACGTTGATGTGGCGTTGTGCGACGTGCGCTTGCCGGATGGTGATGGCATTGAGTTGGTGCGCAGCTTCAAGACTCCCGATGCGGCTTCAGGCAACGCGGCCATCGATACCCAATTCATCATGGTGACCGCGTTCGCTACGATGGAAACGGCGGTGGAAGCCCTGCGCGCAGGCGCTACTGACTATATAGTCAAGCCGGTGCATAGCGAAGAGCTGCTGCACCGCTTGGCCCAGATTGACGCCATGACCGGCTTGCTGGCGGAAAACAAGGCGCTACGCAGTTTGGTCAGGGGAGGGCAAGGCCTATACACCTTCAGTTCGCCTTCCATGCAACAGGTAGATCGTCTGGTTGGCAAAGTTGCGGTGACCAACAGCACGGTGCTGGTTACCGGTGAAAGCGGCACCGGCAAAGGCATTATTGCGCGCTTGATTCACGAAAAAAGCCCGCGTTCCAATTTTCCCTTTATCCCGGTCAATTGCAGCGCGATTCCGGAGAATTTGCTGGAGAGCGAATTTTTTGGCCATACCAAAGGCGCGTTTACCGGCGCAGACAAGGCCCGCAAAGGACTTTTTACCGAGGCTGACCGTGGCACCATTTTCCTGGATGAGATAGGCGAATTACCGCTTCATTTGCAGACCAAGTTGCTGCATGTGATAGAAGACAAGCAGATTCGGCCAGTAGGGGGGGAACTGGCACGGGGTGTGGACGTGCGCATCATAGCTGCCACTAACCGCAATCTGGAAGCCATGGTGAAAGAAGGAAAATTCCGCGAGGATTTGTATTTCCGGCTAAGCATGTTCCATATCCATATTCCGCCGCTGCGCGAACGCCGCAGCGACATCAGCGACCTGATTCTCCACATGATGCTTAACATCGGCGGGGGTGCGCTGGAAATCGACAGCGAAACCGAAATGGTCCTGCAATCCTACAGCTGGCCGGGCAATGTCAGACAACTGGAGAATGTCATTCACCGCGCCCACATCCTGGCTGATGGTGGCCGTATTACATTGGCCGAACTACCGCCGGAAATTTCACACCAGAAGCCTTCCCGGGAATCCCCGGTCGCATTTGTTTCCCGCGAAGGGACGCTGCGCGACCAGATGCGGCAGGTGGAAGCCGATATCATATCCAAGGCGCTTGAAAGCGCAGGCGGCGACCGCAAGGCGGCAGCCAACAAACTCGGCATTGGACTTTCAAGTCTATACCGTAAACTGGAGGAGCTGGCGGATCTGGGTACTATAAAGAATGAGGAGCTTAAGTAGTAAATCAGCGCGGAACTTCCATAACCCTCCTGATGTCCTGTTCTGAGTGAATCTCAATTCTGTTATATAATTTGGATTATTTTTTGGTATCGAGCTATTGATGGCTATAAGCCATTCATTATGGTCGGCAAAAAGGAAGGAAGCAAAGATGAGCGTATGGAAACCCGCAGCGTGGCTGGCAGGACTATTGTTTTGGGCATGGGTTAACGCTCCGGTGTTGGCGCAGCAAGCTGCTGGTGATCCGATGCTGGGGTTGCCCGCCAGTTCTGTGCAGGCCGCCCCTGCTAGTGGAGTTCCAGCTGTGCTTACCGCTGCAGAAAATTATGAAGCGGGCGTAAAAGCTGAAGGCAAAGGCGATGTCATTGGAGCGCTGACCCTGTTCAAGCTAGCCGCAGATGAAGGATATGCGCCGGCCCAGGGAAAATACGCAGACAGTCTCAGGAGGGGACAGCTTCATCCCGAAGCGTTGAAATATTATCGCATGTCGGTAAAAGGAGACAAGGGTGCGGAATATGGTTTGGGCGCCATGTATGAAGAAGGCGACGGAATAAAGAAGGATTATAGTATAGCCCGTTTCCTGTTTGGGCTGGCAGCAGAGCAGGGCCACAAGGAAGCTGCCTTCAGGCTGGCGGATGCCTACATCAAGGGGCAGGATGGTCTTGACGAAAAGGAACGTAACGGCCCGGAAGCGCTGGCTGTGCTGCGGCGTGCGGCGGGACATAATTATCTCCCGGCCATGGATGCACTTGCTGTTGCCTACCGGCAAGGGAAGTATGGTCTGACAGCCGACCCGGATCAAGCTGATGTGGTAGTGGGAGTAACCAACAAATTGCGTGGAGTAGTGGTCAAGGAAAAGAAAAAATCCGCTTTATTTAAACTTTTAAAAGGTGATCCCGAAAAAAAGCCGGACACACCGCAGTGAGGTCTTTCCAGCCACAGTCATTGAGTAATACCAGTCATACCGAAAATGGAGGTGTCCCTATGTTCAAGATATTCAAGCGTGGTGCAAACGTTGCATTATTTTTTGCGCAAGCTGCTGCTTTGTTGATCCTGTTGCCGACTACCACATTGGCAGCAGATCTGGTTAAGGGGCAGAATTTATACAAAATACATTGCTCGGGCTGCCACGGGGAAAAAGGGATGAGTGTTAATCCCGAGGCGCCTAATTTTGCCCGTGGCGAACGGCTCTTTCAATCCGATGCGGCGTTGATTGAAGTAGTTCGCAATGGCAAAAATGCAATGCCAGCTTTCATGGGCTTGCTTCAGGACAGGGAGATTTCTGATGTGATTTCATATGCGAGGACATTGCAATGGTGAGTGCTGCAAGAATTGCTGCCGCGTTGGTGATCGCTGCCAGCGCGTTTTCGGCTGGCGCCGCAGAGAATGCCCCAGTTGAACGGGTGCAGGAATCATTCACTGTAGGTGAGAACATTGTAGTACGCTCCTTGCGGCTGGATAAAGCAAATAATACCCTTTGGGTTGCCACTTCCACCGGCGTCCACGAGATTGATCTCAAGTCAAAAACACCCCGTAACACTTTCAACAGGGAACAGGGGTTGGCCAATGAATATGTATTTGCTGTCGACATTGATAAGGAAGGCTATACGTGGTTTGGCACCAATGCAGGAGGAGCGTCGCGTTACAAGGACGGCAAATGGAAAACCTATTTTCCCATGCATGGACTGGCAGATTACTGGGTTTACGCTTTTGCCGATGACCGCAAGGGCGGCATGTGGATAGGAACCTGGGCGGGAGCCAGCTACTTCAACTACAAAACTGAAAAATTTACGACCTACTTCAAGGAGCTGGTCAACGAATGGGTGTATGGCGTCGATGTTGATGCCCAAGGGCGTGTGTGGTTCGGCACCGAGGGCGGGGTGTCCATGTTTGACGGCAAGAAATGGCAGGCATGGACCCATAATGATGGTTTGGGCGGCCCTAACCCCAGTGGTTTGCCGGCCAGTCCGAACACCGGTTTGGGTACCCGCTCACGCCATAATCTGGCAGTGCAAATGGGCAGTGAGCTGAGCTATAACCCCAGCTATGTATTTTCATTACTGGCCGCTGCGGATGGCACGATATGGGCCGGAACATGGGGCGGGGGAGTATCCCGGTTTGACGGCAAAGCCTGGAAAAATTTCACAAACAAAGATGGTCTTGCCGGAAACATCGTTTACGCCATTGCTAAAGATTCAAATGGCGTACTGTGGTTCGGCACAAATAACGGCGTGTCGCGTTACGATGGTAAATCATGGCTCAACCTGGGAGTTAAGGATGGCCTGCTGAGTAAAGATGTTTATGCGCTGGCCGTCGCCCCTAACGGAGATGTTTGGGTGGGCACGATGCGCGGCGTGGTCAGGGTAGGGTTAAGCAAATAATATTTTAAAAATTACAAAAAATTGATGCGATAACAGATTAGGAATGAACATGCGAATTAACAGGATTACTACCGGAGTGACGATATTGCTGGCTTCAGCAATGATCGTTTTAAGCGTGGCGTCTATCGCGGATGAGACAGACACATCCAGCAACGACAGGTCATTAACGGCGCGGAAATTCACGCATTTTCGGGTGGGCCAAAAAAATGTAAAGGACATCTTGCTTGACGGCAAGTTAACCTGGGTGGGTACTACCGGCGGCGTGGTGCGCTATGACACGACCAATGACACCTTCAAGCGTTACGATACCAACAATGGTTTGTTATCCAATGGCGTGTTCTATCTGGGAAGACTGCATGGCCGGATCACCGCCGGCACTTACGGCGGCGGCTTGTCGGTACTTGACGAAACCAATGAAACATGGAAAAACTACAATATCCCTGATGGGTTAGGTGATGCCTTCATTTATGACGCAGTAGAAATGGCCAATGGTGATATCTGGATAGCCACCTGGTCGGGCGTTAACCGCGTGCGTGGCGGCAATTTGGATGACCATAGCAAATGGGATTTGTTCACCGTGGCCAACACCAATGGTGGATTACCGAATGACTGGGTGTATGGCTTGGCAGAAGGAAAAAACGGCGAGTTATGGCTGGCTACCGAGGGCGGATTGGCCCGCTTTGTCAAGAACAAGTGGAGCAACTGGAACCACGATAAAGGTTTGGGCGCTTCCTATGAAAAAGTTAAGGATGCCATCGATTTCAAGGGGGATGTGGGGACCGCTTCGGATCACCATGCCAAACAGAAACGGGAAATGGGGCTGCAAAATGTTGAAGTGGCCTACAACCCCAATTATGTTATTGCCCTTGAAATAGACCGGAAGGGCGACGTGTGGGCGGGCACCTGGGGCGGTGGACTGTCCCATTTTGATGGCAAGAAGTGGACTACTTACACTACCGTCGAGGGCTTGCCTGGCAACCACATTTTCATGCTTCACCTGGATACCGAAGGCCAGCTTTGGATCGGTACCAACAAAGGTCTGGCGATGGGGCAGAACGGAAAGTACAAGGTTTTGACCACGGCCGATGGTTTATTTGATAACGGGGTATTCTCCATGGCAACGACACCCGACGGCGGCATGTGGCTGGGCAGCTTTGGCGGATTGGCCTATCTGCGGCCGCCTGCATCCAAATAACATTTTTTATTGCTGTTCATTTTTCTGTAGCGTAACTATGTCACCATTCAAATTCTATTGCATTACCCTGCTATCGGCTGTTAGCTTAATAAGCATCACCGGCAGCTCCGCATCTGAGATTGAGCAAATCAGTGCCCTACCTTATCAACACGACACACAGGCTTCAGAATCGTGTGATTCATGCCATGAAAAAGCGCAAGTCAAAATCTTCAATTCCAGCAAGGCCAGTAACTGTGAGGAATGCCATTCGTCCGGTGAAGATGAAGGCTACCTGATGCGTGTGGCCGACAAGAAATTTTCCGATGTTTATGCAGACAAAATTAAAATTGCGCCACCACCGGAAGCCACCGCCGGGATGAGCGTGCCCATGCATTACAACGAAACGCGCATAGGCAAAGAACCCAACGTTATGGTACGCATTCCCGCTGGAAAATTTAAACGCGGATCAAATCATCGCCTGCCTGATGAAGGACCGGAATACCTTGCGGATGTAAAGGCATTCGATATTGATAAATATGAAGTGACCAATTTGCAATACAAGCAATTCATAGACGACACGAAACGTAAATCCCCAGCTCATTTTCGCAATCGTACTTATCCCGAGGGAAAAGTTGACCACCCCGTGGTTTTTGTCAGCTGGGATGATGCCAAGGCTTATTGCGAATGGGTCGGCAAGCGCCTGCCAACGGACATTGAGTGGGAAAAAGCAGCGCGCGGTACAGATGGCAGGGACTATCCGTGGGGGGATGAATTTGATGTGAACAAAGTCAACTCACCGGTGCGCTGGAAATCACTGAACATGGAGGGCGATACCTTGCCGGTAGGATCTTTTGAAGCCGGCAAAAGCCCGTATGGCCTGTATGATATGTCCGGGAATGTGTGGGAATGGACTGATTCATGGTACACGCAATACCCAGGCAATACCTGGCCCAGCGAAAATTATGGTGAATTATACAAAACACTTAAGGGCGGATCGTGGTGGGATTGTTCGTACTATCAATGTGGCGTCTCAGCGCCAGTGTTCAATCGCAGTTATTTCAAACCGAATGTAAAAAACTCCAGTTTCGGTTTCAGGTGCGCTAAAGATGCGAATTAAATATTTATATTGCGGTTTTTTTTGTTTGCTGCTGAACGGGTGTGCCACAGCTCCCCAATCCGCCCAAAATATCCAGTCCGCCCCTAATAACAATACAACCGACTCGATTGACGACGGCATGGTGCTGATTCCAGCCGGCGAATTCACGATGGGCAGCGATAAAGAAGAAAATATCAGCATGTGGCGCGATGCCAATGCGCTTAACCCATATGGATTCAATGAGCAGCTGTATATTAATGAGCGCCCGGCACATAAAGTGACGCTGCCTGCCTATCGTATAGATAAATACGAAGTCAGCAGTGCCCAATATCGCGATTTCGTAACCGCGACCCAACACAAGGTTCCGATTTTGTGGAGGGAGAATGCCTATGATGCCAGCAATGAAATCTTGCGCTCATTACCGCTGGAAACTTTGCGCCAGCTCGCCACGAATAACGTTAGGTTGGACATGGATGTCAATGTCCTGACCCATGAGGAGTTGCTGTCTGAGCTGGAGAAAATCAATGCCGTGCGCGATACCTACCCGGTCACGATGGTTACCTGGTTTGACGCCAATGATTATTGCCTGTGGGCAGGCAAGCGCATGCCCACAGAAGCGGAATGGGAAAAAGCGGCGCGCGGTCCCAAGGGTTTCGAATATCCCTGGGGAAATTCCTGGGATGCAAAAAAAGTAAATACGACTTCAAATAACCCGGACATTCCTTATTCACCGGTCGGATCTTACCCGGATGATAAATCTGTTTATGGCGTTTATGACATGGCTGCAAATGTGGCGGAATGGGTTGGTGATTGGTATATGGCATACCCTGATGCGCCACCCACAGAAGGAAACAATAGCTACGGCAGGATAGAACGCGTAATACGCGGCGGGATGGCAAGCTCCGGCCATTATGATTCGATCAGCGTTGTGTTCCGTGCGGCGCGGCGCATGCATTTGCGCCCCACTTCCACGCTGATTGATTTGGGATTCAGGTGTGCGAAAAGTGTAGAGTAAGCAGGCTATTGCTGTTGAGGTACTAACAGTGCAATCACCCCTAAAACAACCGCAAACCACAGCGTCGCCAAGCGGAGCAATATCGTAGCAGCGACGGCCACTGGTTGCGTGGTCTGGTTGAGCATCAGCAGTGCAATCATCGTAGCCTCTGTTCCTCCCAAGCCTCCAGGCATGAAACTAACTGCGCCGACGAGCATGGAAAAGGCGTAGATAAAAAGTGCTGTTTGTAACGGTAACTCGCTGCCGAGGATATGCATGATGTAATACAAAGCTATTCCTTCTGCGCTCCATGCAATCAGCCCCATGCCTATGCCATATAGCAGCATCGGCAAATTAAAGCAGCGCCGGGAGTGCAGCATGATTTCAATGCCCTGCCCCATCAGTTTTCCTGCTTTTTCCGGCAGCCGTTTCCTTGCAACAAGACTGAGCGCCCGTAGCCACCGGGTTTGTTGCAATACCACCAATCCCGCGATGACCAAGACAGTAATGAGTACTACTACGAATTGGGCCTGCGGATAAATCCACAAGCCAACAGCGGCCAGCAACAGCAGGCTGGCAAGATTGGATACCTGTTCCGCCAGAAATGCCGCCAGGCTTTTTTGATAGGGGATGCCATGTTGTTTCAGCAACACACTGCGAATGGTTTCTCCCAATTTTCCGGGAACTATGGTCAGGCTGAAACCCGCTATGTAGATACGCAGGCTTTCTGCTGCATTAACCGGGTGGCCAAGCTGTACCAGATATTTTTGCCAGCGCACAAAGCGCAGGCCATAGTTGACCAGTGAAAGGCCTAGTGCAATCGCTATTCCGTTAAATCCTACCTGAACGATGGCGGACATTACCTGATGCCAGCCACCCCACAGGAAAAATACCAGATAGCCGACAGCGCTTGACAACACAGTCAGCAGCATCACCCGCATCTGCCAGGTACTGAGGCTGGTGTGGATCATGCAATCAGCAGCAGGGTTGTTGCAAGCCAGACGCTGACCGCAATGATCAAATGGGGATCGCGCACCAAATCATGGGAAGGGTCACCGCCCTGGCTTTGATGATGCAACAGATAAATGTAGCGGAACACACCGTAAATCACGAACGGCACCGTAAAAATCAGGTTGGGTGTGTGGTGTATGCGTATCGTGTCAGCGTTCATTGTATACAAGCTATAGCTCATGATCAGTCCGGAGGCGGTGATCACTATCATCTTGTCCAGCAGCACAGGACTGTAATGTTCAAGTACCCTGCGATGAGCAACTTTATCTTCATTCAATGCAATGATTTCCGCGCGCCGTTTGGTGAAACCAAGGAACAGTGTCACCATCAGCCCGCATAGCAACAGCCATTGCGAAGGCTGTATGCCTACCCCCAGGGTGCCTGCAAGGATACGCAGCATGAAACCGGTGGCGATAATGAATATATCAAGGATTACCACATGCTTCAGCCGCAATGTATAGGCAATGTTGATCAGCACATAGCTCAACAGGATAACAAATACTTTTTGGGAGGCAGCGAAGGCCAGGGCCAGGCCGATCCCGCACAGCAACACAGCGAATACTGCGGCAAGGGAAACCGGGATCGTTCCAGCCGCCAGTGGCCGCTGGTTTTTTTTGGGATGCAACCGGTCCTGCGCGCGATCCACAATGTCATTGGCCGTGTAAACTGCGCTGGAGACCAGGCAAAATGCGGTAAAAGCCAATATGACCTGCTGTACCGTTTCAGCGTCATGCCATGCATGACCGAACAACAGCCCGATAAACACAAAAATGTTTTTCAGCCACTGGTGAGGCCGCATCAGGCGCAACAGTTCAAATAATTTCATGGATTTCTCTGGGTAGGGATAAATCGGTAATATGCATAATCAGCAGATGCCAACAATTCCTTGTCGCCCCGGCTGTCGCCATATGCATGCACGGTATAACTTTGCCGGGAACCCAGCAACCGGTCCAGCCGGTTGACCTTTTCGATGCCAAAGCAGTTTGCTCCGTGCAGTCTGCCTGTAGTCCGGCCATCCTGCTGCGTTTCAAGCTGCGAGGCAATTACCTCATCGAAGCCAGCCTTGATTGCCCACGGCCGCACATAAAGCTCCAGCGAGGCGCTGACTATTACGCAACGATGGCCTTGTTGCTGGTGCCACTTTACCCTTTGCATGGCCTCCGGCCGAAGCAAGTCGGGCAGCACGCGGGCCGCAAAGCTTTCGCCTTGTTGCCGCAACTCATCCATAGTCATTCCGCCGAGGCAACGCACCAGGACTTTTTCCTTTGCCACATCGTTACCGATCACTCCCAGGCTATACCCGGCCAAAATGGGTGATAGTGCCAGAGTATGCCGTGCCAGCGCGGCATAACCCAGCACATGCAGCAAGAAACGAGGCAAGGTATCGTGCTGCGTTAACGTGCCGTCGAAATCAAAGGCTGCGACAATGGGCTTGTTTGCGCTACTTTGCATTCACAATTTCATTCGTTTAAAAATTGCTTCAGGGATCAGTTTGATAACCAGCATGATGTAGCGCCAGAACCACGGCAAATAAACCACATCCGCTGATCTGCCCACTGCCTGCACTATGCGCTTGCCAACGTATTGCGGCGAAGCTACCAGGAATAGCCCAGGCAGGCCATAGGTCATTGCAGTATCCACGAACCCGGGTTTGACAGTGATAACCCTTACGCCACTGCCATGCAACCGGTTGCACAAGCCTTGCAGGTACAGGCTAAGCGCGCCTTTGGCAGAGCCATATACATAATTGCTTTGTCGGCCGCGGTCGCCTGCTACCGAAGAAATGCCGATGATGAATCCGCGTTGCAGAGGTTCGAAATAATTTGCGCACTGGTTGAGAATAGAGACTGCACCGGTAAAATTGCTGGCAATCACTTTCGCTGCTGAATTGAAGTCGCGCGCTTTTGGATCGCCCATGTAGCCGAAAGCCAGCACCACTCCGGACAGGTTGGGAAAAGTTGCAACAACCGACTTAAAAAATGGCTGATGGGAATCGGTTGCCTCGGCATCGAAGTATCCATAATATACTTCCACGCTATAACGCAGCCTTATGTCTGCTGCAATGCGCGGCAATTCCTGTTGATCGCGTGCAGCCAGGTACAAGGCATCACCGCGCGCGGCAAAGGCTGCTGCTGTGGCACGGGCTATGGCCGAGGTGGCACCCAGTATCAATACATTTTCACTCATACTTGTGTGTGTTCACCGACTTCCAGACGACGCGACAGACTGGAGCTGAACATGTTTTGCGGGTCTACCGCATTTTTTATGCTGAGCCATGCGGTATAGCGTGGATACATCGCGCGGAATGACGCAGCTGAAAGCCGCGCATCCTTGGCTAGATACACACGCCCGCCATGCTCCAGCACGATTTCATCCAGCCGCTGCAGCAATGCGAACAAGCCCTCATCGCGGATGGGCAAATCCAGTGCCAGGGTATAGCCCGCCAAAGGAAAAGATAACAGCCCGCTGCCTTGCTTGCCAAGGCGCTTCAGCACAGCCAGAAAGGATGGACTGTTACCCGCAAGAGTGGCCAGTAATTTGCGGATGCCATCGTATGCGGTAGCATCGGGCAGTACACATTGATATTGGAGAAATCCACGCTTGCCATACATGCGGTTCCAATGGGAGATTGTATCAAGTGGATAAAAATATGAATCATAATCACAAATGAAAGACCCTTGTTTCCTGCCTTCCTGCCAGTAATAAAGCGCATTGAATGTGCGGATACTGGATGAGTTGAGAACCCATTCAGGAAAGTTGAACGGTATGGAATGGTACCGTTCAGTTTTTGCCGGAACAGGAACAGCAGGTAAGTCGGCAGCCAGCGCGTGATGCCCGCACATCATGATTCCCCGGCCAGATTGCGGACCTTTTGCCATGGTGTCTATCCACGCAACGGTATAACGGTCATCCAGGCTGATATCCTGCATCATCTGAAATAACTGTTCAAAGCTGTTGGCAGCATGATGCCGCACTATCATGTAACGATTTTGAATCGGAATAAGCTTTAACGTCACTTCGCCAATTATCCCGGTCAGCCCCATGCCGCCCACGGTAGCCCAATACAATTCATTTTTTTCAGTAGGCGAACAAGTTACGGTACTGCCATCTGCCAAAATCAGTTCGATCTTGAGGATATGATCGCCAAAGGAACCGTCATGGTGATGGTTCTTGCCATGAACATCCGCCGCGACGCAGCCCCCTAATGAAACGAATTTTGTTCCGGGCGTGATTGGTATAAACCAGCCCCCTGGAATTATCACTTCTAGAATTTCAGCGAGGGTTATACCCGCTTCAGCGCGCAAGATGCCTCGCTCCATATCGAATTCCAGCAGGCGGTTGATGCGTTCGGTCAGCATAACATGCCCATTCTGGTTAAGCGCAGCATCTCCATAACTGCGTCCTTGCCCACGAATGGCAAGACTTACGTCGGCGAGAGGACAAAGCTCTGCGTAGCGTTCCGGACGATTCAGTTTGCATGACTGCATGGGATAACGCCCCCAGCCGGAAATCACAGTGGTTAGTGTGGGTAAGCCATGCATGGGATAACTTGATGTGGAAGACATAAAGTCCATTGTAAAGCGCTTGGTAAAACATTATCCTCTATATGAATGGCTATGAATATGCCAAGAATCACAAGCTAACTTGCTTGCTTTAAAAATGTTGGACATGTTGCGGGCTGGGTTCCTGCTGGATTGCAGCTGGCTGATGAAATGGGAGTTTACTTGGCGTTTCGGCAGGATGACCGAATTGCGGGGTTGTGGGCAGAATTATTGAACATTTGGCCCGACCTGAAAAATGAGCCGCGCATACAACAATTGCTGCAGCGTGCGCAGGAATATAACGGCAATCTCAAACTGGCGAGTCCCAGTTAAATCCCTGGGGCAGTTAAAATCCCTCAGGCCTTATGGCGCTGGCAGCAGCGCAACCTGCATTTTTGCCATGGCCTTTTGTTCAATCTGACGTATCCGTTCGGCCGACACGCCAAACTCATCTGCCAGATCATGCAGGGTAGCGCCTCCATTTTCACCCAGCCAGCGGGCTTCAATGATGCGGCGGCTGCGGTCATCCAGCGCGGCCAATGCATGGGTTAATCCGGTAGTCTCCGCCGTTGCAAGCTGCTTTTGCTCAAGCTGGACGGAAGGCTCATGGTCACTTGGCGCGGCCAGATAGGATATCGGAGCAAAGCTATCCTCTTCGTCCTCAGTGCTTGCATCCAATGCAACCTCATGCCCGCTGAACCGCGCTTCCATTTCGCGCACGTCAGTGGTGCTGACATTCAGCTGCTGTGCCATCGCATCCACATCTTGTGGCTTGAGTGATTCCAGCCCCTGCTTCATGCTGCGCAGGTTAAAGAACAGCTTGCGTTGTGCCTTGGTAGTGGCAATCTTGACCAGGCGCCAGTTGCGTAAAATATATTCGTGCATTTCGGCGCGTATCCAGTGCAGCGCAAATGACACCAGGCGCACGCCGCGCGCTGGATCATAGCGTTTTACCGCTTTCATCAGCCCGATATTGCCTTCCTGAATCAGGTCCGCCTGCGGCAGGCCATATCCAGCATACCCGCGCGCAACGCTAACCACCACGCGCAAGTGCGACACAATTAGCTGGCGCGCAGCTTCCAGATCGTTGTCCCGATGCAGGCGCGTCGCCAAGTCTTGCTCTTCGGCTTGCGTCAATAATGGAAAACGATTGACGGCCTGGATGTAGCTTTCCAGGCTGCCTGTTGCGGAAGGAATAGGTAATGCAAAAGTTTGGTTCATGTCAGTCACCTCCATGATTAAAATTCTAGCACTCAATGCCTTTGAGTGCCAAATCTTTATTGGGTTCAGGTGTATAAATAAGTGGCATATGTAAATAAATGATTATTAATATTTTTTAATGACTTTAAAGCCAACTGACCGCTATATCGAGGATCCAATCATCCTTTATTCCGGAAACCGAAGCAACAAGTGTTGCCGTACTGACAGCCACGCCCCTAACCCACCCAGCCCTGCCGAGAGCAGCAACAATCCCAGGCTGTCATTGCCGGAAAGCGGGTGCAGCATAAATTGGCTGGAATAAAATTGCGACACCGCTTCGAGTTTCCAGTTAAGCAGCCACAAGCTGCCATTGATGATCAGCCATGCCGTCATGGCGCCCAGCAAACCCTGGATAAACCCGAAATACAAAAATGGCCGCCGGATAAACGCAGGTGTCGCGCCGATCAGGGCCGCGACTTCGATCTCATCGCGGCGGGTTAAAATTTGCAAACGGATTGTGTTGAAAGTCACGGCTATCAGTGCAATGGCCAGCAATACCGCCAGAATAAGCACCGCCACATGGCCGAATTCCAGTACTGCCTGCAGCTTGTAAGCCCACTCGGAATCCAGCTGCACATATTCTATGTTGGCCCATTGGCGCAGTTCATCCCGTAATGTTTCCAATGCTTTTGGATCGGGATTTTTGGGATGGATCACGTAGGCATCGGGCAAGGGATTCTGGCTCAGACTGTCCACCACATCGGTTAAACCCACGGTTAAACCCAGGGACTGCTTGATCTGCTGCAGCGCCTGGTCGCGCGGCACAAACTTGATTTCCTCGATTGCGTTATGTTGCCGTAGCTCATTACCGATCCGCTGGACCTCGCCCTGGCTGGCATCCAAGCGCAGGAATACGCTGATCTGCGGAGTGCTGCTTATCTGCCGGGTCAAATTTTGCGCGCTATGCAACAGCACATACAAACCTGCGGGCAGGCTTAACGCAATGCCGATCACCAGAATATTCAGCAGGCTGGAAAGGGGCGAGGCGCTGATGCGCTGCAATGTGGCAAATAGTACTCGGATGTGCTGGCTTAACCCGTTCATGCGCGTAACTCCCCGTGGCTGAGCGCCAATGTGCGGCCCTGGAAACCACGCAGGATATTTTCATCGTGGGTGGCAATCAGCAACGTCACGCCGACCTGATGGAAAGACTTGAAAATATCCATGATGGCGGTGGCGTAGTCGGCATCCAGATTACCGGTCGGCTCATCCGCCAGCAGAATGGACGGGCGGTTGACGATGGCGCGGGCTATGCACAAGCGCTGTTGTTCACCGCCGGATAGTGCAATCGGGTTGGCTTTTTCGCGCGCCAGCAATCCCACCTTGTCCAGTGCCGCGCGGGCGCGCTTGGCGCTGTCGCGGTGATCAAAGCCGCAGATTTGCAGCGGCAATAACACGTTGTCAAACACGCTGCGGTCGAACAGCAATTTGTGGTCCTGAAAAATCAGGCCGAGGTTGCGGCGCAAATAGGGGATAGCACGCTGCTTGATCGCGGCGATATTCTGGCCCTTGAGCAGCACGCTGCCGCTGTTCGGCCGTTCAATCGCGGCCACCAGTTTCAGCAGTGTGCTTTTGCCGGCGCCAGAATGCCCGGTTATAAACACCATCTCACCCTCGTCAATGTTAAAGCTGACATTTTTCAAGGCCTGATAGCCGTTGGGGTAGCGCTTGTTTACCTGGCTAAAACTAATCACTCCAGCTCCAATAATGCAGCGACGAAATCTTCTGCCACAAATGGCCGCAAATCATCCAGACCTTCGCCGACGCCGATAAAGCGGATTGGAATAGGATGGGCCCGATCACGATAAGTATGGGCGATGGCGGCAATCACGCCGCCTTTGGCCGTGCCATCAAGTTTGGTCAGCACCAGGCCAGTCACACCCAGTGCCTGATCGAAAGCCTTGACCTGGCTTAGCGCGTTCTGGCCGGTGTTGGCATCCAGCACCAGTAATACTTCGTGAGGTGCCTCGGGTAAGGCCTTGGCAATCACGCGTTTGACCTTTTTTATTTCCTCCATCAAATGAGCTTGCGTAGCCAAACGCCCGGCAGTATCGGCCAGCACGATATCAATTTTGCGCGCCTGGGCCGCCTGCACCGCATCAAAAATCACCGCAGCCGAATCGCCGCTTTGTTGCGAAATCACCGTAACATTGTTGCGCGCACCCCACTCGATTAATTGCTCGCGCGCCGCCGCGCGGAAAGTATCACCTGCGGCCAATAACACCGACTTGCCTTGACCCTGAAAATATTTTGCCAGTTTGCCAATCGAGGTGGTTTTCCCCGCGCCGTTGACACCGGCTAGCATGATGACAAAAGGTTTGTGGGTGCCGGTGTCCACAGGCCGGGCCAGTGGCTGCAACAATTCAACCAGGCACTGCCCTAATGCTTGCCTGAGCTGCTGTGCATCATCCAGATGCTGCACCCTGACCTGATGGCGCAATTCCTCCAGCAAAAAAACCGTGGCATCCATGCCCACATCTGCGGAAAGCAGCGTGCTTTCCAGTTCTTCATACAGCGCCTCATCAATTTTTCCGCCAATTTTAAACAGCCCGGCAAACTGTCCGCCGGTACGCGCCAATCCGGACTTGAGCGTGGCCATCCAGCCGGTTTTTTCGGCATTGTCATCGGGTACGGAACTATTTTCAGTAACAGGTTTCTTCAGGAAGCTGAACATGGCTTATGTGCGTTGGGAGATAGTTGGGCGCCAGCAAATAGCGCATAATAGCTACTTATGGGGATGGTCATCATCATTGCTGATGCCGTCGTATTTTATTCTGATTAGCGGATTTGGGCAAAAAAATGTACAGAAAATTATTGAGCTATGCGGTGGCGATGCTGTTGTCGGTGGCCATTCCGGTACAGGCCGAAGTATTTGAAAAAACATTGAGCAATGGCCTTAAGGTGATCGTCAAGGAAGACCACCGCGCGCCAGTGATAGTGCAGCAAATCTGGTACAAGGCCGGTGGCATGGATGAAAATATCGGCAAAACCGGTGTCGCGCATGTGCTGGAACACATGATGTTCAAAGGCACGCGCACCGTGCCGTCGGGTGAATTTTCCAAGCGCATTGCGGCTGCGGGCGGGCGTGAAAACGCATTTACCAGTTCTGATTACACCGCGTATTTCCAGCAGCTGCAAAAAACAAAATTGCCGCTGGCAATGCAGCTGGAATCAGATCGTATGCACAACCTGAAATTGACCGATGCCGAATTTAAAAAGGAAGTTCAGGTAGTCATGGAAGAGCGTCGGATGCGCACAGATGATGACGCGCATTCACTGCTCTATGAAAAACTGGTGGCAACGGCCTACCAGGAGCACCCCTATCAACATCCGGTCATAGGCTGGATGAATGACTTGCTGACCCTCACAGGCGACGATGCCAGAGACTGGTACAAAAGCTGGTACACCCCCAATAACGCCGTGCTGGTGATAGCGGGTGATGTCAAAGCCAGCGAAGTATTTCAGCTGGCGCAGCGCCATTATGGAGCCATTCCAGCGCGCAAATTAACCAAGCGCAAAGATTTCATCGAGCCGCCGCAGCTGGGCATCAAGCGCATCGTGGTCAAGGCACCGGCAGAATTGCCGTACCTGTTGATGGCTTACCATGCGCCCACGATCAAGGATGCGCAAAAGGATTGGAAGCCCTATGCGCTGCAGGTTCTGGCCGGCATACTGGATGGCAACGATTCGGCGCGGCTGAACAAGACTCTGGTGCGTGAGCGGCAATTGGCCAGTAATGCGGGTGCTGGTTATGACCCAAGATCGCGCGGCCCCAGCTTATTCCTATTGGAAGGCACCCCGTCCGAAGGCAAGACCATAGCTGAACTTGAGGCCGCTTTAAGGGAACAAGTGGCGCTGCTGGTGAGCGAAGGTGTCAGCGAAGACGAGCTGCAGCGGGTCAAGGCGCAAGTTACGGCCAGTGAAGTGTACAAGCTGGATTCGTTATTTTACCAGGCGATGCAGATAGGCGAGCTGGAAAGCATGGGCTTGTCGTACAAGGATATCCCGGTGATGCTGAAAAAGCTGCAAGCGGTCACCGCGCAGCAAGTGCAGGACGTGGCGCGCGAAATCATCCAGGATGACCAACTGACGGTCGCGGTACTCGACCCACAACCCCTTTCCGCAGCACCCAAAATGAGTCACGGAGTTTCCCATGCGCACTAAAATTATTTTGGCAGCGGCAGCACTGATATTGTCCTTGCCCGCACTGGCCGCACCAAAAATTGAACATTGGCAGACCGCACAAGGCGCGCGTGTCTATTTTGTCGAGAATCACGACCTGCCTATGCTCGATGTGGCGGTGGGTTTCGCCGCAGGGAGTGGTTATGACACGCCAGAAAAGGCTGGTCTGGCTGCGCTGACCTTCAACATGCTGGACCTGGGTGTGGAAGGATTAAGCGAAGACGATATTGCGCGCCAGCTGGCCGATATAGGTGCACAGATGGGCGGCACCTTTGACAATGACCGTGCCGGGGCCAGCTTGCGTACGCTGAGCAGCGCTGCGGAACGCGACAAGGCGCTGGAAATTCTGGCGCGGGTAATACAGCGTCCGCTGTTCCCGGAAACGGTTTTGGCGCGCGAAAAAACACGTTTGATTGCCAGCATAAAAGAAGCCGATACCAAACCGGAAAACATCGCCGACAAAACTTTCAGCAAGGCGGTATTCGGTAGTCATCCCTATGGCTTGCCTTCATCCGGAGAGGTCAGCACTGTAGAAAATATACAGCGTAGCGATTTGGAGAATTTTTACCGCACGCACTATGTCGCCAAGGCAGCGGTAGTGGCTATCATGGGTGATGTGACGCGCGCGCAAGCCGAAGCGATCGCGCTCAAACTGACCGGGCAATTGCCTGCCAGCGGTGCGGTCAAGAGTATTGCGCCGGTGACTGTGGCGATCCAGCCCAGTGAACAGCGCATTGCCCACCCCGCGACGCAGAGCCATATTTTGCTGGGTGTGCCGGGCGTCGCGCGCACCGACCCGGATTATTTCGCGCTGTATGTGGGCAACCATATCCTCGGCGGCAGTGGTTTCACTTCGCGGCTGGTCAACGAAATTCGCGAAAACCGCGGCTTGGCTTACAGCGTGTATAGTTATTTTATCCCGATGCAACAGCCCGGCTTGTTCCAGATGGGACTGCAAACCAAAAAGGAACAGGCCAATGACGCGCTGCAATTGCTGCGCGTCACACTGCGCGAATTCATAGCCAAAGGCCCGACCGCCAAGGAACTGGTGGCGGCCAAACAGAACATCATAGGCGGCTTTCCGCTGCGCATAGACAGCAACAAAAAAATAGTCGAATACCTCAGCCTGATCGGATTTTATGGTTTGCCGTTGAGCTACCTGGATGACTTCACCGGCAAGATTGACAAGATCACGGTCGAACAAATTCGTGATGCATTCAAGCGACATGTGAATCCCGATGCAATGGCCACGGTCATTGTTGGCGCGCCGGAAGACAACGCGCACGGCATTACCGATCAAGACGTCAAGAAGTGGGGAAACTAGCATCAATCGGGTGCGTATCATTGGCGGCCTGTACCGCCGCCGCTTGTTGGAATTCCCAGATGCTCAAGGCCTGCGCCCGACCCCAGACCGGGTGCGCGAAGCGCTGTTTAACTGGCTGGGGCAGGATTTAAGCGGCAAGCGCTGCCTCGACCTGTTTGCCGGCAGCGGCGCGCTGGGCCTGGAGGCCGCTTCGCGCGGCGCCGAAGAAGTGGTGTTGGTGGAAAATAACCGTGAAACATTCCGCGCGTTGCAGAAAAATTGCGAGAGACTGGCCTGTACCCATGCTGTGCTGCGCTGCGAAGACGGGCTGGAATATCTGCGGCGCGAAAACAAACGCTATGATGTGATCTTTTTGGATCCGCCATTTAACAGCGACCTGTTGCCCAAGGTGATGCAGATTGCGGCTAGCAAATTAACGGAGCACGGTCTGGTGTATGTTGAAACCGGGCAATTATATGAACCCGGCACACCGTGGATAGTTATGAAGCGCGCCAAGGCGGGACAAGTGCATTACCAACTGTTGCAATACGAAGGCGAGCCCAAAAATGATTAAAGGGGTGGTTCAATGATCAAGGTAGTTTATCCGGGAACATTCGACCCGCTCACGCGCGGGCATGAAGACGTGGTGCGACGCGCCGCGAAACTGTTCGGTGAAGTGATCGTGGCCGTCGCGGCCAGCCGCAGCGAAACGCTATTCACGCTGCAAGAGCGCGTGGACATGGCGCGCGAAATTTTTGATGGCTATAAAAATGTTCGGGTGCAAGGCTTTGATGGCTTGCTGATGAATTTTGTGCGCGAGCAGAACGCGCCGGTCGTGCTGCGTGGCTTGCGCGCAGTGTCCGATTTCGAATACGAATTCCAGATGGCCGGCATGAACCGCAGCCTGCACCCCGATGTTGAAACCGTGTTCCTGACCCCCGCCGAGCAATACACCTTCATTTCCGCCAGCATCGTGCGTGAAATCGCCCGCTTCGGCGGCGACCTGAGCAAATTCGTGTCGCCTTCGGTGGCGGCCAGGTTGACCACGAAAAAATTTACCTGAATTAACGGAGAGTATTTTGGCTTTAATCATTACCGACGAATGCATCAACTGCGACGTCTGCCAACCCGAATGCCCCAACGACGCCATATCCCAAGGCGAAACCATCTACGTCATCGACCCCGGTAAATGCACCGAATGCGTAGGCCACTATGACACGCCACAGTGTGTGGAAGTGTGCCCGGTGGATTGCATTCCACTGGATGTGGCGTTTGTCGAAAGCAGGGAGCAGCTGCAGGCGAAGTATGAGAGGTTGATGGCAGGGAAGGGCAAGTAATTAGCCGTTCGTGCTGAGCTTGTCGAAGCAAGACTGACAAAAATCAAAACCGCCGGGGGCAGCCCGGCAGCTGGTTACTTTTTCTTGCGTCGCCAAGAAAAAGTAACCAAAAAGAAGGCGACCCCGGTTTGCCGCCCTACGGGTTCCCTCGATCAGCCACAAGCAAGCGGGGCTGCGCAACTCGCCCTGGCGGGGCGCACAAACCGCGCCCCACTGCGGAGCTCGAACAGTGCTCGCCTAAACCTCCGCCTGCTTGCGACTGATCGAGGCGGCGCACAGGGGATGAAAAGCGAAAACCCAAAACAAAAAAACTGGTGGGCAACAAGAGTTGCCCACCCTACTTGACTGCACGGTACGGAATTTCAGAGCATAATATTTCAACTTCACCTAGGTGGAAAGCAGTCAAACAATCTCGCGCAAATTGAGTCGCTTTGGGGCGGTCTGCCGATGGACCAACGATAATCTGTTTCAACGCTTCAGTTCCCAATTGTCTCCAGTCAAATTTTCTGTATTTAACTAATTCGTACGAACGATACCTCCGATTTACTTCAGGGGGAGGCTGAGGACCACCCTGGTGTATTTGCAAGAATCGGTATTCACTTTCGTTTTCGTAGGCTTCATGCTTAAAAAATAGTGCAGCGCGTAATGCATATACTGTGAGCAATGCGGATAACTCCTGCAAATAGGCATTTATGGAGCTACTTCCCAAATTTCTACCTTGCGGCAAAGATATCAGATCAAACATTTCTTCAATGAGCTGACGGTGAATATCCTTTAGTGCAGCATCAGCATAAGTAACAGAGAATGTGCAGTTGCCCCATGTCGATGCACCTTCATCCCTGATAAAAATTTTATCCAACATCTTTGCATCAAAACCAAGTGCATAACCACATCCATCGTCGGCATATGCTCGCCATTGCCCAAGGTCTTCCCCGCTTGAACTGAACGAACAGACGAAGTAGTGTGCAGATAATTGCATACCTGCTTGGTGGAATTTGGCAATATGTTTAGCGAATTCCTTGCTTTCTGGAGGGCCATTAGCCACCCTCTCGTTCAAGATATTAACTACATGTGAGAAGCCATGGCTCAATTCTGAGGGATCATTAAGATTGAAGATATCAGTCAACCAAAGCTGACCGGTTTCCAAAATTCCCTTCAACCCCACATCATTTGTATAGTGATAGATGATTTGCGGCGGATCCTGCGAATCCAAGCCTAGGCAAAATGAGTCAACAATTTGCCTTGCGACGTGATCAAATTGATTCAATGCATCGCGCATGTCCTGCGGAATTTCTGCGTGCTCCATATTTTTCCTAAAGCCACTATTTGACGGGGATGTCTCAGATTGTAAATTACCACAGGAAGATACGTGAACAACAATGTTATGGGCTAAAAATTATTTAACCGACGACATCCGTGCCCCCATCACCGCCCCAACCGTAACCGCCCCCAAACCCGCCAACGTAAGCAAGGAGAGCGGCTCCCCTAAAACTGGTACCGCAGCAAGGGCAGACAGCCCCGGCACGATGGCCATCAGCAGCGCCACGGTTTGGCCACCGAGACTACGTACTGCATAAGTGTAGAGCAGCATCGCAACGAAGACGACTAATACCCCTTGATAGATCGCTTGCATCGAAATTTCTGCAAAGGGCGCTTGGCCTAATGTGCTGGGCAGGAACAACCACCACACTGGCAAATACAAAATTGCGCTGCCTAGGGTGGTGCTGACTGCGGCAGTGAGCGGCGACATCGGGTAGCGGCGCAGCAGCAGCGTGAAGACCGCCCAGGATGAAGAGCCGCAAAGGAACAGCAGGTCGCCCAGCATTTTCCTGCCGGTCAAATGTGCGCCGTGGGAAAACGTGTCGGCAGCGGTCAATGTGATGCCGATGAAAACCAGCAGCAGTGCAATGCGTTGCGCGGGTGACGGGCTTTGCCGCAGCCACAGCCAAGCGATCACGGCGGTGGCAAAGGGCAGCGCACCGGGCAGTAATACCGCTGCGTGGGCCGCCGGTGCCAGGCGAAAAGCCACATACACCGCGACGGCGTAACCCACGCCACCGAACACTGAAAACAGCAGGATTACTTTATACGGCGGCAAGGTCACACGCGGCAGAAAAACCAGCGCGATCAGCGCGCCCACCCCAAACCGCAATGCGGTCACATCCCAGCCGGTCAATACGCCCTTGCCGCCATGACGGCTGACCAGAATGAAACCGGTCCAGATGCAAATGGTGAAAAAGACTGCAATTAAGCCAGCGCGCCTGGAAGAGGGTTTGTTCATTGAATTTTATTAGACTAACCTGGCCAAAAAAACCGTCACTTCTTCCCGGTCGTGGTAAAGCTGTTTGGCTTCCAGCCGATAGCGCATCCCTTTCTTATCCAGCACGGCACGCACGTCATTCAGCGCATTAGCCAAGGCCTCCACGCGTTTTTTCATAGGTAATTTAAGATTGAAAATCGCGCGTGTGCTTAAACCGGAAGCGACCCATTCCGCCATCAGCGCCGCGACCCGGGCCGGTTGTTCCACCATGTCGCACACCACCCAGTCCACCGGCCGCGTGGGCCTGTATTTAAAACCATCCTGACGCAGGTGTTTGATCGCTGGATGATCTGCCGCCGCACCTTTCATGGGTCCGTTGTCCACGGCGGTTACTTTTAACCCGTGCTGTATCAGGCACCAGGACCATCCACCCGGTGCAGCGCCCAGATCAACTGCTCGCATGCCGGCAGCAAGCCATTTTTTCTGTTCCTGTGGACTGAGGAATACCGCAAAGGCTTCCGCCAGTTTCAGGTAAGAGCGGCTGGGCGCATCATGCGGCATTTGCTGGCGCAGGATGCCCATCGGCCATGCGGCGCTGTTCTGGGGATCGGTGGTGCCGATCAGCGCGCGGTTTTTGTCCGGGAAAAAAATGTGCAGGCGCGGCAGGGTTTCATCTGTCATCAGCCGCCCGTTTTCGCGGAGCCTGGGTTCCAGCAGCGGTTGAAAGCGGCGCGTGAAGCTGGATAGCGTTTTGCCATCATTGGTGTCGGGCGTTTCCAGCCACAATGCGCCAAATTGTTGTGGTTCATCCGGCAGTGCCGCCAGCAGTGGAGTCAGGCGGTCGCGTTCCGGCAGATCGCGCACTTCGCAATGCAGGCTGATCAATTGCCGCGCAAAAGTCAGTTGGAAATAGGACAGACGAGGTTTGCCTTGCAGCACAACATAGCCGCTATCCGGCACCGCTTCGATTTGTTTGGCCTGGGTTTCCTGCACGCAATCGCGCTCGAAACCGGGGCGGCAATACAACAGCCATTCACACAGGGGAGATTTTTCCATGCGGTATTGTATGCGTTTCTTGCAACAAGCTAACGATGGTAATATCCGCGCCTTGAATTTTTTGGCACTACTATGGCAAAACGATACGATTTGATTGTGTTCGACTGGGATGGCACGGTAATGGATTCCACTGCGGTAATCGCCCGTTCTATCCAGTCGGCATGCCGCGACCTGGGATTGTCGGAACCCAGCGATGCGGCCGCCCGGCATGTGATCGGGCTGGGGCTGGATCAGGCCTTGCGTTATGCGGTGCCGGATTTGCCCGAGCATAAGCGCGGTGATCTGGTTGAGCGCTATCGCCACCATTTTTTGTCGCAGGAAAACGCGATGCCGTTGTTTGACCAGGCGCAGGAAACAATTGCCGAGCTGCGTGCGGCCGGCCACTGGCTGGCGGTGGCGACAGGCAAGAGCAGGGCCGGGTTAAAGCGCGCGATGGAAGCCAGCGCCATGCACTTTTATTTTCATGCATCGCGCACCGCCGACGAAACTTTTTCCAAGCCGCATCCGGCAATGCTGCTGGAAATTATGGGTGAGCTTGGAATCAGCGCGCAGCGCATGCTGATGATCGGCGATACCACGCATGACTTGCAAATGGCGCGCAATGCCGGAGTGGATGCGATAGGCATGACGCATGGCGCTCACCCTGCCGACGAGCTGCGCGCATTGCAGCCACTGGCGTTGCTGGATGACTTTGTGGGGCTGCGAACATGGCTCAGGCAGTACGCCTGATATACTGGGGGTATAGCTGTTGTAGCGTGCGCGTTGGGCACCAACCAGAGATAGTGTGCGACAACAAAAGTTCGCACAGCGCACCCAAACAACAGAATAAGGAAAAAAAAAAATAA
>JANNQM010000074.1:0-14376 GCA_031400735.1 Gallionellaceae bacterium
CCCACCTGATACGCCGCCCGCGCTCCGCCGCCAGTTAAAATCAAACCAATTTTTTTGTGCATGTCTGTACTCAGATACCTTGTTCTGGTTATATTCTGGAGACGCCTCCGCCCTCCTTAAAACTATTATTCGCCGTTCTGTATATGCAATAACGCATGGACTTTACTGACATAGAAGGAGTGAACGAGTTAGGGCAGATTATACCTGACAGCTTTTATTTAGCTCCGCAGCTAAGTCGGCATGCATTTTGTGTAGTTGCAATACAGTTAATGCTTGTTTGCATGACATGCGCATAGGGAACAATTCAATAAACCTGCATGACGGGCAGGCCGTTCCCCAATAGGGGTAACGGCCTTGGGTGCCCTACCGAGTCGTCAAACCAATGTCTATCGTCCGCATCGTCCCGTCATCCAGCGCTGCCTGGATTCTCCAGCTGCCCGCTGAGAATGGCTTGGTGGACAGGTTGTACATATAGTGCCCGCCGCTGTAGCGGAACAGATTACCGCTATCAGCCCCGCTGGTCGGCGCGACGTCAATCGGATCTCCTACTGGTTCACCGTTGTTGAGTTGCTGTATTGATAGGTGGGCAACGGCGGTAGAAACCGCTTCCCCGTTAGTATCGAACAACTCAAATTTCACCGGAATCACACTGCCCAGGCGAAAAGTGGTGCGACTGTCGGCGGTCAACGGGGGCAGAAAGCCGCTGAAAGCATAGCTCACAGTAAACTGCATGGCCTGGGTCTCAATGTTGCCAGCTTGATCGGTGGCAGTAAGAGTAAAGATATGGTTACCCAATTGGCTTAACAACACTGTACTACCGCTACTCACCGGAATGTCATCTAGGGTCGCCGAGACTGAGGCAAGCTGTGACAATGATTCCACGGCCGCATAAGAAATCAGGACAGAACTGCCAACGGTATAGTTGCTGGCCAGGTCAGGCATGGTCAGCATTGGTGCGGTTTTGTCTATATTGACGGTGTGACTAGCCGTGGCGCTGTTGTTGGCAGCATCGGAACACGTGGTGCTGATAATCTGGCCAGCTTCCTCGGTCGTGAGCGTGGCAGAGTTGATAGTGCAGGTCGGGGTAGAGCCCGTATCCGTAGCGGTAAAGCTGACGGTCACATCAGTATTATTCCAGCCAGCTAGGTTAGCTAAAGGTGTTTGGGTGACGCTAATGTCTGGCGGGGTGGTGTCGACAGGAACCTTGCAGGCATTGATGGTATTTAGAAACAAGGCTTCGTTCTCAGGGAAAAATCCAGCGGCATCAGTGTCCCCAAACGAGTTGATATCAGTAAAAACAATTACTCGCCCTGATCCCGTCTGGATAGCTCCGGACTCAATTACGGCTAGTGCATTGCCAAGAGGATTGCTGGCCAGCGAGATGGCGTACGGGCCGAGGTTGATAAGGCCACCAGGGTAGTTCTGCGAAAAAGTGGAGATTGTGCCAAATGGACCATTGGTTATGGGACTGGCGGCAGGGGTGCTCACCGCAGCTGTAATTCTTCCTCCTAGGGTTCCGGCAATATCCATACCGAATGGATCAATCAGGCTCTCGTTGGCTACCGGTGCTCCCGAAGAGAAAGAGCTGTTGTCTGGAAATAAAATAGCACAGCCGCCGCCCTGAACAAAATCAAATAACACGCTTTGCTCGGTAGCCGAAAGCGGTGTGATGGCCGTTCCATTCGAAGTGCCGACTGAGAGCATCAAGAGATCCACCTCGGCCAAGGTCTGTGGAGTTATCGTGTCAAATGAAGTAAATGATGCTCCCGTAAAATTTGCGGCTAATGAAGCACGGGCTTGATCAAGGTAATTTCCAGAGGGAAAGGAGAAAAATCCACCCCTGGAGTTATTGAATCCTCCAATGATAAAAGAGGGATCGCTCGTAACGCTGCCACTGGTTGCTTGTGCCGAAGCATGCATCGGCCAGAAAGCTGCCGCCACCATTGCGGTTTTCCATAAGGAAGCTATGATATCTCTCATCTTCATTTCTCCTGATTGTGGTTTCTGAATTTTATATTCCGGATCGGGAATTTTGTCACGGGATTTGGCCGACCAGCCTTATGGTTCGCACTCGTTAATCAAATGAGATACACATCCTTATCGCCGATTATTAAGAACAATACCAGATTTAGGCCTTGAAGAAAGCTGAGCACACAAAAGTGGGCTATCAGAAAGCAAGCGACACTCAAGTTAGGCTTGCCCAAGGCAGGATTCCGGTTAGGCCGATCAGCTATTTTAGAATGTCCGTGCTTGCCGTCAGACCCGAGACAAGGTAATATTTCCGCCCTTTCGCCCGAGTTTTTGTACTTGGGCAAAGGCAGCGCTGTGGCGCTTCGTTGTGATTGAACTTTAGTGTTGATGATTTGATAAGGAACAACGTGTGAGCCATTCCCCTTTTCCCAACCCCGCAAACGGGTTGCCCGACCAGCAAGGTTTGTATAACCCGCGCAATGAGCATGATGCGTGCGGCGTCGGATTCGTGGCGAACATCAAGGGTAAGCCCAGCCATGTCATAGTGCAGCAAGGGCTGCAAGTGTTGAAAAATCTGACTCATCGCGGCGCGGTGGGCGCAGATCCATTGGCCGGTGATGGCGCGGGTATTTTGATCCAGCTTCCGGATGCTTTCTTGCGCAAGTCGTGTGCCGACGTGGGCGTGACATTGCCCGCAGCGGGAACCTATGGCGTCGGCATGGTGTTCCTGCCACGAGATAAAACCGCCCGTGCCGCATGTGAGCAGGTGATCGCCGACAAGATTGCTGCTGAAGGACAGGTATTGCTAGGCTGGCGCGACGTGCCAGTGGACAACAGCGGGTTGGGCGAGAGCGTTAAAGTAGTGGAACCGCTGGTGCGTCAGGTTTTCATCGGACGCGGCGAGACTCATAAAACCAAATCATCTGATACTGACCATTTTGAGCGCAAACTGTTTGTGATCCGCAAAACGGTTGAGCATGCGGTTCGCACACTGCCCGATGCACAAGGACGCGGATTCTATATTCCCTCTTTATCGGCGCGCACGATTGTATACAAAGGCATGTTGCTGGCCAACCAGGTGGGTGAATATTACCTCGACTTGCAGGACCCAAGCTTGGTCAGCGCGCTGGCGCTGGTGCATCAACGTTTCTCGACCAACACCTTCCCGACCTGGGACCGGGCACATCCTTACCGGATGATTGCGCATAACGGTGAAATCAATACGCTGCGCGGCAACGTCAACTGGATGGCCGCGCGCCATGCGGCAATGTCATCGAAATTGCTGGGTGCAGACCTGGAAAAGTTATGGCCGTTGATTGTAGAAGATCAATCCGACTCGGCCTGTTTTGACAACGCGCTGGAATTGCTGGTGGCGGGCGGTTACTCCTTACCGCATGCGATGATGCTGTTGATACCGGAAGCGTGGGCCGGCAATCCGTTGATGGACGAAGAGCGCCGCGCCTTTTATGAATACCATGCTGCACTGATGGAGCCGTGGGACGGGCCTGCCGCAGTGGCTTTCACCGACGGCAAGATGATAGGCGCGACCTTGGACCGCAATGGCCTGCGTCCGGCGCGCTACCTGATTACCGATGATGATCTGGTGCTGATGGCCTCGGAAATGGGCGTGCTGGATATTCCGCAACATAAAATCATCAAGAAATGGCGCTTGCAGCCGGGCAAAATGTTCCTGATTGATTTACAGGCTGGACGCATCGTGGATGATGCCGAATTGAAGCAGCAATTGGCCACGGCCAAACCTTACCGGCAATGGATAGAAAAATCCCGCTACTTCTTGGCGGATCTGCCGCAGTCAACGGAACCCAAGCGTGCGCCTGCGGGCATTGCGCTGCTGGATGCGCAACAGGCGTTTGGTTATTCGCAGGAAGATCTCAAATTTATTTTGGCACCTATGGCTGCCGCCGGCGAAGAAGCCACCGGGTCTATGGGCAATGATGCGGCGCTGCCGGTGCTATCGGATAAAAACAAGCCGTTGTATAACTACTTCAAGCAGCTGTTCGCACAAGTGACCAATCCGCCGATTGATCCGATACGCGAAGAGATCGTGATGTCGCTGACCTCGTTTATAGGCCCCAAGCCTAATCTGCTAGGCATAGATGAAACAGACCCGCCGCTGCGCCTGGAAATACATCAACCGATATTGACCGATGATGACCTGCGCAAACTGAAAAATATTGCCCAGCTGACCCATAAGCAATACCAATCACTGGTGCTGGACATTACTTTCCCGGCGACCCAGGGCGCAGCGGGCTGCACCGCCGCCATCAAAAAATTATGCGCGGCGGCCAGCCGTGCGGTAGCTGATGGCTACAATGTATTGATCCTGTCTGACCGCACCGTGGCGCGCGAACGCGCCGCGATACCGGCCTTGCTGGCCTGTGCCGCAGTGCACCATCATCTGGTGAATGCCGGTTTGCGTACCAGCACCGGGCTGGTGGTGGATACCGGCTCAGCACGCGAAGTGCACCATTTCGCATTGCTGGCCGGTTATGGCGCAGAAGCAGTATGCCCGTGGCTGGCGTTCGATACGATTGCGGCGATGACTGATTATCTGCCGACCGGACTGGCCGCAAAAGATAGCGGCAAGCGTTTCATCAAAGCCATCAATAAAGGCTTGCTCAAGGTCATGTCCAAGATGGGCATCTCTACTTACCAGTCCTACTGCGGCGCGCAGATTTTTGAGGCGGTTGGCTTGAATGCTGATTTCGTCAAACAATATTTCACCGGTACCGCCACCCAAATTGAAGGCATAGGCCTGGCCGAAGTTGCCGAAGAAGCGCTGCGCATTCACCAAGCGGCCTTTGGCAACGATCCGCTGTTGCTTAACATGCTGGATGCGGGCGGTGAATATGCTTATCGCGTGCGCGGCGAAGAACATATGTGGACGCCCGATGCGATTGCCAAACTGCAACACGCCACGCGCTCCAACAATAGCCAGACATACAAAGAGTACGCCAAGCTGATCAATGACCAAAGCCAGCGCATGATGACCTTGCGCGGGCTATTCGAAATTAAGCCAGCGGGTGCGCCCGTGCCGCTGGACGAAGTTGAACCGGCCAAAGAAATCGTCAAACGATTTGTCACCGGTGCGATGTCGTTAGGCTCCATTTCTACCGAAGCGCACACCACGCTGGCCATCGCGATGAACCGCATTGGCGGCAAATCCAACACCGGCGAGGGCGGCGAAGACCGTATGCGCTACCGCACGCTTAAGGCCGGCGAAAAACTGTCAGACATTATCGGCAAGGGCCGCATAGAGCGTGACCTGGTGATGATGGAAGGTGATTCGTTGCGTTCCCGGATCAAGCAAGTGGCCGCTGGCCGCTTTGGCGTAACCGCCGAATATTTATGCAGCGCTGACCAGATTCAGATCAAGATGGCGCAAGGCGCCAAGCCGGGCGAAGGCGGCCAGCTGCCGGGGCATAAGGTGTCCGAGTACATCGCTCATCTGCGTTTGTCGGTACCGGGGGTCGGGCTGATTTCACCGCCGCCGCACCACGACATTTACTCGATCGAAGACCTGGCGCAACTGATTCACGATTTGAAAAACGCCAATCCGCGCGCGTCCATTTCGGTCAAACTGGTATCCGAAGTCGGTGTGGGCACCGTGGCGGCCGGCGTAACCAAGGCCAAGGCCGACCACGTCACCATTTCCGGACATGATGGCGGCACCGGCGCATCGCCGCTATCGTCAGTTAAACATGCCGGTACGCCGTGGGAACTGGGCCTGGCGGAAACGCAGCAAACTTTGGTGTTGAACAAATTGCGCGGGCGCATAGCGTTGCAGGTTGATGGCCAATTAAAAACCGGCCGCGATGTGTTGATAGGCGCGCTGCTCGGCGCAGATGAATTCGGCTTTGCCACCGCGCCGCTGGTGGTGGAAGGCTGCATCATGATGCGCAAATGCCATTTGAATACCTGCCCGGTCGGTGTCGCGACCCAGGATCCGGTGCTGCGCAAAAAATTCACCGGCCAACCGGAACACGTGGTGAATTATTTTTTCTTTGTGGCAGAAGAAGTGCGCGAACATATGGCCAGCATGGGCATACGCAAATTTGATGATCTGGTCGGGCGCAGCGACTTGCTGGACGCGAAAAAAGGCATTGCGCACTGGAAAGCCAAGGGATTGGACTTCACTAAGATTTTCTATCAGCCCAAAGTGCCTGCCAGTGTGGCACGGCGTCACGCCGAAATGCAGGATCACGGCCTGGAAAAAGCCCTGGACAATAAATTGATTGCGCAGGCCAAGGGTGCATTGGAAGCAAAACAGCCGGTAGTGATCACCAGCCCGATCCGAAATATTAATCGCACTGTAGGCGCGATGCTGTCGCATGAAGTGGCGCGGCGCTACGGGCAGGACGGTTTGCCGCATGACACCATTACTGTGAAATTGAATGGAACTGCCGGACAGAGTTTTGGCGCTTTCCTGGCGCGCGGCATTACGCTGGAATTAACCGGTGAGGCCAATGACTATGTGGGCAAGGGTTTGTGCGGCGGACGCATTGTCGTGGTGCCGCCGCCGGACAGCAAGTTGGTCGCCGCAGACAACATTATTGTCGGCAACACGGTGCTGTATGGCGCAACCAGCGGCGAAAGTTATTTCAGTGGCGTGGCCGGAGAGCGTTTTGCAGTGCGCAATTCCGGTGCCATCACGGTCGTGGAAGGGCTGGGCGACCATGGCTGCGAATATATGACCGGCGGTCTGGTGATTGTGCTGGGACAAACCGGTCGCAATTTTGCTGCGGGTATGTCGGGCGGTGTGGCTTATGTACTGGATGTGGATGGTGGGTTTGAGCGGCGCTGCAACCTGAGCATGGTGCAACTGGAAGCCGTGCCGGAAGAAGTTGCGGCTAGTGAAACAGGTGAAGTTGAAGCGCATGGCCGCGTCCATTTCAATCATCTGGGCAAAGCCGATGAAGCAGTTTTACGGGGAAAAATAGAAATGCATTTACGTTATACCGGCAGTGCGCGGGCCAAGGACATTCTGGATAACTGGTCCAGCTACCTGCCCAAATTCGTCAAGGTGATGCCGACTGAATATCGTCGCGCATTGCAGGAAATTGCGGCACAACAGGCAGCGGGGCAATCCAATGCAGTAGTAGCGGTGGGCTGATATGGGCAAACCGACTGGTTTCATGGAGTTTCACCGCGTCAACGAAGACAGCTTGCCCGTCAAGAGCAGAATCAGAAGTTACAGCGAATTCGTACCGCGCCTGACAGACGATAAGGCCAAGATACAAGGCGCGCGCTGCATGGATTGCGGCATTCCATTCTGCACCACGGGCTGCCCGGTCAACAATATCATTCCCGACTGGAATGACTTGGTCTACCGCGGCAACTGGAAGCAGGCGCTGGACGTGCTGCATACGACCAATAATTTTCCCGAATTTACCGGACGCGTATGCCCGGCGCCGTGCGAGTCGGCGTGTACTTTGTACATCAATGATGATGCGGTTGGCATCAAATCGATAGAACACGCGATCATTGATAAAGGCGGTGAAAATGGCTGGGTAGTACCCCAGCCAGCCTCACATAAAACTGGCAAGAAAGTCGCGGTCGTCGGTTCCGGCCCGGCCGGGCTGGCGGCAGCACAGCAACTGGCCCGTGCAGGACATGATGTCGTCGTGTTTGAAAAAAACAGCCGTATTGGCGGATTGCTGCGCTATGGCATTCCGGATTTCAAACTGGACAAGCGTTTGATCGACTGGCGCCTGGCGCAGTTGCAGGCCGAAGGCGTGGAATTCCGCACCCGTGTTTTTGTCGGCAAGGAGACGCCGGGCAAAGGCGTCGCCAACGATGCCAAGAAAACCATCAGCCCCGCTGAATTGCTGAAAAAATTTGATGCGGTCATTCTGTCGGGTGGCTCAGAAACCCCGCGCGATCTGCCCTTGCCGGGACGCGATCTGGGTGGCGTGCACTATGCGCTGGAGTTTCTGATTCCGCAAAACAAGGAGGTGGCAGGTGACGGGCGCAACCCTATCAACGCCAAAGGCAAGCATGTCATCGTGATCGGTGGCGGCGACACGGGCTCCGATTGTGTCGGTACATCTAATCGGCATGGCGCAGCTTCAGTCACGCAATTTGAAGTCATGCCACGCGCACCGGAACAGGAAAACAAACCACTGGTGTGGCCCTACTGGCCGCTCAAACTGCGCACTTCCAGTTCGCATCAGGAAGGCTGCCAGCGCGACTGGGCGGTGGCCACCAAGGAATTCATTGGTGAAAACGGCAAGCTCACCAAAATCAAGGCGGCGCGGGTGGAATGGAAAGACGGCAGGATGCAGGAAATGCCCGGCACTGAATTTGAAATGAAAGCCGACCTGGTGTTGCTGGCCATGGGTTTTGTCAATCCATTGCAGCCCGTGCTGGATGCCTTTGGCGTGGGCAAAGATGGCCGGGGCAACATCAAGGCAACAACGGATGGCCCGGGCTGTTACCAGACCAGCGTAGACAACGTGTTTACCGCCGGCGACATGCGTCGCGGCCAATCGCTGGTAGTGTGGGCGATACGCGAAGGGCGCCAGGCAGCGCGCGCGGTGGATGAATATTTGATGGGCAGTTCCACTCTGCCCCGTTAATAACTTCTAATAAAGAGAAACCATGGACTTCAAACTGAAAAACGACACCTTTTTACGCGCCTTGCTGCGCCAACCCACCGAATACACGCCGGTATGGATGATGCGTCAGGCCGGGCGTTACCTGCCGGAGTATTGCGCCACGCGCAAACGCGCCGGCAGTTTTTTGAACCTGTGCAAGAGCCCGGACATGGCCACTGAAGTAACGCTGCAGCCGCTGGACCGTTTTCCGCTGGATGCCGCCATCCTGTTTTCCGACATTCTTACTGTGCCGGATGCGATGGGACTGGGTTTGTATTTCTCGGAAGGCGAAGGCCCCAAATTCAAACGCCCGTTATGCAACGAGGCCGCGATCAAAGCGTTGCGCGCGCCGGACGTAGCCAAAGACCTGCGTTATGTCACCGATGCGGTGTCGCAAATCCGCAAGGCGCTGAATGGCAGTGTGCCACTGATAGGTTTCTCCGGCAGCCCGTGGACGCTGGCCTGTTACATGGTGGAAGGCGGCGGCAGCGATGACTATGCACGGGTCAAAACCCTGATGTACAAAGAGCCCAAGCTGATGCACCATGTGCTGGAAATTACTGCACAAGCGGTGACCCAGTATCTGAATGCACAAATTGAAGCGGGTGCACAAGCCGTCATGATTTTTGATTCCTGGGGCGGCGCGTTGTCACATGCCGCCTATCATGAATTTTCGTTGCCTTATATGCAGCGCATTGTGTCCGGACTGAAGCGTGAGCACGACGGGGTCAAAGTACCGGTAATCGCTTTCACCAAAGGCGGCGGATTGTGGATAGACAGCATCGCCGACATAGGTTGCGATGCCGTGGGGCTGGATTGGACTATGGACATCGGCATAGCCCGCCAGAAAGTTGGGCACAAGGTTGCCTTGCAGGGCAACATCGATCCCACCATCCTGTTCTCCACGCCGGAGATTATCCGCGCCGAAACCGAACGTGTATTGGCCAGTTACGGTTATGGCAGCGGTCATGTGTTTAACCTGGGGCATGGCATTTCGCAATTCACCGACCCAAACAACGCGGCTGCATTGGTGCAAGCGGTACACGAACTGAGCCGCAAATACCACTAAAATCTCTACTCGGGGTATGGCGTTATACACAGGAAGCGCACCATTACAGGGCTGCGAGGGAGTTTCTCGTAGCCTTTATTGCTTTATTGTAACCTTTTGTTTCATATATAAAATAATCCTGCTCAAGAAATAATCTAAGGTAAAAATACCATACGGGATGGGGAGTTAACTCAGATATTTAGAAACTGTACACATCGTTGTCCACAGACTCTGAGGACAAGTAAAAACTCCAATCAAGTCACTCGCTTGACCCAATAGTTGGAAAAAATTCTGGAAATATCAAATGCCCTACGTTCGTGTCGCTCTTGATCTTCCGCTAGCCACGTTATTCGATTACGAAGTGGATGAAGGCATGAATGTAGCAGTAGGGCAATGTGTGCAAGTGCCATTCAGCCGCAAATTGATGGTCGGCGTGGTACTCGAGTGCGCAACGGATACCTCTGTAGCTGCGCAACATATCCGTCACGTTGAACGGGTCTTGGCCGAAGTGCCTGCCTTGCCGGAAGAGCTATTAACATTGCTGCGCTTTTGCAGTGATTATTATCACTATCCACTCGGTGCTACAGTACTGTCCGCGTTACCCGCGCGATTGCGGTCCAGCCAGCCGGTTCAGCTCAAGCAACCATTGCAATACCAGCTCAGCGCCAGCGGCCAGGCGCTGGATCTGGCACACCACCCGAAACGCCAGCGGCTACAGCACCGCATACTCAGTGCATTACAGCACGGTCCCTTAAACGCTGGACAATTGCGCGCGTTATCCCCCAGTGCGCTAACCGTGGTTAAGGGTTTGCTGCAAGCGGGCTGGGTGGAAGCTGGGCAACCCCTCACCGCAATTGCCACGCACATATTTAATCCTGTCCACTCACTCAGCGCTGAACAACAACAAGCTGTAGCAGCGGTCACGCAGACACCCGGCTACCACTGTTTTCTGCTGCACGGCATTACCGGTAGCGGCAAAACCGAAGTGTATATGCACCTGATGCATCACGCGCTTGGACGGGGCGGCCAGGTGTTGTTGCTGGTTCCGGAGATTAATCTCACCCCGCAACTGGAAAATTATTTCCGCAGCCGTTTTACCAATACCGAGTTGGTCAGTCTGCACAGCGGCCTGAATGATGGCGAACGTGCTCAGAACTGGTTGCGCGCGCAATCCGGCCAGGCACGCATTGTGCTCGGCACACGCCTGGCGGTTTTTACGCCGCTGCCGCAACTGGCGCTGATTATTGTCGATGAAGAACACGATGCGTCGCTCAAGCAGCAGGACGGCCTGCGTTATTCGGCGCGCGATGTTGCAATTTTTCGCGCCAACCAGCGCGGCGTGCCCATTGTGCTGGGTTCTGCCACGCCGTCGCTGGAAAGTTATTACAACGCGCATAGCGGACGTTACCAGCTATTGCGCCTGAAGCAGCGCGCGGCGGCAGAGGCACGTTTGCCAGAGATGCGCTGCATCAATACCGCTAACGTCATCATGCAACACGGCATCAGCGAGCCCTTGCTGCGAGCACTGGCCGAGCGATTACAGCGGCGTGAGCAGAGCTTGCTGTTCATCAACCGTCGCGGCTATGCCCCGGTGCTGATGTGCACCGCTTGCGGCTGGTTATCCGGCTGCACGAATTGCGCCAGCAAACTGGTTCTGCATTTGCGCGACCGGATGCTGCGCTGCCATCACTGCGGTTACCAGCAACGCGTGCCGCAGGTGTGCCCATCATGCAGCAATGCCGACTTGCAACCGGTCGGCATCGGCACCCAGCGTCTGGAAAGCGCGTTGCAGGAATATTTTCCGCAGGCGCGCATCCTGCGCGTAGACCGCGACAGCACGCGCAACAAAGGCACATGGAATGCCATGCGCCAACAGATAGAAAATGATGCCGTGGATATTCTGGTGGGCACGCAGATGCTGGCCAAGGGTCATGATTTTCCCAACCTTACCTTGGTCGGCGTGCTTAATCCCGATAGCGCGTTATACAGTAGCGACTTTCGTGCGTCGGAAAAATTGTTCGCGCAGCTGGCCCAGGTAGCCGGACGTGCCGGGCGCGCAGAAAAAGCGGGCGAGGTATTAATCCAGACCGCATTTCCCGACCACCCGTTGTTTAATGCGCTGCGTACCCATGATTACGACAGCTGGGCGCAAGCCTTGCTGAACGAACGCCAGTCCGCAGGCTTTCCGCCGTTTGTGTACCAAGTGTTGCTGCGCGCCGAAGGCAAACAAAAAGCAGATGTCTACATCTTTTTGCAACAGGCGCAGTCCGATGCAGTCGCACTGGATATGAACGTGGAAGTATATGGTGTGGTGCCCGCAGCGATGCCGCGTCGAGCTAACCATTTTTTAGCGCAATTACTGGTGCAGAGTGAAAAGCGCAAATCGTTACAGCAATTTTTGCATGGCTGGAAACCGTTGCTGGATAGCCGATCTGCGCAAAAATTGCGCTGGTCATTGGACATAGACCCCATGGAGTTTTAAAGTAGGCCTATAGTTGGCTAAGTAAACGATAGAGACCACACCATCCCCTCCTCAATGAGGAGGGCTGCCCCGCAGGGGTGGGGTGGTTGGTTTGTTAATTGATATATACCCAGGTACCCAACCATGTCCGCACACCGTTTCTATGATTGCACCACCAGCGAGAAATTGCTCTACACCTCTTTCCTGTTGCTGATAGGGATAGGTTACCTGATGGCGCTGGGCTATCTTTTTATTGTCAGCGTCAATAAAGATGGCAAGCCCGGACTATCGGTCGAAGATATCGCCGCAAGTTATTATGGCAATCGCAGCGGCACCCGGCTGGAAGCGGCGATACGCGGGCCGATGGCGGGCTATATTAAAGAGGAGGATCGTCATCATGTCGTGGCGTGGTTGAAAGACGGCGCGCCGCAACAGGGGTACCAGCAGCAGATCAAAGCCATCATCGACCAGAATTGCATTGCTTGCCACAACAGCTCGGCCACCAACCTGCCGGATTTCGCCACTTACCAAGGGCTGCATCAATTTGCGCAAGTGGATACCGGCATGTCCATCATGAGCTTGCTGCGCCTGTCGCATATACATTTGTTTGGCATCAGCCTGATGTTGTTCGCGCTGGGCTTTATTTTCATACTGTCAGAAGTGCCTGCCTGGCTCAAGCGATTCCTGGTCCTATCGCCTATGGTCGCAGTGTTGGTAGATATCCTGTCATGGTTCCTGACCAAATGGGATCCGGTGTATGCCTATACTGTCGTGATCGCAGGTGCGGTACTCGGGGTTTCCATGGGGGCGCAAATCATGATTTCGCTGTACCAGATATGGTTTCTGAAACGTCCGCGATGATTTATGCATTCAGCAAAATCGTAGGTGCAGAAAATGTGCTCAGTGGCGCAGCCGCAACGCGGCACTATACTGACTGGCGCGGGCGCTATAGCGGTCAAGCGCTAGCTGTGGTGCTTCCTGCCGATGCACTGCAAGTAGCCGAGGTAATTAAACTGTGCGTCGCAAATAAAATTGCGATCGTGCCACAAGGCGGCAACACCAGCCTGAGTGGCGGCTCAGTGCCGCTCTCGCAAGGTGAACAGATTGTGTTGAATTTGTCACGCATGAACCATATTCGCGCGCTGGACGCCATCAACTACACCATGACTGTGGAAGCAGGCTGCACGCTGGCCGCCGTACACGATGCGGCTGAACATGCCAATCGGCTATTTCCCCTGGGCCTGACTGCCATTGCCGCGCAGTGCGAAATCGGCGGCAACCTGTCTACCAATGCCGGTGGAATCGGCGTGTTGCGCTACGGTAATATGCGCGACCTGGTGCTGGGGCTGGAAGTGGTGTTGCCGGATGGGCGCATCTGGGATGGCTTGCGCAGTTTGCGCAAGGACAACACCGGCTATGATTTAAAGCAGTTGTTTATTGGTGCTGAAGGCACGCTGGGCATTATCACCGCTGCCGTGCTTAAATTATTTCCGCAGCCGCAAGCCGTGGCGACCGCCTGCCTGGCGGTGCGCGACCCGGCTACCGCAGTGGAATTATTGGCCCACCTGCGCGCCAGCTGTGGCGACAAAATCAGCAGTTTCGAAATAATCTCGCGCAGCTGTCTCGATCTGGTGTTGCAGCATATTCCTGGTACACAGGAACCGTTTGCAACGCGCTATCCGTGGATGGTCCTGGCGACCTTGTCAGATGTGTTGCCCGCGCCATTGGACGCACCGTTGCGCGAGGCATTGCAAACCTTTGGCCGCGGCATTATCGAATTCAACGTGAGCGCCGACAAGGCACAAACAGAATCATGGTGGAAGCTGCGCAAAAATATCAGCGAAGCACAAAAACGTGAAGGATTCAGCATCAAGCATGATGTTGCAGTGCCGATCAGCCGTATTGCGGAATTCATTACGCTGGCCGACTACGCGTTGCGTGCTGCTTTCCCGACGATACGAATTGTTGCCTTTGGCCATCTTGGCGATGGCAATATTCACTACAATGCCTCGTTGCCGGATGCGGCAAGCAACCCCGATTTTATTGCGCACTCCGAAGCGCAAGTGAACCGCACTGTGTACCGCATTGTCGCGCAACTGAACGGCAGCATCAGCGCCGAGCATGGGTTGGGGCAACTGAAGCGCGAAGAGATTACCCATTACAAAAGCGCAATTGAACTGGAATTAATGCGCAGCATTAAACATACTCTGGACCCACAGAAGTTGATGAACCCCGGCAAGGTATTGTAGGAGCGGGCCATGCCCGCGAAGCTATCGCGG
>JANNQM010000075.1:0-25748 GCA_031400735.1 Gallionellaceae bacterium
CTCAACTCAAAAAGGATGGACAAGGGGATTGGCAGGAGGTGTCGCGCGGGTTCGTGGTATGCAGCTCTTGGCCGGTCCTTACATAGCCTTGCCTGTAGGAGCGGGCCCTGCGTGTGTTGTTGGGGCTTCAGCCCCTTACAACCACGGCGTACCCCTTGCGGGTGCTGCCCGCGAACATCGCGGGCAGGGCCCGCTCCTACATCGATATAAAAAACCGTGTTGTCATTTCTTCCAGTCCCAGCATTTGCAGAATTTCATTCAAGCGCGCAGCCGCACGGGTGCGCGGCAAGTTTTTATAGCTGGCGATGATCAGTTCATTTTTCATGGAGTGTTCCCAGCCCACCAGTTCGGTCACGGTCACCTGATAACCATGCGCTTCAAGTTGCAGGCAACGCAACACGTTGGTGATGTGGCTGCCGAATTCGCGGGTGTGTATCGGGTGGCGCCATAATTCTGTCAGTGCATTTCTTGGCAATGCCAGACCCTTGTTTTTGCGCAGCAGCGCAGCCATTTCGGCCTGGCAACAGGGCACCAGCACAATGAACTGTGCCTGCTTATGCAGCGCAAATTGAATTGCATCATCGGTCGCGGTATCGCAGGCATGCAGCGCGGTGACAATATCCACCTTGCTGGGCAAACTGTTGGAGTGTATGGATTCCGCCACCGACAGCTGGAAAAAAGACATGCCGGAAAAATTCAGCCGCGCGGCCAGTTGTTGCGAATGTTGGACCAGCTCCTCGCGCGTTTCTATGCCGTAGATATGCGAGGCTGTGTTCTGCGCCTTGAAAAACAGGTCGTATAAAATGAAGCCCAGATAGGATTTACCCGCGCCATGATCCACCAGCTGGATATCCGGATGCTGTTGCTGAATGCTTTGCAGCAAAGGTTCTATGAATTGATAGAGATGGTTGACCTGCTTCAGCTTGCGCCGCGAATCCTGGTTCATCCTGCCGTCGCGGGTCAGGATGTGTAATTCCTTGAGCAGCTCGGTGGACTGGCCGGGCTTTATGTCGTGCGTATCATTCATGGCCCTGATCCGGCCCCGGGACTGTGTCAGGCTGACTGGGTGTCAGGCTGACCGGGATATTTTCTTGTGCAATGTTTGCAATAACTGTTCGCTGGATAACGGCTGATGGTACAGGTATCCCTGCATCGTGGCACATCCCGATTGTTCCAGATAGCGCGACTGGATCACCGTTTCCACGCCTTCGGCAATCAAGCGCAAGCCTAGCCCCTTGGCGATGGAAATAATCGCCAGCACGACCGGGTAATGGCCATTGCCGGATTGAATTTCGCGCACAAAAGTCTGGTCGATCTTGATCGTGTGTATCGGAAATTTATGCAGGTAGGAAAGGGCCGAATAACCGGTTCCAAAATCATCAATGGCAATCGTGATACCCATGCGGCATAACTGCTCCAGTTGTTCGATGGCCTGGTTCGGGCTGCGAATGGAAACATTCTCGGTAATTTCTACCTCCATCCTGCTGGGCGAAATTCCATATTTGGCCAACGCCTCCTGTAATTTTTCGGGGAAATTACCGCGATCCAGGTATTGCGGAGATAAATTTATCGACACCTTGAATTGCTCGCTGCACAGCGGAATCCACTTTTTCAGGTCAGTGCAAACCGCGCTCAACATCCAGTCGCTCAGGGCAACCATCAACCCTACTTCTTCCGCCAGCGGGATGAATTCGCCCGCGCCGAGCAAGCCGCGCGTCGGGTGGTTCCAGCGCATCAGCGCCTCTACCCCCACCATGTCCCCGCTGGCTGCATCCACTTGTGGCTGGTAATACATTTCCAGCTGGCCTTGCGTCATCGCATCGCGCAGGTTCTGTTCCAGGATAATTTTCATGTGCGATGAATTGACCATGGATGGGTCATAAAAATGGTAACCATCCTTGTCCAAGGATTTCACCTGGTACATCGCGATATCGGCATGGCGTAACAGTTCGTCTATGGAGTCGCCATCGCCTGGATAAATCGCGATGCCTATGCTGGCCGAGATATGAACGATTTGCTGGTCTATCTCAAACGGCAAATGCAGATTGTCCAGAATCTTGCGCGCCACCGCTTCTGCATCCTGCCGGTGGCGCAGGTTGGGCAACACCATCGTGAACTCATCCCCGCCCAGCCGCGCCAACGTGTCGCCACCGCGCACGGCGGATTGCAGGCGCACTGTGACCAGTTTCAACAGCTCGTCACCCTTGGCATGGCCGAATGTATCGTTGATGCGTTTAAAGCGATCCAGGTCCAGGAACATCACCGCCAGCTCTGACTTGTCGCGCTTGGACTGGCTGATCGCAAGGCTTAGCCTGTCCTTGAACAGAATGCGGTTGGGCAGGTCAGTGAGAATGTCGTGATAGGCGTGATAGGCAACCAGTTCATCGGCGCGTTTGCGGTCAGTGATGTCACGCGCCACGCCATAGGTGCCCAAAAATTCATGCTTGGAATAACCTGTGCCCTTGGAGTACATGCCGGTCGAATTCAGCACTATCGTGATCAGCGTATTGTCAAAGTAACGGTCTTCATCCACGCACTTCAATGACTTCAGCCGCAGCTCCACATTGTGCGAAGCACGGTCACCCGAGCGGCGTTCATTGAAAACATTGGCCGCCAGATGCAGGTCGTCCTCATGCACCAGCTCGGAATAGTGCCTGCCTATCAGGCTTTCGCGTTCCATCCCGAGCAATGTCGTAACGCGCTTGTTGACGAATGAAAATTTGCCCTCGTGGTTCAATGTGTAAATCACGTCCGGGGAATTGTCCACCAGATAGCGGTACAGTTTTTCCGAGCGTTCCAGGCGCGACGAGATTTGCATGTTATGCGCTTCGAGATGCCTGTTTTGCCGCGAATTTTCTACCAGCTTGAGCAACTCCCGGGGGTCATAGGGCTTGCGCAAATAGCCAAATGCGCCCCGTTCCAGCGCGCCTATCGCCGCTTCGATCGTGGTGTCGCCGCTAAGCACAATCACGTGCGCGTCTATCTGGTGATCGCGGATGAAATCCATCACCTGATGCCCGGTCATATCCTGTAAGCGCAGATCCAGCAGGATCAAGTCAAATTTACGTCGGCCCAGCTGGGTTACCGCGTCTTTGCCGCTGGTCGCGGTCTGCAATTTGTAGCCCATGCCCTTTAACAGCTCACACAAGCTGTCCAGCAAGCGCACATCATCATCCACCAGCAGCAGGCGAAATTCCGGATTAAACGCCAGGGACGACTTCCCATCCATCGCGTTTAACTCGAACATCAGCGGGGTATGATCAATCTCTTCCATAAGTTCCTCCAATAGACTTCACGTTCAGCGAATTTTCATTATTAAGGTCGTCACCCGTGCCACTCTCGACCGGCAGCAACATTTCAAATGTGGTTCCGGTGCTGCTGCTGCGGCAGGTAATATTTCCACCCAAATCCTGGACCAGCCCATGAACAATGCTCAAGCCCAAACCTGCATGGTCTCCACTCTTGACACTGCGTACCGGCGAGAACAGCTTTGCCAGGACCTGCGGCGCAATGCCCGGGCCATTGTCTTGTACGGTCAGCACGCAATAAAGACGGCCATCTCGATTCATATAGCTGGGCGTGGCAATGACAATCTCGCCCTCTCCCGAAATCGCTTCAACCGCGTTTTTGATTAAATTAACCAGAATCTGCTTCAGGATTTTGCTGTCTGCCTTGACCTTGACGACTTCCTGTTGCAATTGCATTTCGATGCGGATGGCCGGCGGTATAAAACCGGTAACCTGAAGGAATTTCACCACTTCACTGACCACATGATTGACGCTTAATGTCTCGCTGGAGGATTCAATTTTGATTTCAGCAAACCCGCGCAGTATCTGCACGACATGATCGATTTCCTGGCTGAGGATAGACACTTCGGCTTGCACTGGCTCTTTTCGCTTGACCTTGGCGTCCAGCACGGCAAGGTAGTTGCGGATGATGGAAAGCGGATTGCTGGCTTCATGCACCAGGCGGCGCAGTTCATGCCGATATTCCTCGGCAAAACGGCCAGATTCAGTTGATTGGGTGCGTAGCGCATGAATCGCCGCTGCTGCCTGCCCGGCAAAAGTTTTTAATGAATTGGCGCGAGTGCGCAATTCGGCATGCTGGTGAGGCGTCGCAGTACCTATCAATACGCCCAGCGTGTTATGGCCGGTATATAACGGCAGACAAACCAACTGTTGTGCACTCAGCAAGCGGAACAGTTGCTTTTCTGCCAAGCTGTTCGATTCAGTTTCCTCATCCAGGAAAACCATTTGCCGCTGCCCTGCCGCCACCGCGATGGTTCCTTTTCCGGCCAGCGGAATCGAGAATTCCGAAAAACTCTGGCGCGCAGGTTCCAGCGCAACCCCGCGCAAATTCTGGCCGTTGTCATCCTGCAACAGGAACAATACATTGTCGAAACCAAATTGCAGTGCCGCAGACTTGGCCACTGCCGCGATCAATTCCGTTTCGTTCCCGGGGCGGGCAAAAACCCGTCTTGCTTCGCTCGCCAGAATCACCTGCTGTACGGCATACACCAGTTGATCCCTGGCGTTGCTTTCATCGTTGGCACGCTTGGATGGGTAAGGCACGGCCATCGATTGCTCAGTGCCCGCCAGATCAATACTGAAAAATTTGGCCGCTTCCTTGACCCGCTCCTCGGTCTCCGAGCAAATGTTCTTCAATGCTGCCGCGTCAAGATTAAAAAGTATTTTTGCCGCTTCCAGTGCCGGCTCTGCCGAGCCATGGCTGGCAATCAAATCGGCAAGTATCGCAATACGGATAAGCGGATGCGCCGCAGCAACCTGCGCCAATGGCTCATGGTGATAAAGCACGCTATCGGCCAGGAAGGAATCCAGATGGAAGCGCTCTATCAGGTGCGCGCCGGCCTCTGCATGGGTCATGCCGAATGTTTGTTGTTCAGCCTGACACAATCCCCCATCGTCCACATGGCTCAACAACATGGTGTACTCTGCCGGAGCGGCGGAAAGAAGGGCCAAGCGCCCCACATCATGCAGCATGCCCGCCAGGTAGGCCTCCTCCAGATGAGGATAGTCGGTCATGACGGCGATTTTTCGGGCAGCCAAGGCCGCTGTGTAGGAATGGCGCCAGAATCCGCGCAGGTCATGATGGTCAGCATGGCTGAAGCCGTCGAACACCTGCGACACCGCTTCACTGACCAGCAATGACTTGGTGGTTTCCATGCCCAGCGCCAGCAGAGCCTGGCGCAGGCCGGGTTTGTGGGTAAAGTGCAGAAAGGAAGAAGTATTGGCAGCGCCCATCACACGCATCGTGACGGCTGCATCTTTGGCGATCAGATCAGCGAGGTCATCCAGCCCCACATCTTCATCCTGACAGGAATCTATCAGCTTGATCAAGATATGCGGCATCGCCGGTAATCTGGCAGTCAAAAGTCGATGACGAATGTCCTGATCCGAATCTAACATCGGAGACTTACTGCAACAGGCAAGGTCAACTCAGCAAATGAAAATATAGCAGCCACTCCCCCAAACACTACCATTAGTATTTGGGGAGGCATTTTATACTATATGTAGTCTATTTTGTATATTTAATCCAAGCAAACGCTGAATAATTCCTCCGTTCGTGGTGAGCTTGTCGAAGGCCAGGTGTAGGCAGGACCCAGCATTTCCCAGGCTCAGTAAGTCCGTTCGCCCTGAGCTTGTCGAAGGGTCGGCGTGCTAACGTATTGATCCTAAAACCGCAGTTGGCATGCTTCGACTTCGCGGCAAACCCCGCCGCTACGCTCAGCACTAACGGAAACATGGACTCACCCGATGGGTGATAGGCCGTTCGCCCTGAGCCGGTCGAAGGGTCCGCAAGCTAACACATTGAATGTGAAATATCCTCCGTACATGGTTCGACAAGCTCACCACGAACGGAGGACTTAATCGGCGGTTCCCTGGATTTTTTTCTGCACGCCACGCTGAATCAGGCATTCAGCGTAATTCGGGAGCTAAGGTATTGTTGAGCCGAGATTTTCCATTAGACGTAAATCTTGCAGCAACAGGTATTCCCCCCTTTGAAAAAGGGGGGCTAGGGGGGATTTGAACGTCGCACGGATATTAAAATCCCCCTCGATCCCCCTTTTTAAAAGGGGGAAGTCAGTTGAATTTTCTAGTGGAAAATCTCGGGTGAAAAAGGGAAGGCTACTTATCCACACCCAGTTCCACGCACAGCTTGTTCATCATTGCCCGTAACTCAGCCATTTCAGTTTCCAGCTTGGCCACATTGGCCTTGAGTGCAGCAATTTCACCTACCGTGACATCGGCTGCCGCGCTGGGCGTCGGGGAAGCTGCCGCCCGGCGCTCTTCCAGCACCGGCACACCGGATAACAAATGCGTCCAGCGATTTTCGCGCGAGCCGGGCTGACGCGGCAACTCCATCACCAATGCGCCCGCAGGCCGCTCGGACAATTCCACCAGAAAACTTTCCACCGACGAAATGTCAGCGAATTTATGCAGCCGTTCGCAATTAATGCGCAGCTCTCCCGCTGTCTGCGGGCCACGCAACATCAGCATTGTGATCAGCGCAGTCGATTGCGTCGGGATATTCAGCACGCGCTCGATGTTGTGCGCATAACGCGCCACCCGCCCGCCGCTGGATTCAATCACCAGCGACATAAAGCGCAGGCTGTCTATCGCAGCCTGCACCTCAGATTCACTGGCCTCGATAATCGGATCGCGGCTGGTTTTCTGGTTGCAACCGGACAGCAGGCTGTTCAATGTCAAAGGATAAGTGTCGGGCACGGTGCGCTGTTTTTCAGCCAGCACGCCCAATACACGGGTTTCAAGAAGGGAAAGGACGCGCAGTGAGGAAGACATAATTTATGGGTAGCAAGGTAAAAATTCGAGATTATTATAAGGCATCTCTACCTCATCGCTAACCTGGCCTCACACAAAATCCCCAGGAACATGCTGATAAGATAAGGCAGAGACAGTAATTCAAGGCTGTTTTGTCCGTAACCTGCCATTCACCAAGTGCCGCTCTCGACACATTACGGCCTGTCGGAAGAATCGCCACGAGGGTCTGCTACTCGGCCTAAGCGGACTGTGGTGATTTTCTGGAAAGGCTGTCGGCGCAGTCTTCCTGAATGTCAGCTTCAACATTTTCGAACTGTCACTTCCGACACATTACTGATCTTAAACCATATGAGGACGGAGTGGCCCCCAACGTTTTTGCGATGCTGACCCATTGGCTACGATCCTTCAAAGGATTGCCAGCGCACTTTTAAGACGAGATGAAAGGTATTTGTGATATTCTTTCAGAAATAATCGTTCCGATGCCTTGGTCGATGTTAATAGCTCTTCTAGTTCTTCTAGAGCCTTCGGTAGCGTTAGCCAGGGACAGTCTGGCTTGTGATGCGCAATCCTTTTTGATATATCGCGATCCAACTCAATTCGGCTCACGGCGTCAAGCACATCTGGGCGCTCTGCATGAATCAATTGCCGTCCGAGCAATTTCAAGCGCGGATCTTCAAATTTCCCTACCAGTTCTACTCGCTCTGTCCAGTCCAAGTTATGGAAAATATCTAGTAGCTTTTGATCACACTCTGGAAAAAATCCGCTATACAACTGCTCTTCTACATGAGGAGATGTGGGTCTCTCAACTTTTGATTCTTCAAACCCCGTAATAAGGCGCGCCCTCAGTTCAGGATATTCTTCCAATGTACGGATTCTTCTCTTAATCTCTCCCTGTGGAATACTTTTGCCAGATGCGGAATGAGGAGCGTCATCTGCCGAAAAGATCATCGGGGCTGCATTGCTACGAATTTTACGTACTGGCTTCGGTGAGCCAGCTAAGCGTGACATTAACTTTGTTTTACTTAATGGAACTAATGAATCCGGATCGACCCCCAAGTCGAATACATAGAGTGCTGAAGTATCGTTAGGGCTGACCCCAAGTGGCGTTACAAGCCATGAATATGGTTTCCCAAAGTAAAAGTCGGAAAGACAAAAAATTTGCTCATTGGAAACAAAATCCACGACTGAGGCTTTGGTACTGAACCGCATAAATGTTGACCAGACATCAGGGCAGCGTTCCAAAATTAAACGGGCAATGAAAATAGTCGCTTCAACATCTGCCAATGCATCGTGAGCATTCTCGTGCGCAAATCCGTTAGCTGGCGCCAATTCATCAAGTTTGAAGCTTGGCTTTTGTCCAACGCCAGCAGGAATTACAAGTGAACCGGGGGAGTATATTGATGATGCCTGCGCAATGCGCATGATGTCTGTTCGTGAATTGCCGGAAGTGTTTGTTAGGTAGGGTGGGTAAAGAGTTTTATAGTAAGCATGTCGAAGCAGATGTTCATCGAACTCTATCGTGTTATAACCAAGAAAAGTGGAAGGCGACCATTCAAGCATCTTATGCCGAATGGCAGTCATCATTTCATAATGACTTGGAAGCGCATTGTCTGAAAGTTGCGCCGCACGAAGGCCTGTGACGCGCATCGCACCCGGTGCAGGAACAATATGAGGCAGCAGGCGGCAACGAATTTCGAAGCGATCTAGTTCGTTAAGTTCAGGGTCGGTGCGAATAGCTGCGAACTGAAGAATCTGGTCAAAAGCGGCATGAGTTCCAGTTGTTTCCGTGTCATAGAAAACGAAGCTCATATCGAATGACTTTCTACTAAGTTAAGTTAGACTTCTGATTCGATATTCCAGCATCTGCTTGCTTACCCTAAATTTTTTGGCTAGTTCGTCAAGTTGGCTTTCGTCGTCGATATCTGATGCCGAAATTTTCGTTGGATCGAACATGCTTGATGGGATCAACAGTTCAGCAGCAAATCGGTTTGCCTGAATTTCTATTTCTTCTGACCCAGTTGATGAATTTGAATCTCGCATCAAAACGCGAAACTGTTTATCAACGTGAACGTTCTCCGAAATCATATCGCGATGCATAACCAAGTGTCCAATTTCATGCGCGATTGTAAATCGCTGCCTATTTGGATGGTGCAATGAATTAACACCTATGACAGGCACCCCATCCTTGATGTAAATCATCCCTGAAAGTTCTTCGTCTAAAGGTGAGAAACGAACTACTGCACCAAGTGCCTTTGCAATTTTTTCAACGGGAACAGGCAATGCCTTAATGCGCAGCTTCACCAACACTTCGCGAGCACTAACCTGCGGATCTTTGCTTGGTTTATTTAACATTGCTACCCTCCTTTAAGGTTGCCGCTGTCACAGGTACATCGTTAAGGAGACGCGTAAGTTGTTCCTTTTGCGCTCGGCTGAGATCGTTAGGTAATGGAAAGTCCGATTGCGCTGAAACGGAATTTGGCTTTTCGACCGGCAGAAGTAAATCCTCTATTTTCAAATCCAATACCGCAGCAAAGTTGTAGAGCTGATGAACTAGAACATTTTGCCGACCTGTCTCGATATTGGCTAACGAGGCACGAGAAGTTGCCATCTGCTTTGCAAGCCGCTCCTGAGACCACCCGAGTCGCTTGCGCCTCTGCTTTATGGTGGTGCCTATATGACGGTAAAGCGCTTCACTATTCATTTTGTATTTATATTCGCAAACAATCAAATTGTCAATATTAAGCACATTGTGTCTATAAAGCACATAATTTTCGTGTGCAATATATTGCATTTAGTTTTGATGAGTGTATATTCTGGCTTACCGACTTAACACGGAGCTGCAAATGCCAAACGCTTTAACACATCAATTTGTTGCTGCATTAACAGTAGGTGGCTGTGTTGCACATTGGGAAGCTACGGAAGGAAAGAAAACGGTGACACCCTTGGGTAGTGCGGCGCTAGCTGCAATCTGCACAAACCTGCCAGACAAGCTGGAACCTGCAATTCATCCTCACCATAGGCAGTTTTTCCATAGTCTGGCTTTTGCTGGCATGTTAGGGCTGGGTATGTACAAGTTGTATAAATGGGAAACCAAAACAGGACAAGAGGATTTACTGAAGTTTTGCCTGTTGGTAGTTGGCGGCTCCTATTTGATTCATTTGGCAATGGATGCGTGTACGAGCCGCTCGCTTCCATTATTAGGAAAAGCCTAGAGCGGCTCTAAACAATGTTATAGGAGTAATAGTAATGAATGATAAGACTAAAGAGACTAAGCCGGACATTAAGCACCCCGAGCATCCAGATGTACCGCCCGGGCCACCTAGTAACAGGCCCAATGGACCTAAGGAGCCGCCTCGCCCACCTACACATCGTCCAGTTGCATAATGGACTCTTGGTTTATTCAACGCTACCCTAAGCGTCTGCAAGACGAGTTGCAGGCGCTTAGGGATGCCGGATATGAATTTGAATTGAACGAAGATGAACGCAAAGCGGGGCGTATCATCATTACAGTGAAGTATCCGCTTAACGATGAGGTGCACGATTTAATCGTGGTATTTCCAGAGAGTTATCCTTATTTCCCATTTGAGATTACATCGCCCACATTTCCAAGTGGGCGTCACAAAGATCCATACACGGGTTCGCTTTGTTTACTCAAGGATCCACAAAAAACTTGGAGTGTGGACGACACTCTGGCTGGTTTATTAAGCACACAAGTTGCAAAGATTGCTGAAGTCCACCATACACCAGAGAAAGCGGCAGACTTGGAAGCGCATGAGGCAACGCAAATTACCGGTCAGTTTCCGTATCAGCCTGGAACTGTTGTATTTACAGGTGACTGGCAGATAAAACAAGAATGTAGTAACGGTTATATTTCAATCGGCCTTGAAAATAATACCGACCCAAACAAAACCCTACGCGGTGCAGTACTGGAGGTGCGGGATAAAAATAAAGCCCACTTAGCAAGCCTTGATGATGCTTTACTTTCCCGCTACGAAAACATAATTGTTGGTCGTTGGGTGAGGCTGCTTTCTGCACCGGCTTCTTCTGATCCAGATGCCATTTTAAAAGAAGCAATTTTGAAATGGCCAGATTTAAAGCACCCCAAATTCAATAAGGGGCCAGACGTAGTCGGGATACTTATCCCAGAAGAAGTACAATACGGGGAATACCATGAAAACTGGATTTTTATTGTGCGTGTTAAAACAGGCACCACAAGAAACAGCGTATCTTTTAATTACTATCTTGCCCGATCAGATCAAGCAAGCAAAAAAGGGCTGCTTGCAAGATCACCAAAACTTTCCCCTATAGGAAAAAAGAAAATATTAGTTGCAGGTCTAGGTAGCTTAGGATCAGTTTTTTCTTGGCAAATGGCGCGTGCTGGTATTGGTGGTCTACATTTACTTGATTTCGATCATTTACAATTAGGCAATATACCGCGTTGGATGTACGGTTACGGCGCGGTGGGACACAGTAAAGCCCATATATTGACTCATACTTTACAGCATGAATATCCCTTTGTTAAATCAAAATTTTTTCATCATCGTATAGGCGCCATTAAATACACACCTACGCACTTAGGTGACTTGGAAGTCTTGCCAAGTGCTCTTGATGAAGTTGACATGATTGTTGATACGACAGCGGAATGGTGTGTCAGTCACTACTTGTCAGAATTAGCCAAAGAAAAAGGCATCCCTTATTTATGGGCAACTGGGACTCCTGGTGGATGGGGAGGCGTAGTCGGTCGAGTTGTGCCCAACAATACACTCGGCTGCTGGAAGTGTTACCAGCGTCATCTTACAGAGGGCACTATAAAACAACCTAATCAGGAAGATATTCCAGATGTTCAGCCAGTAGGTTGCTTCCACCCAACTTTTACCGGGACAGGATTCGATATGGATCATATCACCCTTGCAGCTGTGCGATTGGCGGTTAGCACTCTTTGTTTGGGCAAAGAAATGGCTTATCCAGATTTTAACTGGGATGTGGGTGTCGTTGACCTTTGGGAAAAAAATGGAACACCCATTGCACCTATTTGGCATCCATACAAACTTGAGAGACATCCTGAATGCGGCCATGGGTAAAGATGATGATGCGCCAAGGATATGGATATCTGAGTTTGCCTTAGAAAGAATGCGCCAACTTGCTCAATTTCATTTCCCGCTTGAGACTGGCGGTATGTTGATCGGTTACATCGGCGATAACAGAGAGCCTGTGGTGAATAATGTTATCGGACCTGGACCTAAGGCGCGGCACGGGAGGATCAGGTTTGTTCCTGATGGAGAGTACCAACAATCCGCCTTGGAAAATATTTTTTTTAAAACAGAAGGTAGAGAGACTTACTTGGGTGATTGGCACACACACCCCAAGGGAGGGACCTGCCCTAGTTATATCGACAAAATAACTTTAGCTAAAATCGCCCACGAACCAGCATCAAGGACAGCTCACCCAATTATGGCGATACTTGGTGATGGCAACCCCATTTGGAAACTTGGTGTAGTGCGATTTTTATCATCAAGAGGATTTATTATTAAAAACTACAAGGTGACAAAACTTTCCCCAAAATTGTTTTGATGAAAATTGCATAGGGTGCAATATCTTCGCTAAGAATCAATAGGGCTCAGACTCGATTGATCCTAGACTTTTCAGGGAATAAAGGGGACGCTACCATTTAACTTGCCCAGCATTTTAGGGTTGTGTCGCAAAGCGCGCCGCTCATGGCCGAGTAGCGGTCGTTCGTAGCGACTTTCTTGACCATCCATGTTTGCCACGGGAGCTGCTCAAGATGAACAGCTCACTTCCAGGTTACGCGCCCAATCCGGCGCTGGCGCGGCATAGTTTTCCATTTCCGGTTGTTCGTCATATGGGTTACTCAGCAGTTTGCGCAAACGTTCTATCTCGGAAAAATCTCGCTGCTGAGCCTGGCTGATCGCGGTTTGTGCCAGGTAGTTGCGCAGTATGTATTTCGGATTGACGCTATCCATCTTTTTTTTGCGTTCAGTATCCGATGAGGTTTCGTTGCGCAAGCGGGCGCGGTAACTGTCGGCCCAGCTATCAAAGGCCGCACGGTCAACAAACTGGTCGCGCAACGCGCTGTTCAGCTCACCCGGTGTGGTATTGAACTGGCTCAGGCTGCGGAATGTGTTGGTGTAATCCAGCCCGCTGACGCGCATCATTTCCAGCAGCGGCGCAATTAGCTCGAAATCATCCACTCCGCTATAACTCAGCCCCAGTTTGCCGCACATTAATTCCACATAGTGTTCGGAAAATATATTGCCGTATTCCTGCACTATGGTACGCGCTTGCTCGACCGGGATCAGCGGTAGCAAGGCTTGCGCCAGTGCCGCCAGGTTCCACTGGCCGATTTGTGGCTGCTGGTTATAGGCATAGCGCCCACCCTCGTCGGTGTGGTTGCAGATGTAGCCGGGATCGAATACTTCCATAAAACCAAACGGGCCATAGTCAAAGGTCAGCCCCAGTATCGACATGTTGTCGGTATTCATCACGCCATGCGAAAAGCCCACCGCCTGCCATTGCGCAATTAACTTTGCAGTGCGCGCCACTACCTCCTGCAGCAGGCCCGGGTATTTGTCCGGCACATTACTCAGGTGCGAAAAATGGCGGGTGATGACATAGTCCGCCAGCTGGGCAATCGGGGCGTGCTGGTTGCGGTAATAGAAAACTTCAAACGAGCCAAAGCGCACATGGGATTGCGCAAGGCGGGTAAGTACCGCAGCCGTTTCTGTAGTCTCGCGATAAACCGGCGCGTCGCTGCCCACAATGCACAACGCACGGGTAGTGGGAATACCCAGGCCGTGCATTGCTTCCGAGCACAGGTATTCACGTATGCAGGAGCGCAACACGGCACGGCCATCACCATGGCGCGAATAAGGCGTCTGCCCTGCCCCCTTGAGCTGCACATCCCAATGCTCACCGGCGCTATTTTTTATTTCACCAAGCAATATCGCGCGGCCATCGCCCAGTTGTGGCACGTATTGGCCAAACTGGTGGCCGGCATACAGCATGGCCAGCGGCTCACTGCCGGGCAGCAAACGATTGCCGATAAAATATTCGGCGAACTCGGGACGCGATGCTTCGGCGGCAGATAAATCAATTAGCGCGGCTGCATCGGCATTAAAGCTCACAAGATAGGGGTCGGACAACGGCACAGGATCAAGCCGGGTGTGAAAGGTATCCGGTAGCCGGGCAAAGGTGTTATCGAAATTCAGTTGCTCAAGTTTTTTCATGATATCCAGCCATCACAACTGGGCGTGACAAGACATCAGTTTATTCCATTTTCAATTTAATAGTGCCACAAAGCTCCCTCTCCCGCAGGGCGGGAGAGGGCTGGGGAATTACCCCTCTCCCTAACCCTCTCCCCGCTTGCGGGGAGAGGGGACATAATTATGAGATTATTAAATTGAAAATGGAATTACCCCATGGTCTGCATGCATTCCAGAGTAACATTGCGTTTCTAATTCCAATTCCCGATAGAAACGATCACTGCGTTGGCTTCGTCTTCGGCTCCTAGCCGTACTAAATGTACTGTCTTCGTCGCCTTATCCTCGCCGCCTTGTGCTCCTTCCTATCAGAAATTGGAATAATTACCCACACCTGAGGAATTTTTCATGCGCTCACGCCACCGGGAACGCCACCGCTCTGATCAAATAGCCTGGCTGCGCGCTGCTGTATTGGGAGCCAATGATGGCATTGTTTCCACAGCCAGCCTGGTGCTGGGAGTGGCAGCGGCGCATGCGACGCACAACACTATCATGGTCACCGGTATTGCCGGCCTGGTCGCGGGAGCCATGTCGATGGCGGCGGGTGAATATGTGTCGGTCTATTCCCAGGCCGACACCGAAAAGGCCGACATCGAGCGCGAACGGAAAGAGCTTGAAACCGACGAACCGGGTGAGCGCAGGGAGCTGACCGCAATTTACATGGATCGTGGACTCGATGTTGCGCTGGCCAAGCAAGTCGCCGAGCAATTGATGGCGCATGATGCGCTGGGCGCGCATGCGCGCGATGAACTCGGCATCACCGAAACGCTGACTGCACGCCCGCTTCAAGCCGCCTTGGCTTCGGCTGCCAGCTTCGCCATCGGAGCAGCGCTGCCCCTGATCGTTACGGCATTCGCACCGGAGGCCCGCCTGATCCCGTTCGTCTCAATTACTTCGCTGGTATTCCTGGCGCTGCTGGGCGCGCTAGCGGCACGTGTGGGCGGCGCAAAAGTCATGACGGGCGCACTGCGTGTCACATTCTGGGGGGCGTTGGCGATGGGTGTAACGGCCGGCGTCGGCACGCTGTTTGGGACAGTTATATAAAAAAAATTTGTCGCAAAATTTATTATTGCCCTACTTCGCTTAACGTCCCATCAGCAAACAGCACCCCACAACGCACCCGCTTACCGGAATATACAGCTTGCATCGCAGCGCGGTACTCTGCCATCTGCGCGCGGTAGCGGCCCGGCTCTGCTTGTTCGCTGACCTTGTAATCGAGCACCCACACTTCATGTTCAAATTCCACCAGCCGGTCTATGCGGCGTAATTCGCCTTGCGCATTGGCATAGGCCATTTCATTCGAGGCATGGCGGTAATATTGCGGGTCAAAATAGCGCTGCAGGGCAGGTGTCGCCAGCACGGTGAGCGCCTGTTGCCATAACGCTTCCATTTCGGCGGGCGGGATGCCGCAGCGTTGTTGCAAAGCCTCCCTCTCCCGCGCTACCGCGCTTCCCTCTCCCGCAAGCGGGAGAGGGGTTAGGGGAGAGGGTGGCGCAAGATATTGCAGTAATTGGTGCAACCAGATTCCCCGGCGCTGTGCCAACGTGCTGCGCGCGGCATGTTGCCCGGTAGGAATCGGGCGCTGTAACGCGGCATCGATATCCGCCTGCACAACAACCGGGTCGCTTGCAGGTGCGGCAGTTACATTGGCCAATGGATTATGTTGTGGCTGCGCTACAGCCGCGATGCGGGCATACCATGAGTTTTCTTCCAGCTCGCCACTGCCGCTGATTAATAACGCCTGCCGGGCGCGCGTCATCGCCACATACAGCAAATTCATTTCTTCGCGTTGGCGGTAATTTTCGTCGGCAACAAAATATTTCATCCTTTTGCTGCCGCGCCCTTTCTTGTCGGTAAACAGCGAAAAATGTACCGGCTGCGCAGCATTCGGTTGCCAATCCATTACCACGCCATAACTATGGGATTTATGTTGAACGTCGTTGCTGTCCAGCAACCACACGATAGGCGCTTCCAGGCCCTTGGCCTCGTGTACCGTGTAAATGCGCAGCACATTGCCCACCTCGCCCACTTTGCCTTCGTCTGGCGATTCGTTGTCACTGGCGTTGCGCAATTCGTCCAGCTCGGCCAAAAAGCGCGGCAGGCTGGGATAACGCCCGGCATCCACATTCAGCGCGATTTCGATGAAGGCTTCCAGGTTGGCGCGCACCGTTTCGTGCAACTCGGATGGCAGCGCCGCAACATAGCGTTGCGTCAAGTCGCTTTCGAAATAGATGCGGTCCAGCAAGTCATGCACCGGCAACTTGTCCGCCAGCAGCAGCCAGCCCTGCAACAGGCGACGGGCGCGTTGCAACGCGGGGGGTGGATCACTCAGGTGTTGCAGGCGGCGCCACCAGGTGGATCGAGGATTGAGGATCGAGGATTGAGGAAAGACCTCATGCGACCCTCGATCCTCAATCCTCAATCCTCGATCCTGTACCCCCGCCAGCAACATCATCTCTTCATCGCTGCAGGAAAAAATCGGCGAGCGCAGCGTTTGCGCCAATTGCAGGTCGGCAAACGGTGTGATCAGGAAAGTCAGCAGTGCCTGTACGTCTTCCGCTTCCAGCGTGTCCAGCAAGCCGCCACGGCGCGATGTCAGAAATGGAATGTGGCGCGCGCGTAACGCATGCTCATACACGCGCAGATGGGTGCGTTGGCGCACCAGCACCATGATGTCGCGGTACTCGGCACGGCGCACTGTGCCATTTTTGTCCTGTATGCTCCATTGAGTGACAATTGCAGCGATGTGGTCGGCGAATTGTTGCGCTTCCAGTTCGCGGGCACCACTGTCTTTTTCGCTGCGGGCTTGCAGTAGCGGATTGCGCAGACCCTCTCCCCAACCCTCTCCCGCCTGCGGGAGAGGGGGTAATGGTTCCGCTACTGCCAGAGGTAACATTCCAACATAACCCGGCAAATCCTGATGGTGGGCAATATGTTCTGCAAAATTGACCAGGCCATTAGGTTGCCCGGCAAACACGCCATTCACCACGCGCAACACCGCCGGTGAATTGCGCCGCGTGATGTTCTGGCTGAGGTAATGCGCGCCGAATTGTTGTTGCAACCAGTGGCTAGCCTCGGCAAACAGGCGCGAATCGGCGCGGCGGAAGCGGTAGATGGATTGCTTGGGGTCGCCCACGACAAAAACCGTGGGCCGCGAGTCAACCGCTGCAGCCGCCGCAAACCAGGCCTGCAAAATCTGCCACTGCAGCGGATTGGTATCCTGAAACTCATCCAGCAATACCTGTTTGTAACGGCTATCCAGCTTGTACTGCATATACTCGGCGTAATCGCTCTGGTTAAGCAAATGGCACACCTGCCATTCCACATCGGTGAAATCCATTACCTGCTGGCGCAGTTTCAACTGCTGGTAATGTTCCAGCAATGCCACGCCACAACTTAACGCCGCTTCATTCAAGCGCAGCGCAGCCCGCTCAGCCAGCGTATCGCGCACCATTTGCAACTGTTCGAACAATTCCTCGCGCGCATGCAGGAAGACTTCTTCATGTTGTTTTTTGGTCGGCTTGAAACTGCGCGGCTCATCGGCCTGGGTATACAGCGCAAGCGACAGTGCGCCAAAGCGCTGATGGGCATCGGCTATGCCCCAGGCAGATTGCAGTTTGTCCGCTTGCCTGCATTGCGTCTCCGTGCCGGTCGCCAACGCCCGCGCAAAGGCGTGCACGGCAGATTTCAGCGAGGCATTGGCGCATGCATCGGCAATCGGGTCAGCATCCAGGTCTACTTCCAGTTCGCTGCATAATTTTTCCACTGCCCAGGCTGCGGCTTCCTGATGATTTTGAGTGTATGCCCACCACTCGGCACGCTTATCAACAAAATTTTTCAGCAACGCATGGGTGTTGTGCAAGCCGTATTCCCCGAACAGCCATTGCATTTTCTGCGAAATATCGCTGTCGGGTGCGGCACGCAGCTGGTCGGCAAACGCTTGCCAGGCTTCTTCGCGCAGCGCCGAAGTGCGTTCCAGCAGCTGCATGCCCACCGGCACCCCGGCATTCAACGGCGCACGCTGGAGGATTTGCATGAACCAGCCGTGAAAGGTGTTAATCGTGATCGCAGGTTGCGCCAGCAAACACTCCTGATACAGCCCGCGCGCGCGCAGCAACATCGCGTCATCCACATCATGCAGACCACGTTCACCTAGAAAATCGCGCACCGCACCATCCTCCTGCGTCGCCAGCAGGTGCAGCCATTCGTGCAAACGCGCCTGCATTTCCTGCGCGGCCTTGCGGGTAAACGTAATCGCCAGAATTTCCGCAGGCCGCACCCCCGCCAGCAACAGCCGCACAATGCGCGACACCAGCAGCCAAGTCTTGCCGCTGCCGGCGCAGGCTTCGACTACTACGCTGTGTTCTGGGTTGAGTGCGGTTTGAGTATTCATCGAAAAATCTACCACAGAGACACAGAGGCACAGAGAAATACACAACAAAAAATAATTTTCTGAACTACACCACGCTGCGGCCAATCCCCACAACAAGTGTCTACCCTGCACACCAGGCTGGGTTTAAGATTGTCTCTGTGTCTCTGTGTCTCTGTGGTGAAAAATTTTGCCGTCTTCATACCCCGCTCCACTCCCCTTTACGACACAGCCCCCGCATCTCGCAATACTGGCAGGTCTCTTCCACGCCATTCGCTGGCAAAGGCGCGCCATTACGCATCATCGTGAACAGATGGGTAAGGCGCTCGATGTTGGCGCGCGCCAAATCCGGCACATCGTGTGGCGGCACCACCGACACAACCTTGTCCTTTTCAATGCTGATATACGCGGCTTGCTCGGCCTCATACACCTGCGCGTAGCAGGCCAGTTGTACGTCCTCGCCCGCCTCCCTGAGCTTGTTGCGCAATCGTCCAGCATCCATCATCTTGTAGTCCAGCACGCGCACTGCGCCGCTTTCACTCTGATGGTCTACCCGGTCGACACGCCCATGCAAAAGCAAATCTGCAGCTAGCGGCAGCTCAAATGGCACTTCGCCATTTTTATAGTGCCAGCCTTGCTGCTCGCTTGCTAACTGTGCATCCAGATAAGCCGGTATCGCCTGCTGCCAGCGCTGCAACCAGGCGCGCGCCAGATAGTCATGCTGTATTGCCGGAGCAAATATTTCGCGGCTGATGTCATGCAGTGCAGCGCTCAATGCTTCCAGCGGATGTTGCGCCAGCACCGGAAACAGCTGATGAAAGCGATGCAGGATGCTATGCGCCCATTCGCCATAATCGCGCTTCTCAATGGATTCGCGCACCTCGTCCAGTTCATTCAGGCGCAATATATGGCGCGCATAAAACTGGTAAGGGCACGCCACCAGGCTGTTATAGCCGCTGGCCGAAATGCGCTGGGGAATGAGATCAGACGGCACGATGGGCTGGGGCATCTCAGAGGACTTAGGACTGAGGGCTGAGGACTGAGTCAAAACCGGGGACTGAGGACTGAGGACGGAGGACTGAGTCAAAACCGGGGGGCGCTGTTTTCCGTCCTCTGGTACCGTTAAATTGTCACCGTATGCAAGTTGGTGCACGGCGCGCAACATTTCCAGGAATGGGCTGAGCAAACTCTCTTCGCCATTGCTGCTGGCTTGCCAGGTGACCAGCACCGTGTCATTCATGGCCAGCAACGTCATCAAGTCATCACGTTGCCGGGCCAGGTATTGATCGCGGGTCGGCAAACCCAGTGCGCCGCGCACGGTGTCGTTGAACCACACGCCATTGTTCTCGGCGCTGGGCAGGTGGGCGGCATCGCAGCCCAGCAGCAATACCGCATCAAAACTGCGCCAGCGCGTCGCGGCCAGATGGGTCAACAGCACCGTGCTGACTATCGTGCTGTCGTGAAAAGTGTGGGCATCAAGCTGTTGCGCCAGCCAATGCCGCCATTCGGGCAAGCTGAAACGCGTGGTGTCATGTTGCAGTTCGCGCTGCCAGGTTTGCAATGCTTGCAACAATTGCACGCCCGCATCATCGCTTTCCAGCCCGCGCAAAATACCCAGAATGTCCAGGCTGCCCTGCAGGGCATGCAACCAGCCGGACAGCGTGTCATTTTTTTTGCGCAGTGTTTCGGCGGCCTGGCGTAGCCGCACCAGGGCGGTCTCAATCGCGGCTTCACCCTGCACCAGGTCAAGAAAAGATTCCAGTTGCGAGGCCACGCCATGTTTGCGCACGCTTTGCTCCAGCTGGTAAACCGCCTGCTTGCGTTCGTGCGCGGGCTGGTCGGCAAAGATGAATGGCGACTTCAGCAAGTCCAGCAAGTCCTGATAATAAAAATCGCTTTGCAGCGCATCCAGCCAGCGCATCAGCACCGTGCTCACCGCCAGCGTCGAAAGCGTCCAGCCGGTTTCATCGCTGACCAGCACTTCGGCGCGTTCCAGCAATGCGCGCACGCGACGCGCGACCAGCCGGTCCTGCGCCACAATTGCGATATTTTTTTTGCCTGCCAACAGCCAGCGTCGCACTTGTAATTCGGCGGCGCTGGCTTCCTGTTCCAGGCCGGTGGTGGCCCGCAGGCGCAGCCGGCTTGTCAGCGCGCCTTGCGGGAAATGGTCGCGCAGGTGGATGGCCTGGTCGCGCAGGGATAGCACACCACCCCTCTCCCTAACCCTCTCCCACTGAGGGGAGAGGGCTGGGGAGAGGGGATCTACTTCCCCTCTCCCCCCCGTGGGAGAGGGGCTAGGGGAGAGGGTAGCTCGTACACCGGAAAGCGAAAGTAAAGCCGCACACTCTGCCCGCTCGGCCACCATATCCCGCAAATCAAACAAGGTCACCGGCGCGCGCTGACGGTAAGCCTCGATAAAGCGCGCCTCGGGCGCCGCCAGATCCGTTGCCAGCAACACTGTCATGGGCCTGTCCGCCGCTTGCGCAAGTTGCGCCAGGCGAAACTGATGCGCGCGTGCGGCATCCAGTTCGCCATTGTTGTTCATCGCATACCACAGCTCATGGACCAGCCGCGCCTCAAACTGCAATGCAGTGCCGCGCCGGGCGCGATACGCCTGTTCCAGTTGCGCCAGAAAATCCTGTTCGTTCTGCGGCAGCGCAACCTGGTGTTGCGTCAACTCGTCCAGCAAAGCCAGCAATTCGCGCGCAATGCCCCACAGGTCCGCATCGGGAAACCAGCGCCGCGCGCGCAATGCCTGATATAACGCCGTGGCCCGGCAAGCATCAGGGGTAATGGGAAGTGCAACGGCAACAGATTGTGCCCAGTCGTGCAGCGTCACCATTTGCGGCAACAATAAGGCCGGGCTGTTTGCGGCGCGCGCCAGGCTTTGCGCCAGAGGCTGCGCTACATGGTAGTTGGGCAACAGCACCACGGCGCGGCGCAGATCGGGAATTTCATGGCTGTGCTGTGCCAGGATATGGCGTGCAACAGCATCAAAAAAAATAGCGGCCAACTGTGTCTGGCCGCTATCAGGGGGAATTCTCATTGGGGCACCTCTAAAAATCCAAACTCCGTCGCGATACCGCGTTGCTCACCAAAAATTGCTCCTTACATATCCATCATATGCGGCGTCGCAATTTTTTGCTCGCGCCTTGTCTCGCTTAAGATTTTGAATTTCTAGAGGCACCCATTGGTAAAACTAATCAACGTTCCAGCAAATGGAATTTTTCTTTTACGTTTTTCCAGTCATCCGCGTCGGCCGGTGGCTCTTTCTTTTCGACGATGGGTTTCCACAGCTTGGACAGCTCGGCATTCAGTGCGATGAAATGGCGTTGATCCTTGGGTAAATCATCCTCGGCATATATGGCTTCGACCGGGCATTCGGCTACGCACAGCGTGCAATCTATGCACTCATCGGGGTCTATCACCAGGCAATTCGGCCCTTCGCGAAAACAGTCAACCGGGCAGACCTCGACGCAATCAGTCAGTTTACATTTAATGCATGCTTCAGAAACAACGTAAGTCATCGTGTACAACTCCTATTGATAAGGCGCCATTTTAACAAAGTATGGGCCGCTACGGCTAGCCCAACCGCCAAACGACTCGCCCATCTCAGTTTACCGGCACCGAACGGTACCGATTTACTTCATCAGGCGTCACCCAGCCTGCTTGGTTGCCCCACGCGTTACGGATATACGATACCACCGCCGCAACTTCTTCATCGCTAAGCATGGAGCGAAATGGCGGCATGCCGAACGGGCGGGGATTGCCAGCGGTTCCAGGCGGATAACCGCCATTCATTACGATGCGTATTGAATTTACCGCCGAAGACATACTCAGTGAATGCCTGTCGGCAAACGGCAGATAAGCTGGTGCGCGGCCCTGCCCTTTTTCTCCGTGACAGCCAGCGCAGTGCTTTCCATAAAGCTTGCCACCCCAATCCATGACAAAATCCTGCTGCGCCTTGTTCAACACTGCATCGCCGGACGGCGGCGAAATTGTGGATTGCGGCAATGATTTCAGGTATTCCGCCATCGCTTGCATATCGCTGTCATTCAGATACTGCAGGCTCTTGTAAACCACCTCGGACATCGGCCCAAACACCGCCGCACGTTCCGATACGCCGGTTTTCAACAAATCGGCGATATGCTGCTTTTCCCAGTTGCCGAGACCCGCTTTACTATCCGAGGTAAGCGATGATGCATACCAATTGGACATAGGCATCATTCCCCCGGCCAGGTCTTCCTGCTCATCGGAGCCGCCCAGCACATCGCGGCTGGTGTGGCAGGCATTGCAGTGGCCAAGGCCTTGCACCAGGTAAGCGCCGCGGTTCCATTCCGCACTTCGATTGGCTTCTGCCTGATACACACCGGGCCTGAAGTAAAGCGCGCGCCAGATCGCCAGGACGGGCTGCGTGCTGTAAGGCATGCGTAGCGCATGCTGGCGATTAGCCTGGTCTACCGCAGGCAGGGTTTGCAGATAGGCAAACATCGCATCCGAGTCAGCCCGCGTCACTTTTGTGTAATTGGGATAGGGAAAGGCCGGATAAAGCAGCCTGCCATTCTTTGACTTGCCATGATGCAGGGCGCGCCAGAAATCGTCTGCAGTCCAGTTGCCTATTCCTGTTGCCCTGTCGGGCGTAATGTTGGAGGAAAAGACCTGGCCAAACGGTGTCTCAATGGCACGTCCACCCGCATAAATGGCGCCACCGCGCGCGGTATGGCAGCTGGCGCAGTTGCCTGCCGTGGCGAGATATTGTCCGTGCTCCACCTGTCCGGCATAGGCTTGTGCTGCAACACCAGTCTCAGGCTCGCCCAATTCCAGAACGAGAGGCCAGCCAAACACCACGACGGCAAAGGCCAAGATAATCGCCAAGCAGAGCAGCAGCGCGCGCTTCATAATGCGCCCGGTTGCGCGGGGAAGCTGCCGCACTCGAGCGGCGGCTTGATCGCAACTGCGACCGCCACGGCGTTGTCAGGCACGGGCAAGGAAGCCAGATAGGCGGTTGCGGCGCCAATGTCATCCATGCTCAATTCCTGGGTAATTTTTGCCATGCAGTCCGGCGCCTGGGCGTGCCGTGTGCCATTTTTCCAGGAACTCAGCTGTGCATACAGATAGGCGTGCGGCAGGCCAAGCAGACCCGGAGTTGCAGGCGTCACACCGGTCAGCGCCTTGCCGTGACACGCCACACATGCCGGAATTTTTTTCGCCTTATCGCCCAATGTCACCAACTGCTGGCCGCGCTCCAGTACCGCCTTTGATGTGGTAGCAGCCAACGGCTTGGGATAGGGCAATCGCTGGTCGGCGAAATATTCTGCCATCTCGCGCAAATAGGTTTCGGGCTGGTTATCCACCAGATAGATCATCGCTGAATCGCGGCGACGTCCGTCACGGAAATTCAGCAATTGGTTGTATAAATACCCCGCAGGTTTACCGGCAATTCGCGGATAGTATCCCTCATTCGTGGCGCGCCCTTCCTTGCCGTGGCAAGCCACACAGGCAGCAACGCGCTGTGCCAAGGTATCAAGTGTAACGTCTGCCGCGTGCGCCGAAGTGCCAAACCCAGCGGCAATCATCCACAGCGCGAGTTTTTTGAACACTATTTTAATCCCTCTATCCAGCGGGAATAAAGCCAGCGCGCTGTAGCTTGCAGATCGGGCAGTTTGCTTACCATCTGCGCCTGAATGACCTTGACCGGTTGTACCGCCGGACTGTCGGCGTTGGCGGAAATTTCGGCATACCCTACGTCGCACCATAGTTGAATTAACGATGTGGTCATTTCAATATGGCACTGCATACCCAGGTTTTTGCCCAGTGCGAACGCCTGGTTGGGGCAATGTTCGCTGGACAAGATATGCGTAGCGCCCTCAGGCACGCTGAAAGTTTCACCATGCCAATGAAAAACTTCGAATGCCCGTGTTCTGCCAAACCAATCGCGCGCCACATCGTTATCCGCAACGCTTACCTTACCCCAGCCAATTTCCCTGACCAGGTTGCGTGTGACGACACCGCCCAGCGCCTTGGACATCAACTGGCCGCCGAGGCAATGGCCCAGCACTGGGATGTCTTTTTCGATAGCCTGCCTGATCAACGCCAGCACTTTGGGTATCCACGGCAGGTCATCGTTCACGCTCATTGGGCCGCCCATGAACACCAGGCCAGAATACGCATCAGGATGTAGCGGCACGAATTCACCGGCATCAATGCAAATCAGTTTCCAGGGAATGCTTTGTTCATTCAGGAAATCAGCGAGGTAACCGGGGCCTTCGGAAACGGTATGTCTAAAAATTGCAACAGGTTTCATAATTATAAGCGTGGTAGGGGGACGATTCATCGTGCCCTCAAAGGGCGTGATGCAACAAAGTCAGGCAATCCACTACGCAGCAAGCTGCGTGTGGAGTTGACACAATCACGCCACTACAGTTTTTTATCGCGCTCGATCAACGCATAGGCTGAGTGGTTGTGTATCGATTCGAAATTTTCTGATTCCACGACAAAGGCGTCAATGCGGTCATCGGCATTCAGCGAAGCAGCCACGTCGCGTACCAGGTCCTCGACAAACTTGGGGTTGTCATATGCGCGTTCGGTGACAAATTTCTCATCCGGCCGCTTGAGTAAGCCATACAGCTCGCACGACGCCTGTTCCTCGGCGTAGCGCACCACTTCTTCTATCCACACCGGGCTATTGGTGCGCATCGTGATCGTCACATGGGAACGCTGGTTATGCGCGCCGCGTTCCGAAATTTTCTTGGAACATGGACACAGGCTGGTGACCGGGACCAATACTTTCATCGTGAAATGATATTTCCCGTTGTTGATCTCGCCGATAAATGTCACGTCGTAATCCAGCAAGCTCTGCACGCCGGACACCGGCGCAGTTTTGTTGATGAAGTACGGAAAACTCATCTCGATATGCCCGGATTGCGCCTCCAGCTTCTCCACCATCTCGCGCAAGATGCTCTCAAACGATTCAACCGAAATTTCACGCCCATGCTGGTTCAGAATCTCGACAAAGCGCGACATGTGCGTGCCCTTGAAATTATGCGGCAAATGCACATACATATTGAACGTAGCAATCGTATGCTGCACTCCCCCGGCGTGTTTATCCTTCACCTGCACCGGATGGCGGATGCTCTTGATACCAACCCGGTTGATCGCCAGATGGCGCGTATCGGCCATGTTCTGCACGTCGGGTATCGCATGTTGCTTGATGTCAGTAATGGAATTCATATTCCCCTCCTAAGGGTAGATATGGAATTATACCCATTGACCCAGTAAAAGAGTCAACAAATTTGTTATTCA
>JANNQM010000076.1:0-13651 GCA_031400735.1 Gallionellaceae bacterium
GGGGAATCGTGCGCACAGCGCACGCTACTGTTGCCTAGATCACGGGGGCAGTGGCAACGATGGGGCGGGGTAGCTCAGCAACGTACTCCGGCATGGTCTTCACTATTATTTCCACTGTGTGTTGTTGCTGATCGTTAACCAGCGCGATGGAATGGTCGGGTTGTACGATGCCATCCACGGTTACCTTGGTGGCATCGCGGCCTTCGCCGGTTTGTATGATTTCGATGTGGTAGGCCGTGTCCTGGTAACGATAATGCATCTTGAATGATTTCCAGTGCGCGGGCAGGCAGGGTTTGAAATACAGCTCGTCCGCTTCCAGCCGCAAGCCCAGCAGTGATTCCACAATCAACCGGTACATCCATCCGGCCGAACCGGTGTACCAGCTCCAGCCACCGCGTCCGACATGGGGTGCGACCGAGTACACATCGGCGGCGATGACGTACGGTTCGGTTTTGTAGACTGCAATGCTGGCCGCATCTTTGCCGTGGTTCAGCGGGTTGATCATCGCGGTCAGTTCCCACGCGCGGCGGCTGTCGCCCAGCGCGGCAAATGCCATCGCGGTCCAGATAGCGCTGTGGGTGTACTGCCCGCCGTTTTCACGCACGCCGGGCACATAGCTTTTGATGTAGCCGGGATCGAGTTCAGATTTGTCAAACGGCGGGTCGAGTAACTGGATCAGGTCGGGATCATGCCGCACCAGGCGCTGGTACACCGCGTTCATTGCGCTGCGCGTACGCTGCGCGTCGCCTGCACCAGACAACACCGCCCAGCTTTGCGAGATGGAATCGATTTGGCATTCGCTGTTGTTGGCTGATCCGAGGGCGGTGCCGTCGTCAAAATACGCACGGCGATACCACTCGCCATCCCAAGCATTTTTTTCAATATTCTGACTCAGTTCTTTGCGTTTGTGGTGGCACTGGTCGGCGAAATCCGGGTCGCCATATTGATGCGCCAGATCGGCAAATTGTTTCAACACCTCGCACAGGAAAAATGCCAGCCACACGCTTTCACCTTTGCCCTGCAATCCGACCATGTTCATGCCGTCGTTCCAGTCGCCGCTACCCATCAGTGGCAGGCCGCGTTCGCCCCACCTGAAACCATGCTGGATTGCGCGCACGCAATGCTGATAAAGATTGGGAGCGTATACGGATTGGCTGGGCAGGTCGTAATAGGAGTCCTCGCCGGGCGGCACTGGACGGCCTTCCAGATAATGCAGCGGTTCATCCAGCACCGCGATGTCGCCGGTGCTCTGCACATAACGGCACGCCACCAGCGGCAGCCACAGGTAATCATCGGAACACTGCGTGCGTACACCACGGCCAACCGGTGGATGCCACCAATGCTGCACATCGCCTTCCGGGAACTGGTGTGCGCCGCACAGCAGCAATTGTTGGCGCACCAATTGCGGCTGGGTATGCACCAAGGCCATCACATCCTGCAACTGGTCGCGGAAACCAAACGCGCCGCCGGACTGATAGTAGCCGGTTCGTGCCCACAGCCTGCAGGCAATAGTTTGGTATACCAGCCAGCCATTGGCCAGCACATCCAGCGCTTTATCCGGTGTCTCGATTTGCACCGCGCCTAAAGTTTTTTGCCAATATTGGTGCACTTGCTGCAACGCAGTTTGCACTGCCGACTGGCTATTGAAACGCGACATCAGCCGGTCGGCATCTTCGCTGTTGCTGCCCAGCCCGAGCCGGAATACGATCTCACGAGTCTGGCCTATGCCCAGGTCAAATTGCGCCTGAAGCGCCGCGCACGGGTCGAGTGCCGCGCCGACTTTGCCTGACAGGCGGGTGCGTCCCAGCGCAGCCGGGTTGGCCAGTGTGCCATTGCGCCCGAGGAATTCGGCGCGGTCACCGCTGTGCGATTGCGTGGCGTTGTCGGCGTCCAGCGCAAAGAACGCCACGCGCTCGGGGAACTCGGTGTTGTAGGAATTTTTGGCATACAACGCACCATTCGTGCGCGAAATTTCGGTGGTCACATGCATGCCGGATTTCGGCCTCAGGTCGCCCAGCACCCACTCGGCATAGCCGGTGGCTGACAGGCGGCGCGGACGGCCCGATTGGTTGCGCAATTTCAGCACCGAGAATTTGACCGAGGCATCCAGCGCGACAAACACCGTAAGCTCGGAATGAATGCCCTCTTCGATATATTCGAACACGCTGTAACCAAAGCCGTGGCGGCTGACGTAAGCATTATTGCCGCGCGCGGGCAACGGCGTAGGTGACCAGAAGTGGCCGGTTTCTTCATCGCGCAGATACAAGGCTTCACCGCTGGCATCGCTGACCGGATCGTTGTGCCACGGTGTCAGGCGGAACTCATGCGCGTTCTCACCCCAGGTGTAAGCCATGCCGTTTTCAGAAATGACCGTGCCGAAATTAGGATTAGCCAACACGTTGACCCACGGTGCCGGGGTCACGTTGGCGCGTGTTGTGGTGATCACATATTCCTTGCCGTCCGGCGTGAAGCCACCCAGCCCGTTAAACATGATCAGGTCGCGCGGCGGTAATTTTGTGGTGGTGGGAGTCGCGCGGTAAATTTTCGATGGCGCCAGCCTCGGTACGTAAATTTCTTTCAGCATCATGCGATTCAGTTGCTCTGCCAGCGGGCCGCGCGTGTCGCTGATAATGGCGCGCGCCACCGATTGGAACAGGATGCGGTCTTCGTCCGAAATCTGGTCGCCCGAGCGCACAAAAATTCCGCCGGGTCTATCCATTACATGCGCTTCTATGCCGGCTGCGACCAGTCCCATAATCTGGTCCTGCAATGTCTGGCGATAACCGGCGCGGTCTTCGTTCCAGATCACCAAGTCCATCACCAGCCCTTTCAGGCGCCAGTAGCCGTGCGCCTGCACCAGCTGGCGCACCAGATCAATATTGGCGCCGTCATTGATCTGCAACAGGATGATAGGAAAATCGCCAGATATCGCATAACCCCACAAACCCGATTGGCCACGGCGATTTTTCAGCAACACATTAACGTCGGCGCGTAGCGCGGCATTGGCATAGATCACCGAACTGGCCAATCGCCCATACAGTTGCGCGTCAGCTTCGCTGGCATTGAGCTGGCGCAACACCACCTGGCTGTGGGTCCAGGCCAGGTCAAAAGCGCGGTCGGCCAGGCGCCGGTCCTGGTATTTTTCAATCAACCCCATGGCCAGCTCGCGGCTTTCATCGACACCCGACACGATATCGATGATCGCAGTCTGGTTCGGATCCAGCGTGATGCGGCAGCGGATCGCCACGATCGGATCGAGTACCGAACCGGAGCTGCCCGACAGGTCGGCTTGCTGCGTATTGCCCGCATGGTTAAGCGCTTGCGGATTAACTGTGGTATTGCAGCGGCCAATAAAGCGCATGCGATCGGTTTCGTACGACACTGCCCCGCTGATCGCGCCGTGCACTTTCATCAGGTGCAGCATCCACGGCACGGGGTCGGCTGCGGAACGCGGCCGCCGGGTGCACAGAATAGCCTGCCGTTCAGGCAGGATTTCGGTCTGCACAAACAGGTTGCTGAATGCCGGGTGCGAGGCGTCCGAGGCGGGTGGGGCCAGCACCACTTCAGCATAGCTGGTTACTTCTATGGTGCGGCGTACGCGCGCGCGGTTGGTAATGCTGACCCGGCGCAATTCGATGTCGTCTTCCGGTGACACGACGATTTCGGTGTGGGTATCAATCGCATGGTCGCGGCGGCGGAATTCGGCGCGGCCCTCGGAAAAGATCGCTTCATATTTTTGTGTAGGCTTGAGCGTGGGTTGGTGCGCGGCTGACCACAGCTCGCCGCTTTCCGCATCGCGGATGTAGCAGAAGCTGCCCCAGTTGTCGCGCGTGACATCTTCGCGCCAGCGCGTGACCGCGAGATCTTTCCAGCGGCTGTAGCCGGCCCCGGCATTGCTGACCATGACGTGATAACGGCCATTGGACAGCAGCTGCACTTCCGGTATCGGGGTATCCGGGGTGTTGAGTACGCGCATCGGCAATTGCGCTTCTTCCACTGCGGTGGGGACATCGGACAGCTGCCCGTTGTCGGAGAAGAAAGCGGTTTCCTTGGGAATACGTTCCTGCAGCAACAGCATGGTCGCCTGGAACAGCGGGTCAGACTGGAAGCGTCGTTGCATGGGCCGGTTCAACAGCAGGTAGGATAATGACAATAAGCCCATGCCCTGATGATGGGCCATGAATGAGCGCACTATCGTGCTGGTTTCACCGCGCCGCTGGCGCGATGGCGTGTAGTCGATCGCTTCGTAGAATCCGAATTTTCCTTCCATGCCAATATCCGCCAGGCGCTGCAGGTTGCGGCACGATGCTTCGGGCTCCACCATCAGCGCCAGCATCGAGGCATACGGCGCCACCACGACATCCGCCGCCAGCCCGCGTTTCAGCCCCAACACCGGCACACCGAAGACGCGGTACTGATAGTTGTAATGTGCGTCGACCAGGTTGTAGCCAGATTCAGACATTCCCCACGGCACGCCGCGCTGTTTGCCGTATTCAATCTGGCGTTCCACCGAAGTTTTATAGGTCTGGTCGATCAGCGTGTTGTCAAACGTCGGCATCACCAACAGCGGCATCAGGTACTCGAACATCGAGCCGCTCCATGACAACAACACAGGATCGCCACCGGCAACCGTCAGCAGGCGTCCCAGTGCAAACCAGCTTTCCTGCGGCAATTGCCCCTGCGCAATCGCAACAAAATTGCACAGCCGCGCTTCGGATGCCAGCAAATCATAGAAACTGGTGTCACGCCGCAGGTCATCGACATTGAAGCCGATAGCCAGCAAACAACGCGACTCGTCGTACAGAAAGCCGTATTCCACCCGCGCCAGCTGGCTGCATTGTGCTGCCAGCCGTTGTATCGCGTTCATTCGTTCAGTGGCGCGCTGTACCGCCAGTGTCATGCTGCTGCGCAATGCCGTTAGCCATGCACGTTCTTCCGGAGTAGTGGCCACACTGATCCGTTGCGTGATAACCGGTTGCAACCGCTCATCCAGGCTGGTCAGCTCGCGCAACGTAGGTATCTTGTGTAGCGCGGTAATGCCGTTGAAGCGGCTGTGCGCAGTCGGTAGCAATAGCCAGGGAGCAAGATAGGTCAGTTCATCCAGTGCGGCGCGGCATTGCCGCGACAAAGTTTTGGCCCACCAATGCGCATCGTTATCCGTCTCGGTCTCGGAGATCACCGGGCTGGCGTGGTCGCGTGCCAGATGATGCACCGAGTCTTCCTGCGCTTCCTTGTACAGGTTGGGTTTAGCCCGCCACAGATTGGAGGCGATCAGGGACTGATTTTTTTGTCCGGACAATTCGATTTCGAGCTGGATAATCACGGCTTCAGCCCCTGTAGCGAGCCGCTCCAGACAAGATTTCACAGCTTCCAGTGTAGCGGGCCGCGAAGCGTAAGCAGTGGCTATGTCCGCCTCAAATTGCGCCAGTACCGGCGAATGAATGCCCTGCGCCGCATCGATCAGTATCCCCATCGTTTCATGCAACCCGTTAAACCAGCGCGCGCCGACTATCTTGTCGTCTGCCAGTGCCAGCAGGCCGGGGCGCAAGGTGATCAGGTGGCCGGCCAGATTGCCGCTGTCCACTGTGGACACATATAGCGGATGCAAAGGGCGCAACGACAAGGTGTCGTACCAATTATAAAAATGTCCCTGATAACGTTCCATGCCGAGCATGGTGCGCAATGTGTTGCCGGTGCGCTCAATCAGCGTGCCCGCCGGGATGTAGCCAAAATCATAAGCGGTCAGGTTGGCCAGCAGCGCCAGACCCATATTGGTTGGCGAGGTTCGGTGCGCCACGGCGGCGCCACGATATTCCTGATAATTATCCGGCGGCAACCAATGGTCTTCCGGGCCGACAAAAGTTTCGAAGAAGGCCCAGGTCTTGCGCGATATTTTTTTGAGGAAGCGTGTTTGCTCGTCGGACAGCCGCGCAGTGCGGCGTACCAGCGGGCGGCTGACCCACCAAGCGATGGCCGGGGAAGTAAACCACAGCGCCAGAAAAGGCGCGGCAATAATCAGTTCGGCGGGGGAGAATTGCACCAGATAAAGCGCACTGGCCGCAGCCATAACCGGCGCAAACCACATGGCCTGATATTGCTTGGCCAGGCTCTTGCGTGCCGCCGAGGCAGCGCCGCCAAACGGCATCCATTCCAGGCGGTGGCGGTGGGTAATGCACATGCGCCAGAACGTGCGCAGGATCGCATCCAGGTTGATATAGGCCTCATACGGCAGCCAGATAATGGTCAGCAGCACTTGCAGCAGATGCTCGCCCAGCGAGCTGGCCACCGCCTTGAGGTGTTGTCCCGGCAAAACGTCATTTGGTTTGCGGAAAATTTCGACTGTTGTCGCGCACAATGGTGACAATAACAGAATGGCCAGCACCGTCACCGTGCCCAGCCAGGCTGGTGTGATGGCCATCCAGCCCAGCAGCAGCAACAGCGTTAACGCGATAGGTGCCAAGCTGCGCCGCAAGTTGTCGAACAATTTCCATTGCGACAACCAGGACAACGAATTGGGATGGCGAGCGGTGTCCAGGCCCGGCACATGCGGCCACAGCCATTCAAACAATTGCCAGTCGCCACGTATCCAGCGATGGCGCCTGTTCATGTCGGTGCTGTAGCGCGCCGGATATTCTTCATACAATTGCACATCGCTCAACAGGCCACAGCGCGCGTAACACCCCTCGAGCAAGTCGTGGCTGAGGATTTTATTTTCGGGGAAGCGGCCATTCAGCGACCGTTCGAATGCCTCTACATCATAGATGCCTTTGCCGATGAAAGACCCTTCCTGGAATACATCCTGATAGACATTTGATACCGTGCGGGTGTACGGGTCGATGCCGGCTTCATTGCTATGCAGCCGAGCATACATTGAGCGGTGCGCGCCTTGCAGGCTGACGCTGACGCGCGGTTGCAATATGCTGTAGCCTGCCGTGACACACTGTTTATTTTTATCAAAGCACGGCTTGTTCAGCGGGTGCGCCATGGCACCGACCATTTGCCGTGCAGCATCGCGCGGCAAATGCGTGTCAGTGTCCAGCGTGATTACATAGCGCACGCCTGCCAGCTCGGCCAATGAGCCGACTACCAATGAAAAATTTTCCTTGCTGCCACTGCGCAATAATGCGTTCAGGTCGGCCAGCTTGCCGCGCTTGCGTTCATAGCCCATCCATAATTTTTCTTGTGCGTTCCAGCGACGTGGCCGGTGGAACAGGAAAAATGTATCCGGCCCGGCATCGCCTGGTGTATTGCGGTATTTCTCGTTCAGTTCCTGGATGCGTATCTGCGCCAGATGCAGCAGCTTGGCATCTTCCGCCAAGGTTTCCTGGTGCGCATCGGAATAGTCGGTAAGCAGCCCGAACAGCAAGTTGCGGTCGCGATTGGCGAGAAAGCGTACTTCCAGCGCTTCGATCAAGGATGCGATACTGTGCTGGCTGGTTAGCATCGTCGGTACGACTACCAGCGTGCGGTAGGCGGGCGAGATGCCGCTGGAGAAATCCATGCGCGGCAAGGGTACCGGCGCGACCAGCAGCGTCGCCAGCCAATTCACCAGCGCTACCGCCAGGTGGCTGGCCGATATTAATGTCACCAGATAAATCAGCGCCAACAAGCCGGGAGATATTTCGTGGGTGTAGGCGAGGTAGGTCAAGCTGCTGGCCAGCAACAGCGAAAACATCACGATGGAGCCGAGATAAAGTGACAGCGGCAGGCGGGGCGCCACAGCGCATATCCGTTTGGCCATGGCCGGGCGCAACTGCAGTCTGTCTGCCAGTTCAGTACAGCCGTGGTCAACCAGATAATATCCAACATGCGCGGCACGGTCATTGCGACCTTGGGTAATGGCCGCTGCGTTGGCCAGTTCAATGGCTTGGCGCGCTACTTCACTTTCGGATAGGGTACTTTGTTTGGCAATTTTTTCCACCTGATGGCGGTAACGGTCACGGGTGGCGAAATCCATGCCGACATACGCCCCGGCGGGATCCGTGCGTAGCGTGTGATCCACGACACTCATGGCTTCTACAAATTTGCGCCAGTCTGCAGCACCAAGGAAGCGCAGGCTGCCTATGCTGTTGCTGATAGAGACCTGGTCGGCAGCTTGTTGCTGATTGCCGATCTGGATCAGCTGCTCTATGGTCAGGCTGGATTCCGACAGCCGCTGTTCGATCCAGGTCAACGGCAACGTCAGCGCAGCCCCCTGGCCTTGCAAGCGGCGAGCGAATTCGGAAACGAACGGTGCGGTCATCGGCGGATCGGAACGGGCCATGTCGGCAGTCAGCAGGATCAGGCTTTTTGGGTCTTTCTCGGCAATTTCCAGCATCTGGTCAACCCACACGTCAGCCACATTACGTTCCACCCGACCGACCGCAATGCGTACTGCCACGCGCCGCAAATTCTCGATCAACGCCAGCCGCAACATGATAGGGATAGCCCACAGTTCGCCCAATTTAAGCGGCGTGACAGTCTGGTAGGCGGCGACGAAGCGGCTGAATCCGCCTTGGTCTACCCGGCCATCGCCGTGGGAAATGGCTTCCAGCGCGATGCCATACACCCGTGGCAATCCGGCAGCATCGCCATCTGCCAGGCAGGGTAATTCGCGGCTGTAGTTCTTGGGTAAATGGCGTTTGGCAGTACGGATTTGTTCTTCGATCAAATAAAAATTATCCAGCAGCCATTCGCCCGCCGGGGTGATTTGGCGTTTTTCTGCGACGGCCAGGGTCAGCAGCTGGCATACGCCGACCAACACCTCTTCATTGGCGGCCAGTCGTGTCAGCAAGGGATTGGGTGTGCGGGGTTTGGTCAGATGGTGCGACGCAGCCAGTATTTTTCCATGCAGCTCCAGTTGGTCAGCGCTGAATAATTCGGAGCGTAGTGGGGGTTCTTCCTTGGGGTTAATGCGGGCGTTGGGGTAAATTCGAGCCACATCCCGGTCACTCAGCAGCGACCGTATTTGAAGCAGTGCATCAGAAAGGACAGTGCTGCTGGTCTTCAATTGGATAACCTTTATTTTCCTCAAGGCGGACTGTCATCTCTTTTGTTTTGATGACGGGGTTTTGATGACGGGATACGAACGGCGGTTAATGTCCCAATTTATCAAAATGGGGCAAAGCGGTCTGTTACCAAACGAACTTAGTAACGATTTTTGTAGGGCTGGAGAGGACTTACGGAGAAAGAAACTTGAAGGTTTGCATGCCCAACAAGGTCATCAGGATGGAACCAGCAAGATGGGTGGCGATGAGGGCCAGCGTCCAGGCATATTGTCCGCGCGCCAGCAACAGCACGGTTTCCGCTGAGAACGTGGAAAAAGTGGTCAACCCGCCCAGAAAGCCGGTAATGATGAACAAGCGCCATTCAGGCGAGATCGCCGGATGTTGCAAAAAATAGGCTAAGGCCAACCCGACCAGATAACCGCCCACCAGGTTTGAGGCCAGCGTGCCCAATGGTAATTCCGGTAGCGCAGGGTTGAGCCATAATGTTAATCCCCAGCGCAACCACGCTCCTAGCGCCGCGCCGGTGCCTACTGCAAGAAATGAATAAATCAACATACGGGCATTCTACCCAACGATCCGGACTAACGCGAAACCTCCGCCCGCTGTCCGGAAATTGGTGGTCTGGCCGTGATACAGCCGCGCAGCGATTAGCTGCAACTTGCCGTCATACACATAACAACGCACATCAAACTTGAATGCCTGCGATTCGTGGCCCGGTACATCGACTACCCGTTCACCCGGTACGGCCATACGCTGGGCAACATAATCGCCGTGCATGATTTCATCGAACACGCGTGTGGTGACATTCGCGCCGCGATAAGCTCCTTTGCTGCCGAACCCGGAAGCAGGTTTGAAGAACCATTGTTTGCGTTGTGACCACAGCGTGGCCTGCATTTCCGGACGCACTACAAGGGTGAGCGGTATGCCTGATTGCAGCGTAGCAATATCTGTTTCGCTGACGCCGATATTGCGCAAAGTGGATGCGTCGGTGAGCCGGGCCAGGTTACGTTTGTCGGCATACTGGACATAGGCGCGGGGATGCGGCGTCAATACAAAGTTCCGCTGCTGCCAGGCAGCCAGCAATGCAGGATAGCGCTGCAACGAAAAATCAGTCAGGCGGTTATAAACCAGATCAATTTTTTGTTCGCTGCCCGAAAGATTGGAGTCAGAAATAGTAATGTACAGCCCATCGTCGCGCGCCAGTAATTCAGCGGGGTCAAGAATATGCGCAGCCATTCCGGCGCGCTGGAACATATTTTTTGCCAGTAAAAATTCAGGATAGAGGTATTGCGTTTCCGGGTGCTGGTCCACGATGGCGATGTGTTTCAGCGGCGCATCCCCGCGCACCAGCCGCCACTCGTTGCGGAACATCGCCAGAAAATCCTGCTCAAGGTTATCCACGGCGGCAGCGACGCCCGGCAGCGCTGTATTACGCTGGCTATCCAGCAGCAATGCATTCAAAAACGCTCCACCGGCGTTGGTGTTGATCTCGATCAAGTGCGCGCCATCGTCATTCAAGTGGAAATCGTAACCGAAAAAAACACCCAGACACTCGTGCGGTGTAACACTTGTTCCCTCTCCCTTTTTAGGGAGAGGGGGCGGGGGCGGGGGAGAGTCCAACCACGCTGGAAATTTGACAACCCGCTCCACCGCTTCAATAACGGCCTGCATCTTCGCCACCTGCGCCGCAGTAATCAGAACGGGCGTGGGCGCAAATAAATGCGGACAATGTGCGCTTACATGGCGGAAAAAATCTTCACCCTGACTGCGTAGCGCCTGTTCCAGTGCATCGCTATCAATCACCGCAAGCGGCGTTATGCTCACCTAGATGGCCTCGAAAATTCCCGCTGCGCCCATGCCGGTGCCGATGCACATTGTCACCATGCCGTATTTCAGCTTGCGCCGCCGCATGCCATGCAATAGCGTGGCGGTGCGAATCGCGCCGGTGGCGCCGAGCGGATGACCCAGCGCGATCGCGCCGCCCAGCGGATTTACTTTTTCCGGATCGAGGCCGACATCGCCTATCACCGCCCGCGATTGCGCGGCGAACGCCTCATTCAGCTCAATCCAGCCAATGTCCTGCAGGTTCAGCCCCACTTGCTTCAACACGCGCGGAATCGCTTCTTTTGGCCCGATACCCATTATTTCCGGCGGCACACCGGCCACGCTGAAGCCCAGGAATTTCGCGATCGGCGTCAGGTTGTAACGTTTCAATGCCGCCTCACTGCACAGCAAAACCGCGCCCGCGCCGTCCGACATTTGTGAGCTGTTACCTGCGGTGACTGAGCCCTTTTGCGCGAATACCGGTTTCAGTTTGGCCAATACCTGCAACGTGGTGTCAGTGCGCGGGCCTTCATCCTGCGTGGCGGAGCGCGTTTTGATATTGACTGTGCCGCCCTGCAAATCCGGCTGATGATTTTCGATAGCGTAAGCGCTGATCTCATCTGCAAACTCGCCCGCCGCTATCGCGTGTAAAGCGCGCTGATGGCTTTGCAACGCAAAAGCATCCTGCGCCTCGCGCGACACCTTCCACCGTTCCGCCACTTTCTCGGCGGTAATGCCCATGCCAAACGCAATCGCAAAATTTTCATCGCGCGCAAAAATGGCCGGATTGATCGCGACCTTGTTGCCGGTCATCGGCACCATGCTCATGCTCTCGGTACCCGCCGCAATCATCACCTCAGCCTCGCCCAGCCGAATTCGATCCGCCGCCAGCGCTACCGCCTGCAAACCGGAAGAGCAAAACCGGTTAACAGTTAACCCCGGCACCGTATTCGGTAACCCGGCCAACAGCAAAGAAATGCGCGCCACGTTAATACCCTGCTCGGCCTCCGGCATCGCACAGCCGACGATCACATCGCCCACCGCAGAAGGGTCCAGCGAAGGCGCCTGCGCCAGCACACTTTTCAGCACATGCGCCAGCAAATCGTCTGGCCGAGTATTACGGAACATGCCACGCGGCGCTTTGCCGACGGCGGTGCGTGTGGCGGCGACAATGTAGGATTCCTGGATTTGTTTGGTCATGGTGATCCTCCTGAATTAAACGCTAATTTTGCTGATGGCGCGCTCAACTATGGCCCTGCAGGCCACTTACCTTTGAAGCACCCGCCGTGCCGGAACCTTCAATTTTTTGGCGGCGGCAAGCATTCCTTCATCCAGCGTGGCGATGTACTCCATACCGTTGTTGTGTGCAACTGCCAAATGCAACGCATCAGGCGCACGCAAGCGGGTGGAAAAATGGGCTACATATTCTTGTGCCAGTTCGAAATCGTAACTGTTGGGAGAAAGTACGACAAAAGAGGCGGCGATGATTGACTCAAACTCTGCAATCAGGCTGCGGCCTTCTGCGGCTGTCAATACATCCATGCGCACCTCCCGGGAAATCAGGCTGGCAAATTCAACGCTAGTCCACTTGCTGACCGCCAGTGTCCCGGTTGCTTGCCGCGAAATAAAATCCGCGACTTTGCTGGAACTGGGCTCGGCGCGAAACAGCGGCGCTACAAAACTGGTATCAAGATAAATCATTCCTCATCGCGCAGCTTGCGTAACGATTGCGCACTGCTCTCCTTCCCGGAAGGAAGCTTTTTGCGCAACTGGGCCAGCCGCTCCAGTGGCACCGGCTGTTTGAGCGGGGTGGCGGGTATCACCCGCACTACCGGACGACCATGCCGGGTAATCACCATCTCTTCGCCTGCCTCGACCTTGCTGATTAACTCGCTTAAATGCGCTTTTGCAACTGCAAGATTAACTGCGCCCATACCATTCTCCTTTTGGTCATAATTCTGGTCATATTGTAAACCAGCCAGCCCGAAAAGTACAGTGTCAGCAGCGCCTGCTAATTCCTTAATGGCTTTCCATTTTTTAACATATGCTCAATCCGTGCCTTGGTCTTATCCGTCGCCAGCAATTCCATGAAATTACGCCGCTCCAAATCCAGCAACCAATTCTCATCCACCAGGCTACCCGTTTCCACATCGCCGCCACACATTGTTTCGGCGACGCGACAGCCGATGTTGTAGTCGTGTTCGGAAATGAAACCGCCTTCCAGCATGTTGATCATTGATGCCTTGAATGTGGCGATGCCGGTCCGACCGGCCACTGGAATCTGGCGCTGTACTAATGGCGGGCGATAGGCGCTGGCGATCAGTGCGCGCGCTTCCTGTTTGGCGATGTGCAGCAGTTCGAAGCGGTTCATCACGATGCGGTCAGAGGGCCGCAGGTAGCCCATGTCGCGTGCCTGTTCGGCACTTTTGGATACTTCACCCATGGCGATGTTCTGGAAATAGCGACGCAGATAGGGGAAGATTTCAACCCGCCCGTCACTGGAAAAGTGCTGGGCCTCAGCTGCCGCGCGTTGTGCCATTTCCTTGCAGCCGCCACCTGCGGGCAGCAGGCCAACACCGACTTCCACCAAGCCGATATAACTTTCCAGCGTGGCGACAATGCGCGTGCAGTGTATCGAAAATTCGCAGCCGCCACCGAGCGCCAGCCCATCCACTGCGGCGATGGTGGGCACCATGGAATATTTCAGGCGTTGCGATACTTGCTGGAATTTGGCGACCACATCTTCCACGCGTGGCACATTGCCGATGGCTGCGTTGACAATCGCGCCCAAGCCGCCACCCCCTGCCACAGTATATTTCACGCGTTGTGCCGCACCTTTC
>JANNQM010000077.1:0-3025 GCA_031400735.1 Gallionellaceae bacterium
AATGGACTGTTTGCAAGACGTGGCGCCGACGTGCTGCTGCTTGGCACACCCACCGGTGTGCAAACAATTACGCTCTAAATTAATTACAAGCTTGAAACAAACCAGCAACAATGTAAGAGTACAATTGATCTGACATAAAATATAAATAAGGACAAGAAATGGTCAGTAGCGAACATACATCACGACAATTTGATGCCGAATTGGAAGCGGTCAGGGCACGCGTGCTGCAAATGGGCGGACTGGTCGAGAGCCAGATCAAACTGGCGATCGAGTCGCTGACAACCGGTGATGAAGCGCTGATGAAACGCGTGATCGAGGACGATCATCGCGTCAATGCAATGGAAGTCGAAATCGACGAAAACTGCAATCACATTCTGGTGCGTCGCCAGCCTGCCGCAGGCGACCTGCGCATGATCATGACGGTGATCAAGACCATCACAGATCTTGAGCGTATCGGCGACGAAGCGCAGAAAATCTCGCGTATGGCATTGCTGTTGTCAAAACGCGAAAGTCTGATCCTGCCGCGCTATCACGAAATCAAGCATGCGGCCGAACTGGCGCTCAACATGCTGCATAACGCGCTTGACGCGTTTGCGCGTCTGGACGTTGCCGCCGCCGCCCGTGTGGTGCGTCAGGATGAGCAGGTCGACGAAGAATTCCGCGCCATCATGCGTTATCTGATCACTTTCATGATGGAAGATCCGCGCACCATTTCCACCTCGCTGGAGATTCTGTTTGTCGCAAAAGCGATCGAACGCATCGGCGACCACGCACAGAACATGGCCGAATATGTTGTGTATATGGTCAAAGGCAGGGATGTGCGCCACGTCACCGTGGAAGAGATCGAACGCGAAGCACGCGAGTAATCAAATCAGGGCCGGAGAATTAATAATGATGAAAAATATTAAGATTATATTGTTCGGCGCAGCCATTGGTGTCGCGATAGGATTATGGCTGGGCGTCAATATCGGCCGCGAAACACCGTTGCTGTCGAACCCGTTTTACAAAGAAACACTCAACGAAAAGCTGAAACGACTCGGTGGCGAAACCCTGGAAAAAAGTGGCCGCGCGCTGGAGAAGACCGGCCAGGAACTGCAGGACAAGCTCGGCAAATAAGTCAGAACAACACCCCCGGCTGCTTATTCCTGCTGCCGGGTCAAATCCCGATTAAGTTTAAACGCTCTCTCCGTATATAATGGCGGCTTAATCAGCCACGAATAAATCAAGCCGCCATGCAACAGAATTACACGCCTAAAGATATTGAAAGCGCCGCGCAGCAGCATTGGGAAAAACGCCAGGCTTTCAAAGCCAGCGAAACTTCAGACAAGCCCAAGTACTATTGCCTGTCGATGTTCCCCTACCCCTCCGGCAAGCTGCACATGGGCCATGTGCGCAACTACACCATGGGCGATGTGCTGGCGCGCTACCACCGCATGAAGGGCTTTAACGTGATGCAGCCTATGGGCTGGGACGCATTCGGCCTGCCCGCCGAAAACGCCGCAATGGCCAACAATGTGCCGCCTGCTGCGTGGACTTACTCCAATATCGACTACATGCGCAAACAGCTGCAAAGCCTGGGGCTGGCGATAGACTGGTCGCGCGAAGTCACCACCTGCACACCCGAATATTACCGCTGGGAACAATGGCTGTTTACGCGCCTGTTCGAGAAGGGCCTGATTTACAAAAAAACCTCCACCGTGAACTGGGACCCGGTCGACCACACCGTGCTGGCCAACGAACAGGTTATAGACGGGCGCGGCTGGCGCTCGGGCGCACTGGTGGAGAAGCGCGAGATCCCGATGTACTTCTTCCGCATCACCCAATACGCGGACGAGCTGCTGACCGACCTCGACCAGCTGGGCGGCTGGCCGGAACAGGTCAAGACCATGCAGCGCAACTGGATAGGCAAGAGCTACGGTTGCGATATTGAATTTCCGTTCGATGCGGGCATAGGCAAAACAGGCACGCTCAAGGTCTACACCACCCGTCCCGATACGCTGATGGGTGCGACCTATGTGGCAGTGGCGGCCGAACATCCACTGGCAACCCAGGCCGCCGCAGGTAATGCAAAACTGGCCGAGTTTATTGCCGAGTGCAAACGCGGTGGCACCGCCGAAGCCGACATGGCGACGATGGAAAAGAAAGGCATGAATACAGGACTGTTTGTGACACACCCGCTGAATGGCGACAAGCTGCCGGTTTGGGTCGCCAACTATGTACTGATGGGCTATGGCGAAGGTGCGGTGATGGCGGTGCCGGCGCATGACGAGCGCGATTTTGAATTTGCGAAAAAATACAAATTACCAATCAAACAAGTCATTGAAGCCGGCACGTATATTGCGATAAAAAAAGCAATTCAGCAAAATGATTTGCCAGAAAAAAATCGACTTGATTATGTAGAGTCACTGAAATTTTTAGAATTTGCAGAAGAACAACATTGGAAAAGCTGGTACTCAGATAAAGATGGTGTTTGCGTCAACTCCGGCAAGTATGACGGCTTGGATTTTCAGCAGGCTTTCGATGCGATCGCCGGTGACCTCGCTGCCAAAAAGCTGGGCGAAAAGAAAGTGCAGTTCCGCCTGCGCGACTGGGGCATTTCGCGCCAGCGCTACTGGGGCTGCCCTATACCCATCATCCATTGCCCGAGTTGCGGTGATGTGCCAGTGCCGGATGCGCAGCTGCCGGTGGTGCTGCCGGAGAATGTGACCATCACCGGTGCAGGTTCGCCGCTGGCGAAAATGCCTGAGTTTTACGAGTGCAGCTGCCCCAAGTGCGGCGGCAAGGCTAAACGCGAGACCGACACCATGGACACCTTTGTCGAGTCTTCCTGGTACTACGCGCGCTATGCCAGCCCGGATTGCAAAACCGGCCTGGTCGATGAACGAGCGCGTTACTGGCTGCCGGTAGACCAGTACATCGGCGGGATAGAACACGCGATTTTGCACCTGCTGTATGCGCGCTTCTTCAACAAGCTGATGCGCGATGTCGGCCTGGTGCAGTGCAGCGAACCCTTCACCAAGCTGCT
>JANNQM010000078.1:0-6737 GCA_031400735.1 Gallionellaceae bacterium
CGCGTGGGAAATGGGCAGCGAGAAGCTGGCCCGCCCGTTCAACCGCGCCCACCAGACCGTCGGTGAAGCGGCCTTCGCGAAACGCGACCGACATCGAGGCCGCCATCTCGTCGAGTGGCGCAGTGGCGACCCCTCCTTGAAAAAAGGAGGGGATGCAAGGCGCGCCACTATGATATTCCCCTCCTTATTTATAAGGAGGGGGTGGCGCAAAGCGCCGGGGTGGTTGGGGTTAATTTAATTAAATACAAAACATAAAATCATGCTGGACATACAACAACTAAGAACTGACTTGCAGGGCGTGGCAGCACGGCTCGCCACTCGTGGTTTTGCGCTGGACACCGAAAAATTCTCGCAACTTGAAGCCGAGCGCAAGCAGATTCAGGTCCGCACGCAGGAATTGCAGGCCAAGCGCAATGCTACATCCAAGCAAATTGGCCAAGCCAAGGCCAAAGGGCAAGATGTATCAGTGATCATGGCCGAGGTGGCGGGTTTGGGAGATGAATTGAATGATCTTGAAACGCAGCTTGATCGAGTACAGCAGGAGCTGGATGCGTTTCTTTCTGTTATTCCCAACACTCCGCATCAAAGCGTACCGGCAGGCAAATCCGACGCGGACAATGTCGAAGTGCGCAAGCTTGGCAACATTCCCAAGTTTGATTTCGACGTGAAAGATCATGTCAGTATAGGTGAAGGTTTAGGCGGATTGGATTTCGAAACCGCCGCCAAAATTTCCGGTGCACGATTTTCGTTGCTGAAAGGTCCGTTGGCGCGTTTGCATCGAGCATTGGCGCAGTTCATGCTGGATACGCATACCGAACAGCATGGCTATACCGAGACTTATGTGCCATATATCGTGAATGCAAGTTCTATGCGCGGTACTGGACAGTTACCAAAGTTTGAAATTGATTTGTTTAAAGTTGACTCTGGTGAGATGGTCGAGTCCCTCGACTCAATATTGAAAGAACAAGCGCGTGGTTTTTACCTGATTCCCACCGCCGAAGTTCCAGTAACCAACATCGTGCGCGACACCATCACACCACTCGAACAGCTGCCATTAAAATATGTTGCGCACACGCCATGCTTCCGCTCCGAAGCCGGTTCTTATGGCCGCGATACGCGCGGCATGATACGCCAGCATCAGTTCGACAAAGTGGAACTGGTGCAGATTGTGCATCCGGAAAAATCTTACGCGGCGCTGGAAGAATTGCTGGGCCATGCCGAAACAATTTTGAAAAAACTTGAGTTGCCTTACCGCGTAGTGAAACTGTGTACCGGCGATATGGGATTTTCCGCTGCGCTGACTTATGACATTGAGGTGTGGTTGCCGGCGCAGAACACCTACCGCGAAATTTCTTCGTGTTCCAATTTTGAAGCATTCCAGGCGCGCCGTATGCAGGCGCGCTTTCGCAATGCGCAAGGCAAGCCGGAGCTGCTGCATACCTTGAATGGTTCGGGTCTGGCGGTAGGCAGGACACTGGTTGCGGTGCTGGAAAATTATCAGCAGGCGGATGGCAGCGTGCGGGTACCTGAGGTGCTGCGCTCTTATATGGGCGGGTTGGATATCATCAAGGCAGCTGATTAAACCGATTATTCCAATTCTCCATCAAAAGGAGAACAAGGCGGCAAGGATGAGGCGACGAATATAGTACATTTTAGTACAGCTAGGAGCCGAAGACGCAGCCAACGCAGTTATCGTTTTGATGGAGAATTGGAATTACCCAAGGAACGGCAGATAAAACTTCCTGGACTTCAAACGCGGCACTTCGTCTGAATTCAAGTGTTTCAATATGTCATGGTGCAAACGCACTGTTTCGACAAATATCACCGCTTCCCCGCCGCGCGCATGGCCATATTTGAGTTCCTGGTAGTAAAGCGGTTGCGCCAGTAACGGCATGACCTTTTTGACATCGGACCAGATATCCGGATTCAAGCCCGATTTCACAGCCAGTACCCGCGCATCTTCCAGATGGCCGTACCCTTGATTATAGGCAGCCAGCGCCAGCCAGGTGCGATCCGGTTCATCAATGCGCAACGGTAATTGTTCTTTCAGTAATTGCAGGTAGCGCGCGCCGGCCATGATGCTTTGGCGCGCATCCAGGCGGTTGGTCACGCCCATGCGGTCGGCGGTGTCCTCGGTCAGCATCATGATGCCGCGCACATTGGTGCGTGAAGTGGCCAGCGGGTTCCAGTGAGATTCCTGGTAGCCAATCGCCGCCAGCAATCGCCAGTCCATGCCGGTCAGCGTGGCCGCTTCCTCGAACAAATAGCGAAAATGCGGCAAGACAGTATAGATTTTGGTTTTAAATGCCACCGCATCGACTGACCCCAACCGTTCGTTGTGCCCGTAAAAGCGGTCCAGCAGTCGGCGCAACGTGCCATCCTGTTTGATTTCCGCGAAAAATTTTTGTGCTTCGGCAAATAATGCTTCGTCGCGGTCCGGCGCAAAGGCCCAGGCCAGTCTGGAAGGCGGGGCAATATCCAGCGTAGAATTCAGCCGCGCATTAAAGTTGCGCGCCAGCGCCAGCTGTTCTTCATTGGCTATCGTGCATTCCAGCTTGTCTTCCGACACTTCCGCCAATAAATCGATCACGGTCTGGTCGTCGCGCACATCCCAGCGCAATCTAGGAAATTTTTGTTTTGTTTCGCGCAGCGCCGCTTGCTGTGACGAGCCAGCCAACACTGCGATCTCTCTGGAAACAAGTTCCTCCAGGCGGCGTAGCGGTTTACCACCGCACACGATCTGCTCGCGCACAGTCTGGTAAGAAGTGCCGAACTCGACTCCCACCTGTCCGTTGCTGCGCAGTCCGGCTGCCGCGATGTGCGCCTTGTTGGCCAATAGCGACGGCAGGATTTTTTCCTGGGGTAGCGGCAAGAGTTTTATGTTGACCTGCAATTGTTTGGCGAACAGTGTGACCAGTTGCAGTTCCAATTCTGCCCCGGCACTGGTGTCACCGTGCGCGACAATGACGGTCAGCTCTTCCTGCCACGATTTGCGCGGCGTCTCGGGAGGGGTCGGTGCACAGCCGCAGAGCAGCGCCGGACAAAACCATAACATCGTGATCAAACTTGGGCGTATTGATGTTCGCATATAAACATTCTGCCTGATTTTTGGAACATCCGTCACACATTGCTGATAAAATGCGCGTGCTGATTAATGCACTTCCGGAGAGGTGGCAGAGTGGTCGAATGTACCTGACTCGAAATCAGGCGTAGGTGCGAGCCTACCGTGGGTTCGAATCCCACCCTCTCCGCCAGTATTCCGGTTTTCAGCCCGCGCGGGCTCCTTAAATGCAAATTATGTGGAGGTTTTTTGTGAAAAAAACTTTGCTTGCATCATTGTTGTTATTTCTTGCTGTGCCCCCAGTTTACGCCGATGAAGTCATCCGGTTAGCGATTACCGGGCCATTCAGCGGCGGTTCGGCGCCCATGGGCATTTCGATGCGTGATGGCGCGCGGTTGGCCATTGCTGAAATAAATGCCAGCGGCGGTATCAGCGTCGGCAATAAAAAAATGAAAATCGAAACCATCGAGCGCGATGACGAAGGCAAGAACGACCGTGGTGCGCTGATCGCGCAGGAAATCGCTTCGATGAAAAACCTGTCGGGCGTGATTGGTACCGTTAACACCGGTGTGGCGATGGCAGGCGACCGGCATCTGCAGGAAAAAGGCATCACCAAAATCATTACCCCGGCAGCAGGTTCAGCCTCGATGACCCAATGGAGCAAAGCGGGCGTCAAGGATTTATCGATTTTCCGTTTTGCCGCACACGATGGCATTCAAGCGGCCATGGTGGTGGAAGATGCAATCAAGCGCAAATTGACTAACGTCGCGCTGTTCTACGATTCATCCAACTATGGCGTATCGGGCCGCGATGATTTACTCAGCCAGATTGAAAAACAGGGCAACAAACTGAAGGTGGTCGCCACCGAAAAATTCAACATCGGCGACAAGGATATGACTGCGCAATTGCTGCGCGTAAAAGCCAGCGGCGCGCAAGCGATCTTGATCTGGGCCGTGGGGCCTGAGCTGGCAGCCGTTGCCAATGGCATGCCCAAAAACAAGATAAACGTGCCGCTGATCGGCGGCTGGGCATTGTCGATGTCCAACTTTATCGACAACGCCGGGGCCAATGCCAACGGCGCAATGATGCCGCAGACTTTTATTGAAGAACCGATTACTCCGCGCGTCAAAAAATTTATTGACGCGTACCACAAAGCCTATGGCGTGACGCGCATCCTGTCACCGGTTTCAGCGGCGCAGGGCTATGACGCAGTGCTGATATTTGCCGCAGCGGTGAAGCAGGCGCAAAGTGCCGACACGCATAAAATCAAGGAAGCCCTGGAAAATTTGAATGAGCCGGTGAAAGGCATTATTGCTACCTGGCAGCGCCCCTACAGCAAATGGGATCCGGCTAATGTCAATACGCACGAAGCGTTCCGGCGCGAGCATACGGTGATGGGCGTGGTAAAAGATGGACGTGTCGTTTTTGCCGATGATGCGGATCGCCAGCGGCTGATAAAGAATATGAAGTAATTACTGCCATTCCTGCGCAGGCAGCCCAATGACCCTCACGATCACTCTCCAGCTCATAGTCAGCGGCGCATTAATGGGCTTGGTCTATGCGCTGATCGCCTACGGCTTTCAGCTGACCTATTCCACCAGCAAGAGCATTAATTTTGGCCAGGGCGAATTGGTCATGCTGTGCGCTTTTTTCAGTTTGACCCTGATTAATCTCGGCCTGCCGTATTGGCTGGTGGTGGTGGGCGGGCTGCTATTTGGCGCGTTGCTGGGTTTGTTTGTGGAGCGGGCCGCAGTGCGCCTGGCGCTGGAACAAAAAAGCGAAGGCTGGATATTGTTGACGGTGATATTCGGCTTGCTGGGTTTTTCAGCCGCTGAAAATATCTGGGGACGCGATGACCATCCTTTTCCCACACCCATCTCCTCCGACCCGATGTATTTTTTCGGGATTGCGATTACACCACTGGAAATTTCGGTGGCCCTGGGCGTGTTTACGCTGATGGGGTTGATCGAATTATTCAAGCGCAAAACATTATTGGGCAAGGCATTTGAAGCAGTGGCCATAGACCGCGACGCCGCCGAACTGATGGGCGTGTCGGCCACGCGCATCATCATGCTGTCCTATGCTTTGTCTGGCATTGCTGCGGCAATGGCCGGCATTCTGGTTTCGCCCATCACCACGGTCGGCGCGGCTATGGCTGCGGCGCTGGTATTGAAATCATTTTCTGTAGCGGTAGTGGCCGGGCTGAATTCCGGTTTTGGCGTGGTGCTGGTGGGCTTGTTTCTGGGAGCACTGGAAAGTCTGGCCAGCTTTTATATCGGCAGCGGCTGGCGCGAAGCACCGGGCCTGGTGCTATTGATCCTGGCGTTGGCGTTGCGTCCGAACGGGGTGTTTGGCAAGGCCAGTATTCGGAAAGTTTAAAGTAGGGCTCAGCAAGATTAGATTACTAAAGGGGTATGGTGGACCCAGTAAAAAGGGCAGCACTTAAGCGCTGCCCTGTTTGTTACTTTTCTGGTTATTGCTTTTCTGGTGCGGTTATACCGTTGGCTTAGCCGGTGTAGCGGGTTGGCTGGTACCGGCTTTGGCGTCGGCTGCGGCTTTCTTTGCGTCTTCCAGCGGGCAGGCAGTTGCCGAAACGGCAGACAGCGCCAGCAACGTGGCGAGTGTGATAGCGATGGATTTGGTCATGGAAATCTCCTTGGGTTGACTACGTGACTACTCTAATTGGACTTGATCTAAATAGCAAGCCCTTATACGGGATTTATTCAAATTCCGGATAGGAAGGAGCATAAGGCGGCGAGGATGAGGCGACAGTGCGTGGTTGTTGCCGATTTATCGGCTTTACTGCGCCAAGACCGCCCGCAGGGCGAGTGTCTGGCGGCGTCCCCTTTACGGGTACAACCACGGCCGTGCAAACTCCGTCCAGCCTTTGGCTGGAAACGGATTTGCCTACCCTTGCGGTGTACCCCTTGCGGGTAAAGACAGTACATTTAGTACGGCTAGGAGCCAAAACAAGCATAGCGAGTTTCAGTGCAGGCTAACCTGCGGAAGCAGGTTAAGCGAAGCGGCCGAAACTAAAGACGAAGCCAACGCAGTGATCGTTTCTATCCGGAATTTGAATTATTCGCAGCTCTCGCCCGGCTTTAGCTCAAAGAAACGCGGATATTCAGTCGGGTGGGTGGCCAGCACTTTGACGCAATCGCCGATTTTATGCTGGCCGTAACTCATCACTTCGACGCGGTCTGTGGTACCTATGGGTTGGACGGTAACTCGGTTGGCGCCATCGGCAATGTGCGGCGGCTGGGCGCGGCCGTAGGATCGATCGCGGTTGCCAAACGTGCTGCCTATGCCCACGTTCATCCCGCCAAAGCTGCCGCCACTGCCTACTCCGAGGCCAAAGCCGAAGCCGACCCCGACCCGGGAATCACTGGGCCGGTTAGCCCATGCCTGCTTGCGCTCAATCTCAGTGAATTCACGTATATCGGTCACCTTCGCCAGCCGCACATAGCGCGCATCGTCTTCCAGTTTAGGCAAGCTCTGGCAAGCTGCAAGCAAAGCCAGTAATGTCGCTACGATAAGTATTTTCATCACTACTCCCTGAATGTTCAGATGGACTTTACTACGGTACTTCGACTAAAGGATAGTGCCCTAAAGTTCTACAAATAAGATTAGTAGGAGCGGGCCCTGCCCGCGAACGAAAAAATCGCGGGCAGGGCCC
>JANNQM010000079.1:0-2651 GCA_031400735.1 Gallionellaceae bacterium
GGGGGGGGGGCACCGGGGCAGGAATCCGGATGTGGAGGGTTTAGAAATTTTATGGAGTTGGAGCGGGCCTTGCCCGCGAACATTTTTCGCGGGCATGGCCCGCTCCTACATGTGAAGCTGTTTAATTAACTGAATAAAAAATGAGCAACTTGAACCCTTTACCCCGCGTCGGCTTCGTCTCACTCGGCTGTCCCAAAGCCACGGTGGATTCCGAGCAAATACTGACGCGCCTGCGCGCCGAGGGTTACCTGATCTCGCCCAGCTATGCCGATTCCGATCTGGTTGTCGTCAACACCTGCGGTTTTATCGACAGTGCAGTGGCTGAATCGCTGGACGCGATAGGCGAAGCGCTGGCCGAAAATGGCAAGGTGATCGTCACTGGCTGCCTCGGTGCCAAGGGCGACATCGTGCAGAAAACGCATCCCAAAGTGCTGGCCGTCACCGGTCCGCACGCGACCGATGAAGTGATGCGCGCAGTGCACACGCACTTGCCCAAACCGCACGACCCCTACAGCGATCTGGTGCCGCCGCAAGGCATTCGTTTGACACCAAAACATTACGCCTATGTCAAAATTTCCGAGGGCTGCAACCATCGCTGTACGTTCTGCATTATTCCTTCGATGCGCGGTGACCTGGTCAGCCGCCCGGTGGGCGACGTGATGCAAGAGGCGCAGAATTTGGTCAATGCAGGCGTGAAAGAACTATTGGTCATCTCGCAGGACACCAGTGCCTATGGCGTCGATGTCAAATACCGCACCGGCTTTTGGGGCGGCAAGCCACTCAAGACGCGCATGAATGAGCTGGTGCAAGCGATGGGCGAGTTGGGAGTTTGGGTGCGTCTGCATTACGTGTACCCCTACCCGCACGTCGATGACGTGATTCCGCTGATGGCGGCCGGAAAAATTTTGCCCTATCTCGATATTCCGTTTCAGCATGCCAACGCGCGCATCCTGAAACTGATGAAACGTCCCGCCAGCAGCGAAAACGTGCTGCAGCGCATCCGGCAATGGCGCAGCATCTGCCCAGACATCACGTTGCGCAGCACATTTATTGTCGGCTTTCCCGGCGAAACCGAAGCAGAGTTTCAGGAACTGCTGGATTTTCTTGAAGAGGCGCAACTGGATCGCGTCGGCGCATTCATGTATTCCCCGGTGGAAGGCGCGGTGGCCAACGCACTGCCCGACCACATTGCGCCCGAAGTGCAGCAACAGCGCCTGGAGCGGCTGATGAATTTACAGGCCACCATCAGCGCCGCGCGCCTGACCAAAAAAATCGGCATGACGATGCAGGTGCTGGTGGACGATGTGGATGAGGATGGTGCTATTGCGCGCAGTGCCAGTGACGCGCCGGAGATTGATGGTCTGGTTTACATCGAGGACGGGGCGGGTCTTAAGGTAGGGGAATTTGTGAATGTGCGCGTTACTGATTCGGATGCGCATGATTTGTGGGCGGAGAGGGTTTAATTCCAATTCCGGATAGGAAGGAGCACAAGGCGGCGAGGATAAGGCGACGAAGACAGTACATTTAGTACGGCTAGGAGCCGAAGACGAAGCCAACGCAGTGATCGTTTCTATCCGGAATTGGAAGGCTTAACCACCCCCGCCCTGCGGGCGACCCCTCCTTGTACATAAGGAGGGGAGGGTGGGGTTAATCTAATGCGTGCTATACCCCTTCAATAACCCTATTCCCCTCCTCTTTCGAGGAGGGGTGGTGCGTCAGCACCGGGGTGGTTGGTTCACCGTCACCATCCCGCTCAAAAAACTTCACCGCCTCCGCCTCCACCCTGGTCCGCTTCATCGGCGGCAAGCTCTGCCATATCCGCTTGCCATATGATTTCCCAATCAACCGTGGATCGCAAATCATCAGCACGCCGCGATCCGTTTCATCGCGGATTAAACGTCCTGCACCTTGTTTGAGATTAATCACCGCGCGCGGCAATTGATATTCCATGAACGCATTTCGCCCCTGTTTGCTGATCTGCGCAATGCGGGCCGCCAGCACCGGATCATCCGGCGGTGCGAATGGCAGTTTATCTATTACCACCAGCGACAGCGCCTCGCCGCGCACATCTACGCCTTCCCAGAACGACTGGCTGCCCAACAGCACCGCATTGCCATGCTCGCGAAAGCGTGTCAGCAACTCGTTGCGCGAGCCTTCACCCTGCAGCATCAGCGGATAATGCAGATTTTTCCGGTCGAACTCTGCCTGCAAAATTTCGTGTGCACGCTGCATCGCTCGCAAGCTGGTGAACAGCAAAAAAGCGCGCCCCTTGCTGGCCTCAATCAACGGCAACGCGGCCTGCACCACGGCCTCGGTGTAGCCGGGGCTGTTCGGTTCCGGCATATTTTGCGGCACATACAACAGCGCCTGTTCCAGATAATTGAACGGACTTTCCCAATACGCAGTGCGCGCTTTCAGCAAACCCATTTCCGATTGGTAATGTGAGAAATCCTGTTTTACCGCCAGCGTGGCTGACGTAAAAATCCATGATCGCGGATGGCCGTCAATCTGCTTGGCAAAAATTTCGGCTATCGACAGCGGGGTGGTGTTGAGTTGCACCGAGTGGTGGAAGATTTCCAGCCAGCGTACGAAGCCGTCTGTTTCTACCCTCTCCCCTAGCCCCTCTCCCGCAAGCGGGAGAGGGGAACCAC
>JANNQM010000080.1:0-11448 GCA_031400735.1 Gallionellaceae bacterium
GCCGCAACTGCCCGGCGTTTTTACCGGGCGGCCATACGGGTGTGCGTGCTCACAGCCCACGCTACTTGTGTTTAGCGTGCGCTGTCCGCACGTTTTTCTTTAATCGCTCTGTTCAGCGGGACCCCGGATTATCATTTTTCCCTGATAAAGCCGCACGTCCATCCGCCCCAGAAAAGACATGCCTAACAACATTTCATCGCCGAGGTTGGGCGAGATGGATGCGGCTACATCCTGCGCCTCGATTCCGCCCAGCTTTACGCTGGCCAGCCGGGTCATGTAGGAAACTATTTCACCATTTGCGGTCTGGGTGCGCACTGCATGAATACTACGCAGCCCCAATTTGTCCGCCAGCGCGCTGGAAATCGCCACGTTGGTCGCGCCGGTATCCACCATCACCGGAATTTTAATGCCGTTGATAAATGCTTCGGCACGGTAATGGCCGCTCAAGTCACGTTGCAACACCACCTCGGTGGTCTGGTTGAGGTTGTCTGCGGTGTTGGGGTTGACCTTGCTGCTCATGAAATAAAACAGGCCACTGGCCAGGGCAGCCCAGATGACCACGAGGACCACACTTTTTAAATACGGATGCATGCAATATTGACTAGCCGTTTGCGCCAAACATCATGCGCCGCGCGACAAATTTTTTTGCGCCGGGCAAGCAGTCCAGCACTGACAGCGAAATGCCACGGCCCGCTTTGAGCACCGGCAGGTCATTGGAAAACAGCCGCACCAAGCCATCGGTAAAACGGCTGCCGGCATTGCGGTCCAGCCTGCGCGAGCGTCGATAGCTGAGCAGCATCTCCTCGGAACCCAATGTCTCAGGTGTCGTGCCCAGAATTTGCTGCGCCAGTTCCCACGCGTCGCGCAAACCCATATTGAATCCTTGCCCGGCTACCGGGTGCAACGTTTGCGCGGCGTTGCCCAACAGCACCGTGTGCGGCAGAGTAATTTCCGGCGCGCGTTTCAAGCGCAGCGAAAAACAATGGCGCTGGCCCACCGTCAGAAATTCACCGACCCGGTCGCCGAAGTGCTGATGCAGTTCCGCCAGAAAAGTCGCGTCATCCCATTGCAGCATGGCCTGCGTTGCTTGGTGCGCGACGGTCAAGATCAGTTCGTAGCCGCCGTTATAGGGCAGCAGCGCCACCGGGCCATGCGTGGTAAAGCGTTCAAATGCCGTGTCTGGCTGCGGGTGGGTGCAGGTGACGTGGGCGATCACGGCGCTTTGGCCATAGTCATGAATGGTTGGCGGGTGTGCCGTTTCCAGCAGCTTGCCGCCATCGGCTACAACCGCCAGACGAGCCTGCAACGTGTGCTCATCCTCGCCCTGGCGATAAACCAGCGTGGCGTTTTCTGCATTGCTATTCAGCTGGGTGACCATTGCGCCGGACAGACACTGCGCCTTGCTTTGTTGCAGCGCATGTTGCAAGCGGGATTGCAGCGCGGAAAAGGGCAGCACATACCCCAGTTCAGGTACTTTGAGTTCAGACGCGCGCAGCAGCGTCCGGCCAAAATGATTTTTTTGCGAAATGTGAATAGTCGTGATGGGCGAAACATGGGTCAGGCCGTCCCACACTCCCAGACGATTCAGCAGCAAGCGGCTGCCGTAGGACAATGCCAATCCGCGCGGATCAGTGGAGGTATGCTGCGCCTTGCGTGCCTCGAGTATGCGCACATCCAGCCTGCTGTCGCGCAACGCCAGCGCCAATGCCGCTCCGACCGGCCCGCCGCCTATGATCGCAATATCACACTGGGCACTCATCGTTGCTGCATCAATGTTTCGATGGCGTCCACGGTTTTTGGCGCCGCTTCAGTCAATACCTCACATCCCTGTGCGGTGATCACGACATCATCTTCGATGCGTATGCCAATATTCCACAACGGCTGGGGCACATCATCCGCCGGGCGGATATAGCAGCCCGGTTCCACGGTTAATGCCATGCCCGGCTGCAGCGTGCGCCAGCTGCCATCCAGCTTATATGAGCCGACATCGTGCACGTCCATGCCCAGCCAGTGGCCGGTGCGGTGCATGTAGAAACGTTTGTAGGCGCCGCTTTCCAGCACCGCGTCGACGCTGCCGCGGCACAGCTTCATATCTATCATGCCCTGTGCCAGCACACGCAGCGCAACGTCGTGTGGATCATTCCAGTGTGCGCCGGGACGCGCAGCAGCAATCGCAGCACTCTGCGCCGCCAACACCATTTGGTACACATCTTTTTGTGCGGCGCTGAATTTGCCGTTGACCGGAAACGTGCGGGTAATATCGGTCGCGTAACCGTCCATTTCACACGCCGCATCAATCAACAACAGGTCACCCTCCTTGAGCGGCATGTTGTTGGCAATGTAATGCAATACGCAGGCATTGGCGCCGCCCGCGACAATTGACGTGTAGGCCGGTGCCTGCGCGCCGCTTTTGCGGAACTCGTACCACAGCTCAGCTTCAATTTCGTATTCCATTTTGCCCGGCCGCGTGGCGCGCATCGCGCGTTTGTGGGCCGCCACAGAAATCGCGGCGGCGCGGCGCATCGTTGCCAGCTCGTCGGCGTCCTTGATCAAGCGCATTTCATCCAGCAGCGTGCGGATATCATGGATTTCGTTGGGCGCACTGATGCCGCTGCGGCCCAGCGCCTGCACGCGTGCGCGCAACGCCAGAATGCGCTCATCCCAAACATTATGGGCGCCCAGCGGATAGTACAGCGCGCGCTGATTGCTGATTAGCTCGACCAGTTTGGTGTCCAGTTGGGCGATAGGAAAGGCCGCGTCGAAACCGAATTTTTCTTTCGCGCCCTCTGGCCCGTAGCGGAAACCATCCCAGATTTCGCGCTCGGTATCTTTTTCGCGGCAGAACAGCAACGCCTTGGGCGTCGCGTCGGCGATCAGCACCAGCACCGCTTCCGGCTCATCAAAGCCGGTCAGGTAATGAAAGTGGCTGTCGAAACGGTAGGGATAATGCGCATCGCCGTTGCGCAGCATTTCCGCTGCAGTCGGGATAATCGCAATGCCGCGCTGCATTTGTTCCATCAAATGGCGGCGGCGGCGGACGTAAATGGCAGAGTTAAACATGATGGGTATTGTGCGACTTGCGCAATTCGTTGTCGAGTTGTTGCAGGCGCTGCGGGGTACCGACGTCTTCCCAGCGCCCGGTGTAATGTTCGCCGCTGACCTTGTTCAACGCGATTTGCTCGCGCAACAGCGGCGCCAGCTGGGCGCGCGTGCCGCGCGCAATGGGGGTAAACAATCGCGGTAAATAAATTCCAATGCCGCTGAAAGTCAAACTGGGTTTGCCCTCGGTTACCCGGCCTTGGCTCAAGCCGAAATCCCCTGCCGGATGTTGGGGCGGGTTGTTCACCAGCACCAGGTGAGCCAGGTCGCCGCGTTCAGCCATCGCTGAGGCCTGCGTCGGCAGTTGCGCAAAATCGTATTCACAGTATATGTCGCTGTTGATTACTGCGAAGGGTTCGCCCTCTCCCCCAAGTAGCGGCAGCGCGTTGGCAATGCCGCCGGCGGTTTCCAGTACCGGATTTTCAGCAGAATACTGGATGCGCACCTGGTATCGGCTGCCGTCACCCAAGGCGCTTACCAGTTGCTGCCCGAGATAGGCCTGGTTGATCACGACATCGCGCAGCCCGGCTTGTGCCAGCCGTTGCAGATGCCACACGATCAACGGTTTGCCGCCCACTTGCAGCAATGGTTTGGGCGTGTGATCGGTCAGCGGGCGCATGCGTTCACCCCGGCCTGCGGCTAGCAGCATTATCTTCATGGCGAAATACCTGCGACAGGTTGCATTTTTTCCAGCTCATTCAGCAAACGCAGCAAGGGTTTTAAATCAATGTAACGTTCACAGGCCCGGCGCACATAGTCCATCACCAGCGGCAGGTCTTTCAGGTAACCCTCCTTGCCATCGCGGTGGTACAACCGCGCAAAGATGCCCAGCACTTTCAGGTGGCGCTGCACGCCCATCCACTCGAAATCGCGGTAGAAATCGGCGAAATCGGCATGCACCGGCAGCCCGGCCTGGCGCGCTTTATCCCAGTAGATAACCAGCCAGTCCAGCACCTGTGCTTCTTCCCACTTGATATAAGCATCCTTGAATAACGACGCCAGATCGTAGGTAATCGGCCCATAGAGCGCGTCCTGAAAATCCAGAATGCCGGGCGAGGGATTGGTCACCATCAAATTGCGCGAATGATAGTCACGGTGAACATACACGCGCGGCTGGGCCAGGTTATTTTGCACTATGCGCTGGAAAATATTTTCCAGCGCCGCGTTTTGTTTTTCGGTCAGCGTGACCCCAATGTGTTTGGGGATATACCATTCCGGGAAAAGCTGCATCTCGCGCAGCAGCGCGGCTGCATCATAGGGTGGCAATTCGTTTTCGCGGCTGGCCAGCTGGATAGTAATCAGCGCATCAATCGCTGCGCGGTAAAGTTCGCGCGCATTGTTTATATGGGTGTTTGACTGGAGAGCTTGCAGGTAAGTGGTGTTGCCCAGGTCGGTCAGCAACAGAAACCCTTGTTCCAGGTCCTGCGCCAGCACTTGTGGCACATTCACGCCGGTGGCGCCGAACAGTTGCGCAACATGAATAAACGGGCGGCAATTTTCCTTGTCCGGCGGCGCATCCATCACTATCAGCGACTTATCGGCAAATGTCGCGCGGAAATAGCGCCGGAAACTGGCATCGGCCGAGGCGGGCGCGAGGTCAAACGGGGTATCGGGAAACAGGCTATGCAGCCATGCGGTAAGCAGTTGTTGGCGGTTCATCGTGGCTTGCGGATTGCCTTAATCATGGATTTGTGCGATTTTAGCACCTTAATTTGCCGACCCAGCACCATGCGTTTTTGCTTTAACTCTCTGGTAATTTCCCTGTTCTGTGCTTTTATGGCAACGGCCTATGCCGAAAACGAGCTATTGCCGTTGACGCCCAGCCGCCAAATCAATGATCCTGCGCAAACCCGGCCCGACAAAAACGGCCAGGAAGCTCCGGTCTCGATTACCGCAGACCAACTGCAAGGCAGCAAGGATAAAGAGATTGAAGCTATCGGCGATGTTGAAGTATTGCACAGCGACCAGGCCATTTTTGCCGACCATGTGATATTTCAGCAAGACAGCAAAGACCTGGTCGCCGATGGCAATGTGCGGGTAGAGCAGGTCGGCAATGTGATGACCGGCCCATACCTGAAGCTGAATCTGGATACCCGGATCGGCAATATTTCCCAGCCGGAATTTTTTATCGGCACCCACAATGCCCGCGGCAGCGCCGATTCGGTGGAACTACAAGGCGCCAATAACTTCACGTTGCACAATGTGGATTACACCACATGCCCGGCAGGAAATGACGATTGGTTGTTGCGTACCAGCGAGCTGGAGATCGACCGCAACCGTCAGGTAGGCGTGGCCCATCACGCGCGGGTGGAATTCAAGGGCGTGCCAATTTTGTACACTCCATGGATGGATTTCCCGCTCAATAACCAACGCAAGTCAGGGTTTCTCGGGCCGACCTTCGGCAGCACCGGCAAGGGCGGCTCCGAAATCACCGTGCCTTTTTTCTGGAACCTCGCGCCTAACCGCGACGCCACGATTGCGCCGCGTGTGATGGCCAAGCGTGGCGCGATGCTCAACAATGAATTTCGCTACCTGGAAAAAAATTATGCGGGTGAAGCCCATTATGATGTGTTGCCGAATGACCGTCTAACCCGCAGCACGCGCTCACGTTCCTCACTCAAGCACATGCACACGCTGGGCCGTGGTTTAAACGGCTGGGCCGACCTGAATTATGTTTCCGATGACGCCTATTTCCGCGACCTGTCGGGCGCCGTCAGCAGCACCTCGCAAACCCATCTGGTGCGCGAGGGCATGCTGACTTACGATGAAGAATGGTGGAATGCAGCGATACGCGTGCAGCGTTTTCAGACCTTGCAGGACCCGGACGCGCCGGTCGCGATACCTTACCGCCGCACGCCGCAAATTACGCTGGGTGCGCAGCGGGCGCTGGGAGACGACGTCAATCTGGCTTTTAGCGGCGAACTGGTGAATTTTCGCCATCCGACTGCGGTTAATGGCCAGCGCTACGTGGCTTATCCCAGCCTGAGTTATTTCCTGATTGCCAAACCGGCGCTTTATCTGACGCCCAAATTTGGCGTGCATAGCACCCAATATAAACTGGACTATAACAATGGCGGGGCTGAATCCAACCGCACGCGCACCGTCCCCATTTTCAGCCTGGATAGCGGCGTGGCGCTGGAACGCGAGTGGAGCAATTCCGAACAAACCTTTGTGCAAACGCTGGAGCCGCGCGCGTACTATGTTTATATTCCATACCGCGAGCAGGATTCCTTGCCCAATTTTGATACTGCCCAGGCCGACTTCAGCTTTGCCCAGATGTTTACCGAAAACCGTTTTTTCGGCAATGACCGTATCGGTGATGCCAACCACGTCACACTGGCGCTGACCTCGCGCTTGCTGAATCAGGATAATGGCGCGGAACAGTTGCGCGTGATGATTGGTGAGCGCTTCAGCCTGAAGACACCCCAGGTCAATCTTAATACGCCTACCGCCACCACCAACAAATCGGATATTTTGCTGGCCGCCACCGGACGGCTGACGCGCAGCTGGTCGCTGGACAGCGCGATGCAATACAACCCCAACCAGGGGCACGGCGAGCGTTTCAACCTGGCCGCGCGTTACCATCCGGAAGCTGGAAAGGTGCTGAACCTGGGTTACCGCTTTACCCGCAACAGCCTGCGGCAAGTAGATTTGTCCACACAGTGGCCATTATCTGGACGCTGGCATGCGGTAGCGCGCTGGAATTATTCGATGCAGGACAACCGTATCCTGGAGGCGATGACGGGCCTTGAGTATAATCAGAGTTGCTGGGCCGTGCGCCTGGTGGCCCAGCGCTTTGCCACTGCGACCAACGAGGTTTCCACCGGCATCTTTGTGCAGTTGGAATTAACTGACCTGGTGCGGGTCGGAGTCGGTGACCCGATGAGCGTGCTGCAACAAAGCGTGCCTGGCTATTCCAAGCAGAACCCGTCTACACGTAATCCAGATACGCCTTAGCTACTGGCTAATTTTTAATTGTTGTTATCGGAAAAATAATCAATGCTGCATAAAATAAAAGTTGGGATGTGCCTGTTATGGCTGCTTTGCGCGGGCCATGCCGTTGCGGCCGACGCCACCAGCCAGCCGGTATTAATCGACCGCATTGCGGCCATCGTCAACGATGATGTGATTACCCTGCACGAGCTCAATACCCGGATCAACACCGTGGAGCAGCAGCTGAGAAAACAGGGCACGCCATTGCCCGCGATGGAAGAATTGAAAAAGCAGATTCTGGAACGCATGATCACCGATATGCTGCAAATGCAGTTTGCCCGCGAAACCGGCGTGCGCGTGGATGATGCCCAGCTCGATAAAACGCTGCGGCGTATTGCCGAGGAAAATAAATTTCCGTCTCTGGTTGAGTTCCGCGCCCGGCTGGAACAGGACGGCATAGACTATAAAAAATTCCGCGAAGAAATTCGCGGTGAAATTATCTCGGTGCGTTTGCGCGAGCGTGAAGTAGACAGCAAGCTGGTAGTGAGCGAGGGCGAAGTGGACAATTATCTGGCCAACCAGGCCAAACAGTCAGGCAAAAATCAGGAATATCAGTTAGCGCACATTCTGGTGCTGGTACCCGAGCAAGCGGATGCTGCCAAGATACAAACCAGCCAGCAACGCGCCGAACAGGCGTTGGCCCAACTGCGCCAGGGTGCGGAATTTGCCCAGGTATCGGCTGGATTTTCGGATGCACAGGACGCGCTGCAAGGTGGCGATTTGGGCTGGCGCACGATAGACCGCATTCCCAGTATTTTTGTCGAGGCGCTGCAAAAAATGAAGGCGGGCGAGATCAGCCCGGTATTGCGCAGCCCGAACGGTTTCCACATCCTGAAATTAACCGCCAAACGCAGCAAGGAAGTTGCAGCCATTGTTTCACAAACTCGGGCACGCCACATACTGCTTAAAACCAGCGAACTGGTACCGGAAACCGAGGCCAAAAATCGCTTGCTGGAAATAAGGCAGCATATTGAAAAAGAGAATGACTTCGCCGAACAAGCCAAGCTTTATTCAGAAGATGGCAGCGCAGCGCAAGGCGGAGACCTGGGCTGGATTTCTCCCGGCGATACCGTTCCGGAATTTGAAGATGCGATGAACGCGTTGCAACCGGGCCAAATGAGCGGTGCCGTGCAGTCCAGCTTCGGCTGGCATTTAATCCAAGTGCTGGAGCGGCGCGATACCGACGTCAGCGAAGAACAAAAGCGGCAGCAAGCGCGCATGGCGATCCGCTTCAACAAATCAGACGAAACCCATCAGGATTGGCTGCGCCAGCTGCGTGACCGCGCTTACGTTGAATACCTGCTTGACCAGCCGCCCGGCTGATCACCCAGGCAGGTTCACCTTATGATGCAATCCCCCCATTCGCTGCTGGCAATTACCTCGGGCGAGCCTGCCGGCATTGGCCCCGATTTGTGCCTGCAGCTGGCGCAGCGCAATGAACCACTGGTGGTGTTGGGCGATAGGAATATGTTGCAGCAGCGCGCAACCTTGCTCGGCCTGAATATTCAATTCCAGAATTATGACCCGCAGAAAATTTCCCCTCTCCCAGCTGGCCATTTACGCGTGCTGCATGTCCCCGTCGCGCACGCGGTGCAGGCTGGTAAATTAAATTCTGCCAACAGCGCTTATGTATTGGAACTGTTGGCGCGCGCGGTGCAGGGTTGCCAATCGGGCGAATTCGCCGGTATCGTGACCGCACCAGTACACAAAGGCATTATCAATGACGCCGGAATAAATTTTACCGGCCATACTGAATTTCTTGCCGAGCAGACACGCACACCGCATGTCGTCATGATGCTGGTGGGCGGCGGCATGCGTGTGGCATTGGCCACGACCCACCTGGCGTTGCGCAATGTAGCCGACGCGATTACCGCTACGTTACTGGAAAATGTATTGCGCATCATTCAGCGGGATTTGGTGCGCCGCTTCGGCATAGCCCAGCCGCGCATACTGGTGGCCGGACTTAATCCGCACGCCGGAGAAGATGGCTATCTGGGGCGCGAAGAAATTGACATCATCATTCCAGTACTGGACCGCTTGCGCAAGCAAGGCATGAATGTCAGCGCGCCCTTGCCGGCAGATACGTTGTTCACGCCGCACCGCCTGACGCAATGCGACTGCGTGCTGGCGATGTATCACGATCAGGGCTTGCCGGTGTTAAAACACGCCAGCTTCGGCCAGGGCGTGAATGTCACACTGGGCCTGCCCATCATCCGCACCTCGGTCGATCACGGCACCGCGCTCAATCTGGCCGGAACGGGTAAAGCCGATGTGGGTAGTCTGTTGGAGGCGATCAAGGTTGCGCAAGAAATGGTGCGTTGCGAACTTGCAGCATGATTCATAAAGCCAGAAAACGCTTCGGCCAAAATTTCCTCGTTGACGAACGCATTATTGCCGACATCATCCGCGCCATCCGGCCCGAACCCGCCGACAACATGGTGGAAATCGGCCCCGGCCTGGGCGCACTGACCCGTCCCTTGTTGCAACACCTCAATCAACTGCACGTCGTTGAAATCGACCGCGACATCATCGAGCGCCTGGAAAAAGATTACCCGCAACATGAATCCAGCAAACTGATCATCCACAGCGGCGACGCACTGCAATTCGATCTGGCACAACTCCCCGCCCCGCTAAGAATAGTCGGCAACCTGCCCTACAATATTTCATCACCCCTGTTATTTCATTTTGCCAGCTACGCCGAACGCATACGCGACATGCATTTCATGCTGCAAAACGAAGTGGTCGAACGCATGGTTGCCGCGCCTTCTACGCCCGCCTACGGGCGCCTGTCAGTGATGCTGCAATACCGCTTCCACATGGAAAAATTGCTGGATGTCCCGCCCGAATCTTTCCGCCCCTCGCCTAAAGTGGATTCCGCGATCGTGCGCATGATTCCGTTGCCGGCAAGCGAAATACCGATACGGGACGAGAAACTGTTTGCCCAAATTGTCGCCACTGCGTTCGGCCAGCGGCGCAAGACCTTGCGCAATACGTTGCGGGCGTATCTGCAGGAAAACGATTTTGAGCGGCTGGGAATTGATGCGCAATTGAGGGCAGAGAATTTGGGGGTGGGGGAGTTTGCTAGGATTGTGGATTTGCTTGTTGAGAGGAAGTAGGAGCGGCTAACGCCGTCCGTGCCTGTCGAAGCAATACCGCCCCGGGTACAACTATTCCCTCTCCCCCTTGTGGGAGAGGTTTCGGGAGAGGGGCAATCAAAACCGCCGGTGGTAGACCGGCAGCTAGTCACTTTCTTTTGCGTCGCCAAAAGAAAGTAACCCAAGAAAAGGCGACCCCGGTTTGCCGCCCTATGGGTTCCCTCGATCAGCCGCAAGCAAGCGGGGCTGCGCAACTCGCCCTGGCGGGGCGCACAAACCGCGCCCCACTGCGGAGCTCAAACAGTGCTCGCCTAAACCTCCGCTTACTTGCGGCTGATCGAGGCGGCGCACAGGGGATGAAAGCAAAAGACAAAACCAAACCTAAAAAAACAGGTGGGCACAAGTTGCTTACCAACCATTAAACTACCCCGTGGCGGAACGCAGAGCATCAAGCCCAGCTTTCAGGTAGGCTATTACAGGGCTCGATGGGCGGCTACGTGCCAAAAGCGGTAAGTTGCTCAATTAGCCGCTTTTTATTGAGAGGTCTTCTATGGATTCTGTAACGTTAGCTAAAGCTGTTGCATCGGAGTTGCTTGGTAGTAATTCAACTTGGTTTTTTTTGCTATTGATTGCTTTATTTGCTGGTGCAGGAGCCTACTTTGGAAAGTATCTAGGTATTAAAGGTGCAAATCTCGCTACAAAAGAAGATTTTAGTGTTTTGCAATTGCAGCTTAGTTCTAGCACTCGTTTAGTTGAAAGCGTAAAGTCAGAAATTGCTCGTACTGACTGGGTAGCGCGTGAGTGGGCAACGCTTCGTATTAAGAAAATAGAGGAACTCATGACGGCATTGCATGAGTGTGAGGCGTATCTTGAAGCGCAGTTAACCTCGCTTCCGGATGGTAAATGCTATGGCACGGCTGATCCATTCAGTCGTACTCTTGCTATCACTGAACTATATCTGCCGGAATTATTCGATAAAGTAAATTTATTTATTTCATCGTGTCGGAAGGTATCAATTTACAATTCGAAAGTATTTTTGTTGTTTTTGGATAATAAGAGTAAGGGCATTAATAATCCTTCCATTTGGGATAATTTGATTGAAAATAACGGAACTACGGAGATGCTTTTTGCTGCCAACGAAGTTCGTCAAATGACAAGTCGATTAGTGCAGGACATTGTTCGCCCTAAGGAGTAGGCAAATAGCCGGGGTCGAACCACATACCCATGTGACCATACAACAGGTGGTGGGCAACTTGTTGCC
>JANNQM010000081.1:0-34172 GCA_031400735.1 Gallionellaceae bacterium
TCAAACTGCGGTTTTTTGATTCAAAGCCCCGCATAGCCCGCTTCCTGCTGGCTGCGCAAAGCGAGGACAAAAACCGTGTCGATTTCAACAATGTAACGGTACAAAGCCACATAGCCGTGCGAACTGCGCCCGATCACCAGCTCTCGCTTGTCGTTATTCGCGGGACGGCCAATCAGGGGATTATGCTCCAACACGTTTAACGCTTCGATGATCTCCCTGATACGCAGTACCGGATTTTCAATCTGATATTGGGCAAGGTGGTCGAGGATGCGATCAAAATCATCCCCCACCTCCGCTGCCAATTCGATGCGCGACATTTCAGCGCGCCAGTTTGCGCGCTACCGGACGCTTTACCTTTTTACCCGCAAGTCGCTCTTCCAGATAACCGCGCATTTCCTGCCACGGAATCGTCTTGCCGGAGGAAGCGATACGGGCATAACGCTCCTCGGCAACCGCATCAAAATTGGCCCGCTGCCCTGCCTGCGCCGTTTTTTCCGCAATGGCTTCAAGAATGAAACCGTGCGTACTCGTGCCCGCACGTTTCGCCGCCGCTGCAACGCGAACTTTCAGGTCAGCTGGCAAGCGTATGGTCGTTGTGGACATAGCTGACTCCAAGGGTTAAAAGTACAAGCATACTGTAGCACAGTAGCGCTACATGGCAACATGTTTCTCAACGGTACCCCTTTGCTGCCAAAAAGGCTCAATACCTTAGTAGCTATACTGTTGACATAAAATGTCCGATACTAAGTCGCCATGAATATCAATAAATCATCCTTCATTATTCTCGCCCTGGCCCTGCTGTGCGGCGGCTGCAGCACGGCCAGATTTGGTTACGATCACGCGGATTGGCTGCTGCGCTACTGGATCAATGGGTACACCTCGTTCAATGCCGGGCAAAAAGAAAAAATCCGGCTCGAGGTCGAAGACTACATGCGCTGGCACCGCAAACATGCGTTGCCGGAGTACACCGCATTTTTGCAGGATTTGAATAAATCGGTTGTATCGGAGGAATTGACGGCCGATGACGTCATGCGATTGAGGGCAGAAAATACCAGGCTGTATAAATTAACCGTGGCGCCGATGATACGGCCTGCCGCCCACATGTTGAGCACATTGGACAGCAGTCAAATAACGGAGCTGGGCGATACGTTTGCCAAGAGGAACGGCAAACAAAGAAAAAAAGTGTTGCGGGACAGCAAGCAAGAGATGCTGGATACGCGCGCGGAAAGACACGTTAAATTTTTGGAAAGACTGGTTGGCGACCTGAGCGCCGAACAGGAAGGAAAGATCACCGGGATGAGCCTGCGCATTCCGCTCGCCACAAAGTATTACATCGAGCAGCGGGAAGCAAAACATGCCCGCTTAATTGCCCTGTTAAGTAGCCAGGCCGGAGAAGAAAAAATCGCAGCATTGTTCCGGCAATGGCTGGACGCGCCGGAATCTTCCCGATCACCGCAACAGCAGCAAGCCATTGCAGCCTATGAGAGCGCAATGAATGAAATGACTGTACAGATATTCGAATTGCTGACAACCCGCCAAAAAAATCATCTCAGTGAAAAGATCAAGTCCTATATCGACGATTTTCAGAAACTCATCGGTGGCTGAGGCAGTGGAAGCCGCCCCGTGGGGGTGAGTCTGGCTGATAATCAGCGGCCTACCCATATTTATTTAGCCAATCGGCAAACTTGGCTTGCATTTTTTCGTATGTGTTCATAATATACATACCATGACCGACCTGACCAAGATTACGGGCTTTGACTGGGACGATGGCAATGCCCGCAAAAGCGAGGTAAAGCACGCAGTATCGATGGCCGAGGCCGAGCAAGTATTTTTCAATGATCCTCTGCTATTACTGGAAGATTCTAAACACAGCCAACGCGAAAAACGCAATCATGCTCTCGGCAAAACAGATGAAGGACGACTATTGCACATCACCTTCACCTTGCGAAAAGTCGGCGAAAATATACGCGTGATTTCGGCCAGAGACATGCACAAGAAGGAGCGCAAGATATATGAACAAACCACTTAAACAAATCCCCAAGTTCGCCAGCGAAGCTGAAGAGCGCGCATTCTGGGAAAAGCACGATTCCGCCGATTATGTGGACTGGACGAAAGCCAAACGAACCGCTCTGCCGAACCTGAAACTGACCACCAAGACCATTTCGCTGCGTCTGCCACAACACATGCTGGATTCCATCAAAGCAGCTGCCAATGCGCGCGATGTGCCGTATCAATCGCTAATCAAGGTGTGGCTGAAAGAGAAACTGCATAGCCACTGAGAACTTTTCAGCTGGGCTATCGGGTAACCTAATTCACAACCCCCGAGCAGCCACATTGAAGCCACCCATGCTTGAGTATCAATTGAGATTGGCTTCATTAGATTTTTGCCATTGTTTTTTTGATCGATTTAACTGCGCTCCAATTCAAACGGGCACACCTAGATCTAATAGTTATAATTTGTCTCACTTAAAGGGGAACAACTTGGCTACAAGTCCATCCGAACCTTTTCAATCGATTCTTCGTGAATTTAAGCCACTATCCACGCGTGCGGAAATGTCATCAAAAAAATTAAGCCAGATTCGTGATCAGTTTGAACAAAATCGAAGCATCTTTGAACATCGGGTAATAACGGTTTTTTGCGCGGGCTCAATTGGCAGAAAAGATTCGGGGAAGCAATCAGATCTGGATATGTTCATCATTGCAGATGAGAAAGTTAACCAGCTTGACACCTATCATTTCTTTGCCAATTTAATTCACATCAATAGTGAATTAGGCTACAAAGATTTCAGTAATGACGGTGAGTTTCTAAAGGTTTATCAATTGGAAGATCTGACAACATTAACGGGAACGCGCGAAGAGGACTCTCAAAATGTATTCACTGCGCGAATGCTTCTCTTGCTTGAAAGTGTACCGACTTGCAATGATCTCCTATACAACAAATTTCTTCAACGCGTGATAAGTCATTACTGTCGTGATGAAAAAGGCCATGATTCATCATTTATGCCGCTCTTTCTCCTGAATGACATCCTACGTTATTGGCGAACCCTATGTCTTAACTACGAAAAGATTAGGCATGACCCTAATAAGCCATGGCGAAAAAAGAATGTCAATCTGAAGTTCAGCAGAATGCTTACGGTGTATGGCACCGTACTTCCTTTGATAGCCGGATCAGACCACTCGCCCCAAGAGATAATTACTCTATGTAAACTCTCGCCCTTGGAGCGACTAGCCAGGGGTCTTGATATGCTTGGTGCGCCAGAGCTCGAAGAGGGCTTTGAAAAATTTCTTGAGAACTATGAATATTTCCTTCAGTTGAAGGAAGCGGAAGGCATTCAAGATCATCTTGAAGCAGGAGCAAAGCAAGTATTGGATGAGAAAGCAGTGGAGTTTTCGACATTTCTCTATACGGCACATACACATCAAAACATACCCATAGCTTACAGAAGGTATCTGGTAATTTAAAGTTATGCCATCTGACCTTGTTAGATACTTTGTTTTTCTGGAAATCTGCGATGCAGATATTTGCGAGCTGCTTAATGAATTGCGATCTGTGTTCAATCAGAAAAAATTTAAGCTTGGTATCCATGTTACTTTGCGGGGGCCATACGTTAAGCCAATTGATCAAAACAACCTGAATGAGTGGTTTCATAAAATAAAGGATAGTTCGATATTAATTGCAAATGCAGGCATCTTTGAGAACGAAGCTGAGAGCGTTGTTTATTTAAGCGTTAGTACAGCACAAAATTCTAAAAATCTTAGCGCCATTACTAGGAAGTTTGATTACCCTAAGAATCGATTCAATTTTAATCCACATGTAACCTTGTATGCTGGAAAAGACAAGGCACTAGCCAGAAAAATTTATGAATTTCTTCATAAAGAACAAATTGAGCTTGTTTGTCATACATTCGAGTTGGCAGTCTATGCAAGCAATCTACAGGCTGAATTATTTCCGGAGCCCAGACCTCCAATGCATGGGGAAATATCAAGTCTAATTTCCATGAGAAAAATTAGCCCAGAAATTCTCGTTCGCGCCCGTCAATTAGTTGAACAACATAAACACCTTGATTGAATATACTTTCTCCCGCAGCGGATAATTCCGGAAAAAGGAACGCGTAGATATTATTTTTATAACCACCTCGCGCCACAGCCTTCCGGCATTGAAGATCAGGCAGATATAACCGCTACCCCTTCTCAATAAACTGCTCCAGATGCGCCAGAAACGCGCGCGTCTTGGCGGGCAAGTATCGTCGCATCGGCGTGACCGCCCAAGCGGGAACAGCGGGCAGGCACCATTGCGGCAACACTCGCACCAGGCGCTTGAGGCGCATTTCTTCTGCCGCGAAACGATCGGGTAATGCGCCTATGCCTGCACCGTCCAGCAACAGTTGCAGGATTACATCCAGGGAATTCAAGGTGAGCCTGCCGGGCGGGGTGCCTTCCCACACGGTCTTGCCGCGTAGCAGTGTCCATGTGACGGGTGTTCCTCGCGCCGACATCAGGCGCACCGCGGCATGTTGCTCCAGATCGTCTGGGTGTTTGGGTGCCGGGTGCAGCGCGAGATAAATCGGGCTGGCGTATAGGCCAAAGCTTTGCTCGTCTATCTTGCGTGCGGCCAACGATGAATCATTATCCAAAGTCCCCATCCGTATCGCCAGATCGAATCGTTCGCCGATCAGGTCAACCCGCCGTGAAGTGAGGTCGAGGTCGAGTTGTATTTCGGGATAGGCCTCGATGAAGGTGGCGAAGGCGCGCGAAAAATTCTGCCTGGCATATTCTCCCGGCATCGAAACACGCAAGCGCCCGCGCGGTCGTTCTTCCTGGCTGCGGACAAAATCTTGCGTGGAGGCCACCTCTTCTGCCACGCGTCGGCAATGTTCGAGAAATTCCTGGCCAAAGTCAGTCAGCGTCAAGCGGCGGGTAGTGCGTAATAACAGCCGCTGCCCCAGCGCCGCCTCCAGGTTGGCGAGGCGCCGCGAAACAGTGGCTTTGGGCATGCCCAGATGCTCGGCGGCGCGCACCATGCTCTCTTGTTCGACGATGGTGACGAACAGGATGTAGTCATCGGCAGAGATATTGGTTTGTTCCATATACCGAGAGGTTGATTGTTCCATTTACAAGACAGTCTATCCCAGTTAGCCATCTTTATCTATTTTTTTGAGCCGCCTATGATGCACTCACTTTCTGACAACGGAGGGATAAATCATGAACAACATCGCTACAGTCGTACAACGTCAATCACGCGGCATTGAGCGCATCGTCGAAGGTGTCGCCACTACCGACGGCGCAGGGGTCAAGCTGACGCGCGTGCTGACTGGCAAGTTGCAAAAGCGTCTCGATCCATTCCTGATGCTGGATGCTTTTGGCAGCGACAAACCGGACGATTACATTGCCGGTTTCCCCGACCATCCGCATCGCGGTTTCGAGACGGTGACCTATATGCTGGCTGGCCGTATGCGGCATCGCGATAGCGCGGGCCACGAAGGGCTGTTGCAAAGCGGCGGGGTGCAATGGATGACTGCCGGCCGCGGGGTGATCCATTCCGAAATTCCAGAGCAGGCAGATGGGGTGATGGAAGGTTTTCAGCTGTGGCTCAACCTGCCCGCGCAGCACAAAATGGGCGCGCCGTGGTATCGCGATATCCCCAGTGCCGAGATTCCCGAATATGTCACCGCGCACGGTGTGAAGGTGCGGGTGATCGCCGGCAGCAGTAACGGCGTAACCGGTGCCGTTACAAGCGAAATTACCGAGCCGCTGTATCTGGATATTCATGTGCCCGCCGGGGCTGAATTTTCGACTGCGTTGCCTGATTCGCACAATGCTTTTATCTATGTTTACCGCGGTGCAGTGGTGGTGGAGGGGGTACAAGTAGCATCGCAGCGCATGGGAATCTTGAGTAACACAACGGGTACGGATAACGTGACATTTTCTGCAACCGAAAATGCCCGCTTGATCCTGGTGGCGGGCAAACCGCTCAATGAACCGATTGTGCAATACGGCCCGTTTGTAATGAATACGCAGCAGGAGATTCACCAGGCGCTGAATGATTTTAACAATGGGCATTTTGCCTGATTCATTTTCACCCCAACCAAAAGGAGCATGACATGAGCACGAATATTTTCAAACAGTTCAATAGCAGCATCGCAAATCTGGTCAACACACCCGCAGTAAGTGCGGTGCTGTCGGTAGTTGCCCGGCTAATGGCTTCGGCCATTTTCATCAGCGCGGGAATCAGCAAGCTGGGCGCAGGATATGCCGGTACGCAAGGCTATATGACGTCGGTGGGCGTGCCGGGAGAACTGCTACCACTGGTGATTGCGCTGGAATTGGGTGGCGGAATCGCGTTGCTGCTGGGCTTTCAAACGCGCCTGGCGGCATTGCTGCTGGCTGGGTTCTGCATCGTATCCGGGCTGATATTCCACTCCGGCGCAGACCAGATGCAACAGATCATGCTGATGAAAAATTTCGCGATTGCCGGTGGGTTATTGGCATTCACCGTGTTTGGTGGGGGACGCCTGAGTGTGGATGGGGAAGCAAGGGATTGACCGGCCAGTGATGATATTTGAAGCCCGTTCGCCTTGAGCTTGTCGAAGGTGAACAGGCTTCGACAGGCTCCACTCGATTTATGGATAATCCTGCCGCGGAGCAAGTTTAAGGGTTCTAACCAATTGATTAATAAAGATGGACGGGTACTGGCGGCAGATTTCACCAAACCATGGCCTGCGCCCTATTATTCAGACTGTCACCTATTATTCAATGGGTTTACACTGTAAGCCATCATATGAGGATGAATAACATGAAAACCAATCCAGGCACACCAGTACCCAAGGATGTCAAACCATCCAAGTCATTGAGCAAAGTGTTAGGCCAAAGCAAGAAGGTCAAGGAACTTGTGGTGGAGGCCGCCGAGGATTTGTCGACGGCTAATGTTGCTCTCAAGCAGGAACTCGCTCAGAAAGACGCGCCATCCGGGGTTGAAAACGCCATCGAAAAAAGCGAGGCCGCTGAAAGCAAAGTGGAGGAAGCGTCCGAAAAGCTGTCGGTGGTGAACACGGCTTTGAAGGCTGAGGTTAAGGAACGTCACGCACTGGAGAATCAGTTGGCCGCGGTCACCGAACAGGGAGAGGCCGATCACCATGCCGCCTTCCATGATGCGCTGACCGGCCTGCCAAACCGCGCACTGTTCTATGACCGGTTGGAGTACGGACTCGGACAGGCAGCACGGCATGGCTGGACGTTGGCAGTGATGTTTGTGGATTTGGATGATTTCAAAATAATCAACGACACATATGGACACGACGTTGGCGACAGCATCCTGCAGATTATTGCCGGGCGGCTCAAGGAAAATATTCGTAGCGAGGACACCGTTAGCCGCCTTGGAGGAGATGAATTTCTCTACCTGCTAATGGAGGTCCAGGATGAACAAGACATTACGTTGATCGCTCAAAATATTATCAAATCGATTCAAACGCCATGCGACATCAAAAAACCTGACGTTAGCGTTAGTCTAATTGTTAAAGCCAGCATCGGAATAGCGGTCTTTCCGAGGAATGGCACTACTGCGGAAATATTGATTAAAAGCGCGGATACGGCGATGTACCAAGCCAAACGAACAAAGACTGGCTATGTATTTGCACCGTAACGCCAGGGACAGACTCGATTGAGCCCTCGCGGAACATCGCCGATCAGGGATAATCCTGCCGCGTAGGCCTCACCAGAATATCGCTGATATGCACATGGGGTGGTTGCGACACGATGTAGTGAATGGTGTTGGCCACATCTTCGCCTTGCAACAGTGGGCCAAATTTATCTTCGAAGTTTTGCACCATTGTGTCGCTATACCCTGCCCCATCCTGAAACCCGCTGATCACAATGCCCGGCTCCACCAGCGATACCCGCACACCTTTGGGTCCCACTTCGCGCCGCAGGCCTTCGGCCAGCGCATGCACTGCGAATTTGGTCGCACCGTAAACCGCGCTGAACGGAGAAATGTGCCGCCCCACCACCGAGCCGATGATGACGATATCCGCCGCCTGTTTGGGGTAGTTTTTTTGCTGTTGCTCGACCATTCTTTGTGAGGCTTTTTGCAGCAGTGCCAGCGTGGCTGTGACATTGAGCTGCAGTATTTCTTCGAACCTGGACAAATCAGCGTTCTTGACTGAGCCGCCGAGGCCGCGCCCGGCATTGGCCACAACGATGTCGGCTGGCTGGCCGAAGCGTTCAGTGGCTGCGGCAAACAGCCGCTCCAACACTGCGCTGTCGGTGGCATCTCCGGCTATGCCGCAAAATGCCGCGCCGCATTCCTTTTCTAGTGCCTGAAGTTTTTTTGCGGTGCGGCCATTGCCCACCACGGCATAGCCGCTGGTAATGAATTTTCTGGCTGTCGCTTCACCTATGCCGGAGGTTGCGCCGGTGATGATCGCGATGCGCGGATAGCGGTTGGTCATGGAGGCGCTGTCTCAAGCTGCCTTGAGCATGAAATCTACATGGATAGCGTCGTAAGGAAATACGATCATTCCATCGTCTGTTTTGGACAGCAGCCCGGCATTGAGCAATGCGGTCACGTCACCGTGCACAGCTTTAACATCACGCTCCACGCGCCGCGCCGCCTCGCGTATGGACATGGCTCCCGCACCGGTCATTGCGTTCAGCAGTTCCCAGCGCTTGCCTGACAAAGTCTTGAACAACAGCTCCGGCGATTCGAAACTGATGCGCGGCGCGGAAGACTTGCCGCCTTTCCATGCCGTGGCAAAATCCACCAGCGTGTCAGCCAATGGCCGGATATCAATCGTTACTATTTTCATCGCGCCACCTCCTTACATCCTCGAAAAAATCTGCCACCAGTTTATCCACCGAAACGAACGGGTATTTCACTTCCTTGCCGCGAACATACTTGTGATCACCCTTACCTGCTTCGTTGTCGTAACGCAGCACACATATTCCCGCGACCACAAATGCTAGTCGGTACTTGTAGCGATGCTTACTGCTAAACAGTGGCTCGGGCACTTCCCACAGCACGATTTCCGCAAACGCCTGTTCCGCGACAGGCACACGGCGGTTGAACAGTTCACGGGCTTTCATGTTGGAGATGATAACAACAGACTTAAGGTGTTGTCAATTTATCCAACATCCAATAACCCTCGACAAGTTCAGGTAACTCCTTCCCGCTGTGTTCGCCATATCCAAAACAATTTGACTGCGGTACATTTCGTTGCAATGAACTCAACTTGTCATCCGTGCCCATCTAATCGTCTGCGCCTATCCGCTGCTGGCTGGATGCGGCATTTTATTTTACTGGTCGCCTCTGTCGTCTTGCTCGCCGCTTGCAGCAAGACTCAAGAGGAGGCGCTACCTGCTGGCAGCCGGGTGTTGGCGCTGGGCGATAGTTTGACGGCGGGGGCTGGCGTGGGCTCTGAAGAAGCATGGCCCATGCTGCTGGCCAGCCGAACTGGATGGGTGGTGACCAATGGCGGGGTAAGTGGCGACACCAGCAGCGCCGGGTTGCAACGTTTACCGGAGCTGCTGGAACAACACGACCCGGTGCTGGTGCTGGTAACGCTGGGAGGCAACGACATGCTGCGCCGCATTCCCCAGCAACAGACCGTCGCCAATCTGCAACAGATAGTTGCACTGATCAAGGCGCATGGCGCAAAACCGGTGCTGCTGGCAACCCCGCAACCAAGTATCGCGGGTGCTGTTTTTCACAACTTGTCCGTGCCCGATTTCTACCGGAATATCGCCAAAGAGCAGCAGGTCGCGCTGATCGAAGACGCGATGGCCGATGTGTTGTCTGACCCGCAACTGAAAGTTGATCAACTGCATCCCAATGCCGAAGGGCATGCGCGCCTGGCGGATGAGATTCATGAGGAGTTGAAGGAGATTGGATTCATTCGTTAATTAACCACCCCGGCACTGCGTGCCACCCCTCCTTGAAAAAAGGAGGGGAAGGCTACTTACTGTTCAGCCACCTGAAGTAAGGAGGAGAGAACTATTCATCGTTCAGCTACCCCTTTCCCCTCCTTATTCTTAAGGAGGGGTGGCACGTAGTGCCGGGGTGGTTACGCAGACGCGTAGTATTAACCCTTCTCAAATTTCATCACCCCGCCCACACACCCCACTTTGATCGTATCTTTCGCAGCAAACTTGCCTTCCAATATCAGCTTGGCCAGCGGATTTTCCAGTTGCGCCTGTATCGCGCGTTTCAGTGGCCTTGCGCCATACACCGGATCGAAGCCTGCTGCGGCGATTTCGGCCAGGGCAGTGTCGCTGACTTGCAGCTTCATCTCCATCCCGGCTAGGCGCTTCTCCAGATAAGCCAACTGGATGCGCGCGATGGACTTGATGTTCTTTTCGTCCAGCGCATGGAACACTACCACTTCGTCTATGCGATTGACGAACTCAGGGCGAAAATGCATTTTCACCTCACCCATCACGGCCAGTTTGATCACCTGGTAATCGTCGCCGGACATTTGCTGGATCATCTGCGAGCCGAGATTTGAGGTCATGACGATGACGGTATTCTTGAAATCCACGGTGCGCCCCTGGCCATCGGTCATGCGGCCATCATCCAGCACTTGCAGCAGCACGTTGAATACATCCGGGTGCGCTTTTTCCACTTCATCCAGCAGGATGACGGAATAAGGTTTGCGCCGCACCGCTTCGGTCAAACCGCCGCCTTCTTCATAGCCGACATAGCCGGGCGGTGCGCCTATCAAGCGCGCGACAGAATGTTTTTCCATGTATTCGCTCATGTCGATGCGAATCAAATGGTCTTCCGAGTCGAACAGGAAATTGGCGAGTGCCTTGCATAGTTCAGTTTTGCCGACACCGGTTGGGCCGAGGAACAGGAACGAACCGTAAGGACGATTCGGATCGGACAGGCCAGAGCGCGAACGGCGTATCGCATCACTCACCAGCCGCACCGCTTCGTCCTGACCGACCACGCGCTCGTGCAGCTTGTCTTCCATTTTGAGCAGCTTGTCGCGCTCGCCCTGCATCATTTTGGAAACAGGAATTCCGGTAGCGCGACTCACCACTTCGGCTATTTCTTCTGCGCCCACTTGGGTGCGCAACAAACGGTTGCGGGGTTTGTTCTCTTCGACATGCACCGCTTCCTTTAATTTAGTCTCAAGCTGCGGTAATTTTCCGTATTGCAGCTCTGCTACCTGCTCCAATTTACCCTCGCGTTGCAGCTTGACGATCTCGGCGCGCACTTTTTCCATCTCTTCCTTGAGATGGGCTGTGCCTTGTGCTGCGCCCTTTTCGGCTTTCCACACTTCTTCCAGGTCGGCATATTCGCGTTGCAGTTTTTTTATCTCGTCTTCGATCAGCTCAAAACGCTTTTTCGAAGCCTCGTCTTTTTCTTTTTTCACCGCCTCGCGCTCAATCTTGAGTTGAATTAAACGGCGATCCAGCTTGTCCATGACTTCCGGCTTGGAATCAATTTCCATACGGACGCGCGCAGCGGCCTCGTCTATCAGGTCTATGGCCTTGTCCGGCAGGAAGCGGTCGGTGATGTAGCGGTGCGACAGTTCCGCTGCCGAGATAATGGCCGGGTCGGTGATGTCCACGCCGTGATGCAATTCGTACCGTTCCTGCAAGCCACGCAATATTGCAATGGTCGCTTCGACGCTGGGTTCGTCCACCAGCACTTTTTGAAAGCGCCGCTCCAGCGCAGCATCTTTTTCGATGTATTTGCGGTATTCATCCAGCGTGGTCGCGCCTACGCAATGCAGCTCGCCGCGTGCCAGCGCAGGCTTCAACATGTTCCCGGCATCCATCGAACCCTCGGTTTTGCCGGCGCCGACCATGGTGTGCAGTTCGTCTATGAAGACAATGATGCGCCCTTCTTCCTGGGCAATTTCCTTGAGCACGTTTTTCAGGCGCTCTTCAAACTCGCCGCGATATTTTGTTCCAGCCAGCAGCGCCGCCATGTCCAGGCTGAGGACTTTTTTATTTTTCAGCGATTCCGGCACTTCGCCGTTGACGATGCGTTGCGCCAACCCCTCTACAATCGCGGTCTTGCCCACGCCCGGCTCGCCGATCAACACCGGATTGTTCTTGGTGCGGCGTTGCAGCACCTGAATGGCGCGGCGGATTTCGTCATCACGCCCGATCACCGGGTCAAGCTTGCCCAGCCGGGCGCGCTCAGTCAGGTCTATGGTGTATTTTTTCAGGGATTCGCGCTGGCCTTCGGATTCGGCGCTGCCGACTGTTTCGCCGCCACGCACTGCATTGATCGCCTGTTCCAGCGGCGCGCGCGTCACGCCGTGCTGTTTCAGCAGGCGCCCGGTTTCACCCCTGTCATCGCAGGCGGCCAATAAAAACATTTCCGAGGCAATAAACTCATCGCCGCGTTTTTGCGCGGCTTTGTCGGTAAGGTTGAGCAAGTTGGACAAATCGCGCCCGACCTGCACTTCGCCGCCATGCCCTTCCACCTTGGGCAAGCGTTCCACGGCCTCTTGCAACGCAGGTTTCAACCCCCCCACATTGGCACCAGCCCGTGCCAGCAATGAAGCCGCACCGCTGTCCGTGTCATTCAGCAATGCCAGCAACAGGTGTTGCGGCTCGATGAACTGGTTATCCGCACCCACCGCCAGGCTCTGCGCATCAGACAGTGCCTGCTGGAATTTTGTCGTCAATTTATCGAAACGCATGGAAATTCCTTCCAGAAATCAGTATGCTCTATATGGGGAGCTACTGCAGGAAATCAAGTAGTCCATATTAATGACCCTGGCCCGACTGGCCATAGGGTTCGTTTCATCAATCAAAGCGTTACGTAATGACTATCCAAACTTGGGAAATGTTGAGCTATATCGTCACGGTCGTCGGCTTGCCGCTGGCTATCCTGGTGTTCCTGTATGAACAGCGCAAAGAGCGCGACAACGAGGACGAGGAAGTATTCCAGCTGCTGTCCGACAACTATCAGGATTTCCTGAAAGTTACGCTGGCCAATCCTGACCTGCGTTTATTCTCCGCCGAAAAAACGCCCGAACTTTCCGCAGAACAAGAGGAGCGCATGTTCATTATTTTCAGCATGCTGATCTCGCTGTTCGAACGCGCATATCTGTTACTGTATGAAGATGACATGACACCGAAAAAACTGCGCCGCTGGCGCTCGTGGGAAGACTATATGCGCGAGTGGTGCCAGCGCGAAGATTTCCGCGCCGCGCTGGATATCCAGCTGCATGGTGAGGATCCCGATTTCGTTAACTATCTGCGGGAGCTGGTTGCCATCCCGTACAACCCTCAGGAAACTTTGAAATGACCATGCGTACTATCCTTGATGCAATTGGCTCTACCCCGCTAATCCAGATTGACGGTATCTGGGTCAAGATGGAATTCCTCAACCCCTCTGGTTCGATCAAGGCGCGTATTGCCAAGTACATGATAGAGCGCGCAGAGCGTGAAGGGCTGTTGAAGCCGGGCGATACTATAGTAGAAGCGAGCAGCGGCAACACCGGCAACGCCATGAGCATGGTGGCCGCAGTCAAGGGTTACAAGATGCTGGTGCTGATGCCCAATGGCATGAGCCAGGAGCGTACCGCAATCTCGCGTGCCTATGGCGCCGAGGTACACATCATTGGCGATTTTCACGTTACCGATGCACTGGCCGAGGTACGCAAGCTGGGCAAGCTGCCGGGTTATTTTGCGCCGCAACAGTTCGACAATGAATGGAACGTGGACGAAAACCGCGAGTGGCTGGCACAGGAGATATTGGCGCAGCTGCCTCCCGGTGTGCTGCCGCAGGCAGTGGTCGGCGGTGTCGGTACCGGCGGGACTATCGTAGGCGTCGGCCAGGCATTCAAAGCCGTCAACCCGGCATGCAAGGTGGTCGCACTGGAACCCAGTGAGTCGTGCACAATATTGTGCGGCGAAATCGCCAAACACCTGATCGAAGGCATCGCCGACGGGTTTGTGCCGGGCATTATTCAGCGCCACCGCGACCTGCTGGATGAAGTCGTCACGGTTGAATCGGAAGACGCCGTGCGCGAAATGCGCAGCCTGGCCCGCAACCACGGCATTTTCGTCGGACCCTCGTCCGGCGCACACCTGATCGCCGCGCGCGAATTGCGCTTACGCCACAAGATAGACCATGTCGTCACGTTCTTCTGCGACAAGGGGGAGAAGTACATTAATGATTATTGGCTGTAATTTGTTGCCTTTAGTACCCAACTGGACTAGACTAGGCTAACTTGACTGGAGCCACCATGCAGACCATAAACATTCACCAAGCTAAAACTCATCTGTCCAAGCTATTGGAAGAAGTCAGCAAAGGGCTGGAAGTTATCATAGCCAAATCGGGTAAACCCATAGCAAAGTTGACTGGAATCACATCTGCCAAACCTTTACGCAAACCTGGTCTTCTCAAAGGAAAAATCAGGATAGCGGAGAACTTTGACGCCCCATTGCCGAACGACGTACTAGATGCCTTTGAAGGCAAACCCTGATGCGTTTGCTGCTCGACACACATATTTTCCTGTGGTATCTGACTGCTTCTCGCAAATTATCAAAATCTGTCATTAACCGGATTACAGTTGCCGATTCGGTATTCATTAGCGCAGCTTCAATGTGGGAAGCTGCGATTAAAATCAAGCAAGGCAGGTTGCACGCTAATATTAACGACTTGATAGACGGTATATCTACCAGCGGTTTCGTGGAATTACCGATGACAGCGGCACATGGTGCATTAGCTGCCAGCCTCCCGGAATACCATCGTGATCCATTTGACCGGATGCTGGTTGCCCAAGCTATGTCCGAGCCATTAAAGCTGTTGACCGTGGACAGCTTGCTGTCTCAGTATTCTGAGCTGGTCGAAACCATTCAATGAGTGTTTTTACCAATACTGGCCTTATCCAGCACATCCGCACCAATGTTGCCGCCGCGCTGCAAGAGGATAGCAGCCCCTTCTCCCCCACAAGCCGCTACACGGCGTTGGCTGACAATGACCTTACTGCGCAACTGATACCTGCAAACACCCTCGCCCATGCCACCGTTATTACCCGGCAAAACGCGGTGCTATGCGGTGCACCGTGGTTTGACGAGTGCTTTAGGTCGCTGGATGGGGCATGCACTATCAACTGGCGCGCGCATGATGGCGATGCTATCAGTGCCGGGCAAACGTTGTGCGAGATCAACGGCCACGCGCGGGCGTTGCTGACCGCCGAACGCAGCGCGCTGAATTTTTTGCAGCTGCTGTCTGCCACCGCCACGCTGACGCGGCAATATGTCGATGCAGTGCACGGCACCGGGGCAAAAATCATGGACACGCGCAAAACCATACCGGGGCTGCGCATCGCGCAAAAATATGCGGTGCGCACCGGCGGTGGGCATAACCAGCGCGTGGGATTATTCGACGGCATCTTGATCAAGGAAAATCACATTCTGGCAGCGGGCGGCATTGGCGCGGTGTTGCAACAAGCGTTACGTACCGCGCCTGCTGGCACACCGGTGCAGATAGAGGTGGAAACTCTGGAACAGTTGCGCGCGGCACTGGCAGCGGGTGCGAAGTTAATTCTGCTGGATAATTTCGACCTGGCACAAATGCGTGCAGCCGTTGAGTTCACCTCAGGTCGTGCCGAGCTCGAAGCTTCAGGCGGGATCACGTTGCAATCGGTGCGTGCAATCGCCGAAACGGGCGTTAACCGCATTTCGATTGGCGGCTTGACCAAGGACATCCAGGCCGTGGATTTATCGATGCGCTTTGATTTGTAGCGGTTGCATTTCACTGCTATCTCTGTTGAAATCCCCTCCCTGCACCCTACACTTAATTTGCTATCCATGCTCGTTTCACAACCCACATTGACCAGCGCCAGATTGACCAGCGACAGCCCCGCTTATGACAACCTGATCGGCAATTTGCGCAAATTGTTGCCGCGCGAAGCGGTACTCACCGACGCGGAAGATTTGCGCCCGTTCGAGTGCGATGGTTTGTCGATGTATCGCCGTCTGCCACTGGTGGTCGCGTTGCCAGAAACCATTGCCCAAGTGCAAGCCATCATGCGTTTATGCCATGGTTTGCAGGTGCCTGTGGTCGCGCGCGGCGCGGGCACCGGCCTGTCCGGCGGCGCGTTGCCGCTCGCCGATGGCGTGCTGTTGAGCCTGGCCAAATTCAAAAAAATTATTCATATTGACCCGCACAACGCGCAGGCAACTGTGCAACCCGGCGTGCGCAACCTGGCCATTTCCGAAGCCGCCGCGCCCCACGGCCTGTATTACGCACCCGATCCATCATCACAGATTGCCTGCACGATAGGCGGCAATGTCGCGGAAAATTCCGGCGGCGTGCATTGCCTGAAATACGGTCTGACCGGCCATAATATTTTAAAACTGCAAGTGGTGACGATGGCAGGCGAATTGCTGACCATAGGCGCCGAGTCGCTGGATGCGCCCGGTTATGACTTGCTGGCGTTGCTGACTGGCTCTGAGGGCATGCTGGGCGTAATCGTCGAAGTCACAGTAAAGTTGCTGGCCAAGCCTGATCGCGCGCAAGTATTGCTCGCCGCTTTTGATGATGTCACCCAAGCTGGCGAAGCGGTTGGCGCGATCATCGCCGCCGGCATTATTCCGGCAGGTCTTGAGATGATGGACAAGCTGGCGATACAGGCGGCGGAAGATTTTGTGCATGCCGGATATCCGCTCAATGCCGAGGCGATTCTGTTGTGTGAACTGGATGGCAGCAACGCCGAAGTGTCTGAGCACGTCATGGCGGTGCGTGAAATTTTGCAGCACAGCGGCGCGACCGAGGTGCGCACAGCAGTTGATGAGGCCGAGCGGCAGCTGTTCTGGAAGGGCCGCAAATCGGCCTTCCCTGCCGTGGGGCGGATTGCGCCGGATTATTACTGCATGGATGGCACGATCCCGCGCCGTCAATTGCCGCGCGTCCTGCGCCAGATCAGCCAGTGGTCGCAGGAATATGGCCTGCCGGTAGCCAATGTATTTCATGCCGGGGATGGCAACCTGCATCCGCTGATCTTGTTCGACGCCAATAAGCCGGGCGAACTGGCGCGTACCGAAGAATTCGGCCAGCGCATTTTGCATTTGTGCGTCGAAGTCGGCGGCACCATCACCGGCGAACATGGCGTTGGCATCGAAAAAATAAACCAGATGTGTTTGCAATTCAGCAGCGCGGAGCTGGACCAATTTCACGCGATAAAAACCGCGTTTGATCCCGCCGGATTGCTCAACCCCGGCAAAGCCATTCCCACATTGCAGCGCTGTGCCGAATTTGGCGCGATGCATATTCATCACGGGCAATTGCCGCATGCCGGGCTGGAGCGTTTCTAATGGCTGACAACAGTGAAGCCTTGCAACAGCAGGTGCTGCGCGCGATCAGTAGCAGCACGCCGCTGAATATCTGCGGCGGTAACAGCAAAAATTTTTTAGGGCGAACTGTCCTCGGTGAAACGCTGGACGTGAGCGGACATCGCGGGGTGGTCGAATATGACCCGCGCGAACTGGTGATCACCGCGCGTGCCGGAACTAGGCTGGCCGAGATCGACACTACGCTTGCCACTTCCGGCCAGATGCTGGCCTTTGAGCCGCCACATTTCAGCGAACAGGCTACATTGGGCGGCAGCATCGCCTGCGGCTTGTCCGGCCCGCGCCGCTTTTATGCCGGGGCCGCGCGAGATTCGATTCTGGGCTGCAAGCTGCTTAACGGCCAAGGCGAGTTGCTGCGTTTCGGCGGGCAAGTAATGAAAAACGTGGCCGGATACGACATCTCGCGCCTGATGGCAGGTGCTTATGGCACGCTGGGCGTGCTGCTGGAAATCAGCCTGAAGGTGTTGCCGCGTCCGGCAACCAGTCTCACGTTGACACAAGAGTGCACTCAAACTGAGGCGATAACCCGCATGAGCCAGTTGTTATCGCAACCGTTGCCAGTCGATGCCGCGTGTTACCACGCCGGGCAGTGTTACCTGCGGCTGTCGGCCAGTGCGCAGGGAGTGCAGCATGCACAGGGGCAGTTAGGCGGTGAAGTGCTGGAAAAAGCGGAACACTTCTGGCAATCATTGCGCGAACATCAATTATCTTTTTTCAGTTCAGCGAACGCGCTGTACCGCATAGTAGTCAAACCGGCCACGCCGCCGCTGGAAATTTCCGGGACATGGCTGCTGGATTGGGGCGGCGCGCAGCGCTGGCTGGCCAGTAATGAACCGCTGTCAGTTGTACGCCAGCGCGTGGCGGCAACCGGGGGCCATGTCACCCTGTTTCGCGGCGGCGACCGCAATGGTGAAATCTTCCAGCCGCTGACCGCGCCGGTACTGACTATTCATCAGCGCCTGAAAACCAGCTTTGACCCGCACCATATTTTTAATCGTGGGCGGATGTACGCCAATATATAGAGACATGCAAACTTCCATTTCTCCCACGCTGCTGCAAAACCCTGACATCGCCGAAGCCGATGCCATTTTGCGCTCGTGCGTGCATTGCGGTTTTTGCAACGCCACCTGCCCCACCTATCAATTGCTGGGCAATGAGCTGGACGGGCCGCGCGGGCGAATTTATTTGATCAAGGAAATGCTGGAAGGCAATACTTCCACCGAAAAAACGCAGTTGCATCTGGATCGCTGCCTGACTTGCCGTGCCTGCGAAACGACCTGCCCCTCCGGCGTGCAGTACGGGCGCCTGGTCGACATCGGGCGGCAAGTCATCGAACAGCGTGCCCCGCGACCGTTTTGGCAAATTATCGTGCGCCAAGCATTGCTGGCCATATTGCCCTATCCCAGACGATTTTCGCTGCTGTTGGGCATGGGCCGACTCATGCGCCCATTGCTGCCCGGCGCGCTGCAACGTAAAATCCCGCCTTTACGCAAGTCATCAGGGCGTAATCCAATCGGGGGGCAGCCTCAGGCAACTCACACGCGCACCATGCTGCTGCTGCAAGGCTGCGTGCAACCGCTGACTGCGCCCGATACCAATACTGCCGCAGCACGCGTACTGGATAAATTGGGCATTGCGTTAATCAGCGCACCCAAGGCCGGCTGTTGCGGCGCGCTGCATCAGCATCTGGCAGATAGTTCGGGTGCGCAGGATTTTATGCGGCGCAACATAGACGCGTGGTGGCCGCATGTAGAACAAGGCGCCGAAGCCATAGTCATCACCGCCAGCGGTTGCGGGCTGATGGTAAAAGAATATGGCGATGTGCTGCAGCATGATGCAGCATACGCTGCCAAGGCAGCGCGTATCAGTGCGCTGACACGGGATTTGAGTGAGATTCTGCGCGATGAAAATCTGGATGAATTCAGCGCGATGGGTCTAGGCGTGCACGTCGCCTATCAGTCCTCTTGCACATTGCAGCATGGGCAAAAACTCAGTGGCGCAGTCGAAAATATTTTGCGACGCTGTGGTTATACGTTGACACCGGTAGCAGATGGGCATCTGTGTTGTGGAGCAGCGGGGACATATACTCTGTTGCAGCCGGTATTGTCGCAGCAGTTGCTGAATAACAAATTAACTGAATTACAGCGCAACAAGCCGGATGTGATTGCCACGGCCAACATTGGGTGTCAGTTGCATATTGAAAGTGTCGCTCAGGTGCCGGTTAAACACTGGATAGAGTTGCTGGATAGCTAACTAACCACCCCGGCACTACGTACCACCCCTCCTTATGAATAAGGAGGGGAAAGTGATAGCTGGACGATGAATAGTTCTCCCCCCATTTTCCTTGGTGGCTGAACGAAGAATAAATTCTCCCCTCCTTTTTTCAAGGAGGGGAGGGAGCAAAGCGGAAGGGGTGGTTTGTTTTCCTGAAAAATGGATGACAACACCCCAAACATATTAAATTAACCATAATCAACAGGAGAAAAAAGCATGGCCATAAAATCGTTCCACCCCCCGCAACGTATTCTCATGGGTCCGGGTCCTTCCGATGTCAGTCCGCGCATACTGGAAGCCTTATCACGCCCGACCATAGGCCACCTCGATCCTGTGTTTGTGGACATGATGGACGAAATGAAGGAGTTGTTGAAATACGCATTCCAGACCAAAAATGAATTGACCATGCCGGTTTCAGCACCCGGCTCGGCGGGTATGGAAACCTGCTTTGTTAATCTGGTAGAGCCGGGTGACAAGGTCATCATCTGCCAGAACGGCGTGTTCGGCGGACGCATGAAAGAAAACGTCGAGCGTGCTGGGGGTGTGGCAGTGATGGTGCAAGACGATTGGGGCCGCGCAGTGAGTCCGCAAAAACTGGAAGATGCTCTCAAGACCAATACTGATGCCAAGGTGGTTGCATTTGTCCATGCGGAAACATCTACCGGTGCATTATCAGATGCAAAAACTCTGGTCGCGCTTGCCCACAAACATAATTGTCTGACCATTGTCGATGCGGTCACTTCGCTGGGCGGTGTTGCGCTCAAGGTGGATGACTGGGCTATTGACGCGATTTACTCCGGCACGCAGAAATGCCTGTCCTGTACACCGGGGCTGTCCCCGGTCAGCTTCAGCCCGCGCGCGCTGGAAAAAATCAAAAACCGTAAAAGCAAAGTGCAAAGCTGGTTCATGGATTTGAATCTGGTGATGGGCTATTGGGGTGCTGCCACCAAACGCGCCTACCACCACACTGCGCCTATCAACACGCTGTATGGTCTGCACGAAGCGCTGGTGATATTGCAGGAAGAAACGCTGGAAAAATCCTGGGCGCGCCATATGAAAAATCACCTGGCGCTGCGCGCCGGGCTGGAAGCAATGGGATTGAAATTTGTCGTGCCTGAAAGCGAACGCCTGCCGCAACTGAATGCGATTGCCGTGCCGGAGGGAGTGGATGAAGCCGCAGTGCGCGCTATCTTGTTGTCCGACTACCAACTGGAAATCGGTGCCGGCCTGGGAGCGATGGCGGGTAAAGTCTGGCGCATCGGCCTGATGGGTTATGCCAGCAACTCGCGCAATATTCTGGTGTGCCTGGGCGCACTGGATGACGCACTGAGCCGGGTCAAGGCACCGATCAAGCGCGGTGTTGCGGTGGAGGCGGCGCGTAACAAACTGGCCAGTTGATTCATTATTAATACCCAACAAAAAACCCGCCATGTGCGGGTTTTTTGTTTAGCTGCCAGGATACTTAAGCTGCAACTCGCGCCGCAATAAACGCCTTGAGTTTTGCTACATCCGCGTCCATTACCTCGACCCGTTGCGGCAAATCTTCTATGCCTTGCATCGCGGGAGGCCGTTCCGGTTTGCGACCTAATGCCTCGACTATCGTTTCTTCAAACTTGGCTGGCAGTGCGGTTTCCAGACAGATCAACGGCAAGCCCGGACGTCGTTGCTCCAGGCCGACCTTGATGCCATCGGCCGTATGCGTGTCCACCATCACACCATATTTTTGCCACAGTTCACGTATGGTTTTCAATCGATCAGCGTGCGTACTCTTGCCGGAAGCGAAACCAAATTTCGGCAGTACTTTCCAATAGGGTGTTTCCATTATGCTGAATTCGTCGGCCACACCAATCTCTATAGACGCTTCCTGACCAGAACGAGGCTGCCATCTTGGCCATAATTCGCGTAATTTAAGCGCGTCCCGTCCAACCAAATCGAACATGAAGCGCTCAAAATTGGAGGCCTTAGAGATGTCCATCGAAGGGCTGCTGGTCTCATAGGTATGTTTGGTGTCGCGCGGACGATACCCGCCGGTGCGAAAAAATTCGTCCAGCACATCATTCTCGTTGGTGGCGAGTATCAGCTGGGCGATGGGCAAGCCCATCATGCGCGCGATGTGACCCGCGCAAATGTTGCCAAAATTTCCCGAAGGCACCGAGAATGCCACCTGCTGGTCATTGGATTGGGTCGCGGCAAAATAACCCTTGAAATAGTAAATCACTTGCGCCGATACGCGCGCCCAGTTGATCGAGTTGACCGTGCCGATTTTGTATTTAGCCTTGAAGGCATGGTCGTTGGACACGGCCTTGACCATGTCCTGCGCCTGATCAAACATGCCATGAATGGCAATGTTGAAAATGTTGGGGTCTTGCAGCGAGTACATCTGCGCGCGTTGAAACGCGCTCATCTTGCCATGCGGCGACAGCATGAACACGCGTATGCCGCGTTTGCCACGCATCGCATACTCAGCAGCAGAACCGGTATCACCCGAGGTCGCACCCAGGATGTTCAGCTCATCATGTTGCTTGGCCAATGCATACTCGAACAGATTACCCAGCAATTGCATGGCCATGTCCTTGAACGCCAGCGTCGGGCCATTGGATAACTCCAGGATATGCACCCCGGATTGCAGTGTACGCAGCGGCGTAATCTGCGTTGCATCGCTATCGCTACGGCCATTGCTGTACACCTTGCCGGTGTAGGTTTTATTGACGATGGCCTTGAGATCGGCAGCGGGAATGTCCGTCGCAAATTTGGACAGCACGGAAAATGCCAGATCGGGATAGGACAATGCGCGCCAGGCATCCAGCTCAGCCTGCGTCACTAGCGGATACTGTTCAGGAAGGTACAACCCACCATCGGGAGCCAAACCGCCTAACAGGATTTCAGTAAAGCTTTTCGCGGGCGACTGACCGCGGGTGGAAATGTATTTCATTGTGCGTCCTCAGACTCTCAAGTCCCTTCCCCCTTGGAGGAGGAAGGTTAGGATGGGGGTGGAATAATTAAGACGGGGCTCTATGTATGAACATTTCTACCCCCTCCCTAACCCTCCCCCCGGAAGGGTGAGGGAAGTGACGATTTATTTACCCAAAGTTTCCATCCGGATTCGCGTCATCGTGCCGACCACGACCGATAGTTTTTCCAGCCTTTCCAGCGCGGTATTAATGCGTTTTTCGATGGTCAGGTGGGTCAGCAGGATCAAATCGGCTTCGTCCTCACCCTCGCCCGGCTCTTTCTGGATGACCGCATCGATCGAAATGCGTTCATCGGCCAGCACGCGCATGATGTCGGCCAGCACACCCGGTTCATCCTGCACGCGCAAGCGCAAATAAAAACTGGTCTGCACCTGCTCGATCGGCAGGATCGGCAAGTTGGCCAGACGGTCTGGCTGGAATGCCAGGTAAGGCACGCGATGTTCCAGGTCAGCGTTGTGCATGCGCGTGACATCCATCAGGTCGGCAATCACCGCGCTGGCGGTGGGCTCGGCACCGGCGCCCTTGCCGTAATACATCGTGGCGCCCACCGCATCGCCCTGCACCAGCACTGCATTCATCGCACCTTCCACATTGGCGATCAGGCGCTTGGCCGGAATCAGCGTCGGGTGCACACGCAACTCAACGCCCGATCCCACCCGTTTGGCGATACCCAACAGCTTGATGCGATAGCCGAGCTGCTCGGCATAGTTGATATCTATTGAATTAAGCTGGGCAATGCCTTCGATGTATGCCTTGTCAAACTGTATCGGAATGCCAAAGGCCAGCGCGGCCAGTATCGTGATTTTATGCGCGGCATCGATGCCTTCAATGTCGAAAGTAGGATCGGCTTCGGCATAGCCCAGGCGTTGTGCCTCTTTCAGCACCTCATCAAAACTGGAGCCCTTGTCGCGCATCTCGGACAGGATAAAGTTGGTCGTGCCATTGATAATTCCGGCTATCCATTCGATGCGGTTGGCGCTCAGCCCTTCGCGCACTGCCTTGATGATGGGAATGCCTCCGGCCACAGCCGCTTCGAAGCCAACCATGACGCCATGCTTCTGCGCAGCCGCAAAAATTTCATTGCCGTGGGTGGCGAGCAGCGCCTTGTTGGCGGTGACCACATGCTTGCCGTTGGCGATGGCTTTAAGCACCAAATCTTTGGCAACGCCGTAGCCGCCTATCAGTTCGATGACGATATCCACTTCGGGATCGCTCACCACCTCAAAAGCGTCAGCGGTTATGCGGCAACTTCCGCGCGTTATTTCCTTGGCTCGGGCTACATCCTTGTCTGCCACGACACTGATCACAATGGGCCGTCCGGCGCGGCGGGCAATTTCTTCGCTATTGCGCGCCAACACGGTAAATGTACCCGCCCCTACTGTGCCTATGCCCAGCAATCCTACGTTCATTGGTTTACTTCTCATGGTTTGTTCCCGTTCATTTCGTGTACTTTAATTCGTTCCATGTTTTTTTCGATACTGCTCCAAAAAGCGCGCGATGCGCGCTATCGCCTCGGTCATGTCATCCGTATTGGGCAGAAACACCACGCGGAAATGGTCGGGGTGCGGCCAGTTAAAGCCACTGCCCTGCACCACCAGCACCTTTTCTGTTTCCAGCAATTCCAGAATGAATTTCTGGTCATCTTTAATTGGATAAATCTTCGGATCCAGGCGCGGGAACAAATATAGCGCGGCTTTCGGCTTGACGCAGCTCACGCCAGGAATGGCGGTGAGCAGCTGGTAAGCCAGGTCGCGCTGTTTGCACAAGCGCCCGCCGGGCGCAACCAGGTCATTGATACTTTGGTAACCACCCAGCGCAGTCTGGATCGCGAATTGCCCTGGCACATTGGAACACAGCCGCATCGAGGCCAGTATGGTCAAGCCGTCAATATAGTCCTGCGCGTGTTTCTTTTCACCGGACACCACCATCCATCCGGCACGATAACCACACGCGCGATAATTCTTGGACAAGCCATTCAGCGTGACAAACAACACATCATCGGCCAGTGAAGCAATCGAGGTATGCGTGGCTCCGTCATACAGCATCTTGTCGTAAATCTCGTCGGCAAAAATAATCAGGTCATGCTTGCGCGCCAGCGCCACCACTTCGCGCAATAGCTCTTCGGAATACAGCGCACCGGTCGGGTTATTCGGATTGATGATCACAATCGCGCGCGTGTTGGGTGTGACTTTGCTGCGCATGTCGGCCATGTCCGGCATCCAGCCGTTTTGTTCATCGCACAGGTAATGGCGCGGCATGCCACCGGCCAGCGTCACTGACGCGGTCCACAGCGGATAATCCGGTGTCGGGATCAACACTTCATCACCTGTATTGAGCAAACCTTGCATGGCCATCACTATCAGTTCCGAGGCGCCGTTGCCTATGTAAATGTCTTCCAGCCCGACACCCATGATTTTCCTGGACTGGCAGTAATGCATGATGGCCTTGCGCGCCGCGAATAATCCCTTGGAATCGGAATAGCCGGAGGCATTGGGCAAATTCAGAATCACATCCTGCTGGATTTCTTCCGGCGCCTCAAAACCGAACGGCGCCAGATTACCGATATTCAGCTTGATGATGCGCTGGCCTTCTTCCTCCATCTGCTTGGCGCGTTCCATCACCGGGCCGCGAATGTCGTAGCACACGTTGGATAGCTTGGTTGATTTTAAAATGGGTTTCATGGTTCACCGTGGTTGGGCGCGATACAGCAAAGCAGCATAAAGCGCCAAAGCTCGCGATTTTACCTGCCCTGACTGATAGCAGCAAATCCCGTGTGCCTTTCCCACACCGGTCTTCCCTTGACTGGGCCAGCGGAGAACCCTAGACTCGCCACCATTCCTGATACAATTTTTGGAGTCCTGTTGAAATTTCATCTGGCCAATCTGGGCGACACCCAACGCTTCACCGCCCACGGCTCGCATCATGTGGTCGTCAGCGGCACACGTTACGACAGCAGCATTGTGGTGCTGGCGGACCAGGTGCATACCGATTGGCGCGTCAACCATTTCGAAGAATTGAGCGAAGCCCATTTCGCCTACCTGTTGTCCCTGAAACCGGAAATATTATTGCTGGGCACCGGCGCGCGCCAGCGTTTTCCCCACCCGCGCCTCTACCGCGCGTTGACTGAAAATCATATCGCTCTGGAATGCATGGATACCCCCGCCGCATGCCGCACCTACAACATACTGGTGGCCGAAGACCGTAAAGTGGCGGCAGCGATATTGTTTTGAACTGTAGGGGCGCGATTGATCGCGCCTTTCCGATAAAATTAAGGGCGCGATGAATCGCGCCCCTACAAACTATGAGCCTGCAAAACGTTATCCACCAAGCCGAACAGGTCATCCTCGGCAAGTCACACCAAATAAGGCTGGCATTAACCTGCCTGCTGGCACGTGGGCATTTGCTGATTGAAGACATACCCGGAGTTGGCAAAACGACACTGGCGCATGTGCTGGCGCGTTCGCTGAGCTTGCAGTTCCAGCGCATCCAGTTCACCAGCGACATGCTGCCAGCAGATATCCTCGGTGTGTCGGTATTCCAGCGCGACAGCGCCGCGTTTAAGTTCCACGCCGGGCCGATTTTTGCGCAAATGATACTGGCCGATGAAGTGAACCGCGCCACGCCAAAAACGCAGAGCGCATTGCTGGAGGCGATGGAAGAACAGCAGGTCACGATAGAAGGCGTGACGCGGCCGCTGCCGGTACCGTTTTTTGTAATCGCTACGCAAAATCCGACGCATCAGGTCGGCACTTTTCCGTTGCCGGAATCCCAGCTGGACCGCTTCCTGCTGCGCATCCAGCTCGGCTATCCCGATGCCCAGGCAGAACGCAACCTGCTGGCCGGGGTAGAACGGCGTGAAATCGTCGCCCAACTGACACCACAAATGGAAGCGGCAGAATTACTGGCCCTGCAACAGCAGGCCAGGCAGGTATTCGTTTCCGCTGCGCTGCTGGATTATATCCAGGCTATCTTGCGGCACACGCGCGAAACCGCGCGCTATGTGCATGGCCTCAGCCCGCGCGCCGGGCTGTCGTTGCTGGCCGCAGCGCGCGCCTGGGCGCTGCTGGATGGCCGCAATGCTGTGATCCCGGAGGATGTCCAGGCGGTATTGCCTGGTGTTGTCAGCCACCGCCTGCAAAGCACGCAAGAAGCACGCGCAACAGATGTCAGCAAGATGGCGCGCGAGTTGATTGCAGCGGTCGCCATTCCGTAACAGTGGTTTAGCGCTACGCAAAGTCATTGACCTGTGCTCTCCGCACTAAAAAACCAATTCCGCGCCTGGTTGTTCCGCCCGAAAATAGAAAGCGGCACGATCACGCTGGACCAGCGCCGTATTTTTATTTTGCCAACGCGGCGCGGGCTGGGTTTTGCGCTGGTGCTGGTGTTGATGCTGCTGGGCGATATCAATTACAACCTGAGCCTGGGTTATGTGCTGACCTTTTTGCTGGCTACGCTGGCTGTGTTAAGTATGCTGCATGCCTTCCGCAACATGATCCGGTTGGAGATACGGCCGGGCCATAGCGCAGAAGTATTCGCCGGAGGCACCGCCCATTTTTTGTTTCATGTTTACAACAGCAGCGCGGTGCCGCGTTATCAGCTGGTGCTGCATGACAGCCAAGACCACCGCACCGTATTTGATGCTGCGGCGCAGCAAAGCGTTGAGGTCAGGCTGCCGGTACCGGCTGCGCAGCGCGGCTGGCTGAACAGCGGTCGGCTGACACTGTATACCGAATTCCCGCTGGGCTTGTTTCATGCATGGTCCTACTTGCAATTCGACACCCGCGTGCTGGTTTACCCCCGGCCTGCCGCGCCGCTGCCGTTGCCGTTCAGCGCAGCATACGATGCAGCGGGAATATTGCGCGGGGCAGGCGATGATGACTTCGCCGGTTTGCGCAATTATGTGGCGGGCGATGCATTGCCGCGCATTGCGTGGAAAGCGCTGGCGCGTGAGCAGGGGTTACAGGTCAAGCAGTTTTCCGCGCAACTGGGGCAGCAGCAATGGCTGGATTGGGCCGCGCTGCCCAACATCTCAGTCGAGCAAAAACTGGCTGTGCTGACGCGCTGGGTGATCGATGCCGATGCGCTGGAGGTGCGCTATGGATTGCGCATACCGGGCAGCGAGATTTTGCCGCAGCATAATCCGGTCCATCGCGCCCAGTGCTTGCGCGCGCTGGCGCTGTTTGGATTGGAGAAGTCGCCATGAAAAATCATTCACCACAGAGACACAGAGCCACAGAGAAAACCTATTTTTTCACTATCATTAGCCAGCGCGAATCCGAATCTGCGATGTCAGGTTTCTCAAGAAAAAATCCTCCGACATTATTTCTCTTTTCGCCTCTCTCTGTGTCTCTGGAGAAACTACTAGCCATTCGACTAAACGAGCAAACAACGCTCGTTAAGTCGCTGGTTATGTGTCTCTGTGGTGGATTTTTACACTCATGAAACTCACCGCATCACTCATCTATGGCCTGATAGCCTGCATTGTGCTGGTCAGCGCGCCGCATACCGAACACTTGCCGCTATGGGTCAGTGTAGTCAGCGCATTGTTGCTGGGTTGGCGTTTTGTTATCGCTTACCGCGCCCACTCATTGCCGCCACGCTGGCTGTTGCTGCTGATCACGTTTGTTTGTGTGGCCAGTATTTTCTTCAGCTACCGTACATTGCTGGGACGCGAGTTCGGGGTCACGCTGCTGATCATGCTGGCTGCGCTCAAGTTGCTGGAACTGCGCGCGCCGCGCGATGCCACAGTGGTGATCTACCTGTCCTGCTTCATCATCATTACCAACTTTTTTTATTCGCAAAGCCTCGCTACCGGGCTGTATATGCTGGTCACGCTGGCAGTCATCCTGACCATCTGGATACAGCTGCAGGCGACCACACTGGGCCTGCGCCCGCGCGTGCGTATTGCCGCAGTGCTGATGTTGCAGGCGATTCCGCTGACGATTATTTTGTTCTTGTTGTTTCCGCGCATACAGGGGCCGTTGTGGGGACTACAACAAAATGCCTACGCCACCAGCGGACTGGATGACACGATGTCGCCCGGCAGCTTAAGCAGGTTGGCATTGTCCGAGGCGGTGGCTTTCCGCGTAAATTTCACCGGCCCTCCGCCGCTGCGCGAACAAATGTATTGGCGCGGCCCGGTGCTGTGGAATTTTGACGGCCGCACCTGGAGCCAGGGCAAGGCGATACGCAGTACGCAACCGCAACTGGACAATCTTGCCCAACCTGTCGATTACACGGTCACACTGGAAGCGCACAATAAAACCTGGCTATTTGCGCTGGAATTGCCGGTGCAGGTTTCGATAACGGCCGGGTTGACTGATGATTTTCAATTGCTGCAAAAAAATACGGTCAAGGCGCGCCTGCGCTATAGCGCGCGCTCGCAACTGGCATACCGTGCCAATGCTGTGGAAGACCCACTGCAATTGCAGCGCGCGTTGCGCATTCCGGCCCGCTTCAACCCGGAATCGCAACAGCTGGCCGCTGAATGGCGCCAACGTCTGGGCAGTGACCCGGCGGTGATACGCGAGGCGCTGGCCTACTTTAACCGCGAGAATTTTCACTACACACTGGAACCGCCGCCGCTCGGCCTGCACAGTGTGGATGATTTCATGTTCAGTACGCGCATGGGGTTCTGCGAACACTATGCTTCCAGTTTTGTATTCCTGATGCGCGCGGCGGGCATCCCGGCGCGCGTGGTTACTGGCTATCAGGGCGCCGAATTCAACAGTTATGGAAATTACCATATCGTGCGCCAGTCAGATGCCCATGCCTGGGCCGAAGTATGGTTAGCTGAACGTGGATGGGTGCGCGTGGATCCCACTGCGGCCATTTCCCCGCAGCGAGTGCAAAACGGCCTGGCCGCTGCGATGCCGGATAGCGCGGTGCTGTCCTTTCTGGCGCGTACACAATCGCCGTGGCTGCGCAGTTTGCGGTTCAACCTTGATGCGCTGTCCTACCAGTGGAACCAGTGGGTACTGGGCTACGATCCGGAGCGGCAATTTGCGTTTCTTACGCGCATGGGCATGGAATCCATCAGCGCGATGAAAATGGCGCTGAGCATGCTGGGCATCGCCGCATTGCTGGTGGGTATCGTGACACTGTTTATGCTGCGCCGCATGGCAGTGCGCAACAGGGACATGGCGCAACAGCTGTATTTGAAATTTTGCCGCAAGCTGGCGCAGGCCGGTATTGTGCGCACGGCCCATGAGGGCGCCCAGGACTTTGCCGCGCGGGCAGCCCGCCTTCGCCCGCAGCAGGCAGAAACCATCCGCCACATCACGACGCTTTATCTGGCGTTGCGCTATCAGCCCTGGCCGCAATTGTCATCCAGCACTGATCAACAAAGGGCAGCAACTTTACGCGCCTTGCGACACGCAATTGCTTCATTCAAGATATAATCCGGACACTCAAGATATAATCAGGACAAGTTCAATCCACCTTCCCCCTATGCAGATCACCCGAAGGTTAGAATTTGATGCGGGCCACCGCATTCCCAACCATGCCAGCCAATGCAGGCATCTGCACGGTCACCGCTATGCGCTTGAAGTTACCTTGTCCGGCAATATCATTACCGATGAGGGAGTATCAGAACAGGGCATGGTCATGGATTATTCCGAGGTCAAGCGTATCGCCAAGGAACAATTGGTGGACGCATGGGACCACGCCTTTCTGGTCTACCGTGGCGACAAGATTGTGCTGGATTTTTTGAATTCGCTGCCCAACCACAAAACCGTGGTGCTGGATATGCCGCCCACCGCCGAAAATCTGGCGTTGTGCGCCTTTGAGTTGCTCAACAGCGCTTACCGGCACAACTATGGCAACCACTTGCAACTGCAACGCGTGCGTATTTATGAAACGCCGAATAACTGGGCAGACTGCATGGGCACGTAAAACCAGTTACTATATGATAGATATCACGCATACCAGCTCCCTTAATAATAAGTGTTAATTCTGGAGTTTTTTCATGGCGTTAAAGAGCGAAGATAAAAGGATTAGCATCATTGTTGGACTGATCCTGGTTACTTTGACACTGGTATCCGGCATTTCGGTTTATGGATTGATGCAGCGCAAGGCCCAATCCATCCTCAGCAAAAACCTTGAAGTATCCCTGCTTAACAACGTGCATTTATTCGAGGACAGGATAGACCGCGGGATAGATGAAACCCACCTGGTTACCACCCGTTTTCTGGTCATCAACAGCCTTAAATATTATCCGGCCACCAAAACAGATCACGCAAAAAGTTCCGCACTGCATCTGATTGCCCAAACATTGCTCCAGTCAGGATTCCGGGGCGTATCGTTTTATACCGCAGACGGCAGGGAAGTAGCCAGGGCCGGTCGTTTCTCAAAATCGCCGGCAATGCGTATCCCACTGTCTGCACCCACCCCCACTTCGCTGTTATGGGACAGACAATACCTGCTGCAGGTCCGTATGGATGTTCAAGACACACAAGGGAAACCCATCGGGCGGGTGCTAACTGAAAAACCCATGCCACAGTTGACGCAAGCCTTTTCTGCCGTTCATGAATTAGTCGGAAAATCCGGTGAGCTGGCCGTTTGCGCGCCGCTGCAGCAAGACATGCAATGTTTTCCGACTACGCTGCACCCCAATGAAATACTGGGTCGACTCCCACTGGTCATAGATGGCCAGATGTTGCCTATGGCTTATGCGCTGCAAGGGAAAACCGGCATTATCACTGCCCTGGATTACCGCCGCGAACGGGTCGTTGCAGCCTATGCCCCGATCGGCAGCCTGGGCATGGGTATGGTGCTGAAAATTGACCGATCAGAGTTGTACGGCCCGCTAACTGAGCAATGGAAATTCATTGCTCCGCTGCTGACCGCGCTGGTGCTGGCCGGCATGTTGCTGATGCGCTGGTTGCTGACACCGCTGGTGCGCACACTGGTTGTAGCCAAGCAGGAAACCATGGCGGCCAATAGCAAACTGCAGCTGGAAATCGCTGAACGCAAAATGGCCGAAAAACAAATGCTGCATCTGGCCAACTACGACGCGCTGACCGGCCTGCCTAACCGCAATTTGTTGCAAGACCGCTTTCAGCAGGTGCTGGCGCATGTGCGGCGCAATCAGCTGAAAACGGCAGTGCTGTTTATCGACCTGGACCAGTTCAAGACCATCAATGACACGCTGGGACACAATGTAGGCGACATTTTGTTGTGGTCGGTTGCCGACCGGCTGGTTTCGGCGGTACGCCAGGAAGATACCGTGGCCCGCCAAGGCGGGGACGAATTTATCCTGTTACTGCACCATATAGATGGAGTTGATGACGCAAATCATGTCGGCCAGAAAATTTTAGGGGTACTGACCCAGCCCTACCCGATCAATGAAAGCATGCTGTATGTCAGCGCCAGTATAGGCATTGCCATCTTCCCCGATGACGGCGAGGATGTGGACACCTTGCTGAAGAACAGCGACACGGCGATGTACCATGCCAAGGAATCAGGCCGCAACAACTACCAGTTTTTCGCCCCGGAAATGAACCGGATGGCGATGGAAAAACAATCTTTAGGGACCGACCTTCACCATGCGCTGGAGCGCAACGAGTTACTGCTGCACTACCAGCCGGTCATTGATATAGTCAGCGGAGAACTGGCCGGCATGGAAGTATTATTGCGCTGGCAGCACCCCGAGCGGGGGATGATTTCACCGGTGAAGTTTATTCCGTTGGCGGAAGAGTCAGGTTTGATTGTGCCGATAGGCGAATGGGTGCTGAAATCGGCCTGCCAACAATTAAGGATGTGGCTGGATCAGGGATATGACGTGCCGTCACTGGCAGTCAACCTTTCCGCCAAGCAATTCCGCAAGAATACGCTGGCCGACACAGTGACCCGCATCCTGCAGCAAAGCGGCGTCGAGGCGCGCTACATTACACTGGAAATTACCGAAAGCGTATTCATGCAGAACACCGATGAAGTCGCCGGCATATTGCATAAGTTAAGTGATCTGGGCTTGAGTATTTCCATTGATGATTTCGGTACCGGTTATTCCAGCCTCAGTTATCTGAAACGCTTCCCTATCGACAACCTGAAAATTGACCGTTCGTTTGTGATGGACATTGCCACCGATCCGGATGATGCGGCGATTGTCACGGCGATTATTGCGCTGGCCCACAGCCTGCAGATGAAAGTCATTGCCGAAGGCGTCGAGACAGCAGAACAGCTGGCCTATCTGAGCTTGCAAAAATGCGGACAATATCAGGGATACTATTTCAGCAAGCCATTGCCCGCATCGGAAATCGTCACTAAATTGCGGCGGCTGTAGGCACCATCATCTCTTAACTACAGCTCCTTCACCACAGAGACACAGAGAAGGCAAGAGGTTGCCTACCAACTTTCCACCCCAAACAGTGGAATGAAGTGCCCAGGGCTTTAGCCGTTTCAACTCTGTGCCTCTGTGCCTCTGTGTCTCTGTGGTTAACTGCTTTTTCAGGATTATTCCCGATAAGTGTCGGCCTGTGCCAGGCAATGACGGCGCTGCGCGCTTACCCTATAATGCGCCCCACTTTCGATTGTGTGCTGCCGATGCTGTTTTCTTCAACCCACCCCCGTCCCCGTTACACGCAGCTGCATGGTTCGTCCGATGCACTGGCATTGGCACAATACGCGACGCAGCATGCACCGCTGGTAGTAATTGCCGCAAGTGCGCTGGAAGCGCAGCGGCTGGCGCAGGAAATTCCCTACTTTACGCCCGGTTTGCGCGTCCATCTTCTGCCGGATTGGGAAACGCTGCCTTACGACCATTTTTCACCACATCAGGACCTGGTATCGGAACGGCTGGCGACCTTGCACCATATCCGTATCGGCGCCTGCGATGTGATTGTCGTCCCGATTACCACCGCGTTGTATCCCTTGCCGCCGGTAGAATATCTGGCGGCCTATACATTCTTCTTGAAGCGCAATGAAAAACTGGATATCGCGCGGCTACGTGAGCAATTGACGCTGGCCGGGTACAGCCATGTCCAGCAAGTATTGACGCCGGGTGAATACTGCGTGCGTGGCGGCCTGATTGATTTATTTCCGATGGGCAGCCCGGTGCCGTACCGCATCGACTTGTTCGACGACCAGATCGACACCATTGCCACGTTTGATGTGGACACCCAGCGCACGATTTATCCGGTGGAAGAAATACGGTTGCTGCCGGCACGCGAATTTCCGTTGGATGAAGCGGGTCAGGCGCGCTTCCGCCAGCATTTCCGCGAACGTTTTGAAGGCGACCCATCGCGCGCTAACGTTTACAAAGGTGTCAGCAAAGGCATCGCACCGGCCGGTATCGAATACTACCTGCCGCTGTTTTTTGAAAAAACCGCAACCTTGTTCGATTACCTGCCGCAACATGCCACGCTGTGCCTGCATAGCAACGTGGATGAAGCCATTAGCACTATTGCCAAAGATGCGGCGTCGCGCTACAACCTGCTGCGCGGCGATCCGCAGCGGCCTTTGCTGGAGCCGCGTGAATTATTTCTGGATGCGGAGCAGTTTTTTATCCGGGTAAAAGAATTTGCGCGGCTGGATGTTCTCCCCTCTCCCCCAACCCCTCTCCCGCCAGCGGGAGAGGGGAGCCCTATCCCCTCTCCCGCTGGCGGGAGA
>JANNQM010000082.1:0-26226 GCA_031400735.1 Gallionellaceae bacterium
GTACTGTCTTCACCCGCAAGGGGTAGGCCGTGGTTGTAAAGCCGATAAATCGGCAACAACCACGCACCGTCGCCTTATCCTCGCCGCCTTGTGCTCCTACCTATCCGGAACTGGAATAATGTGTCTCACAAAGGGGGCAAGATTCGATTACCTAGCCTGCGTAAAGCGGCTTACGCATAGCAGCGCAGGCGTCTGGAAAACTGCTGGATTGCTGCAATGCCGCTATTTTCGGCACGGTGGCACCAGTCTTCCAGTTGCTTGACCAATTGCTCCTTGGTGGCGCTGGAACGCTGCCAGATGGCCACCAGATCTTGCCGCAAGGTATAGGCGGTATGCAACGTACCGCTGACTTTTAGGACTTTTCCCAGCTTGTTTTTTTGCTTTTTGGTCAAGTCTTTTTCATCCAGGTGGAGCCAGTGTTTTATCCGCGCCAGGTCAAATTTATCCGAAGCCTGCAACCGCAGCCGGTCAATTTCTGCGGCATAAGTTTTTTTCAATAATTTTGCATACTTCGCTGTCACTTCGTAGCGATGGGACAAAACGGCGTGCAAAGTTTCCGCGTCGCATGCGGTTTTAGCCTTATTCAGGCGTAATTGCGGGGCAAGTTTTTTTACCCGCGCCAGACCGGCAATTTTCAAAAACTGGATGTACATCCAGCCAATATCAAACTCATACCACTTGCTGGAAAGCTTGGCGGAAGTGGCATAAGCATGGTGGTTGTTGTGCAGCTCTTCGCCACCAATGAAAATACCCCAAGGCACGATATTGGTTGAAGCATCGGCACAGGCAAAATTACGGTAACCCCAATAGTGACCTGCGCCATTGATAATGCCGGCGGCATTGACCGGAATCCAGGCCATTTGCACCGCCCAGATTGTCAGCCCCAACGGGCCAAATAACAGCACATTGATCACCAGCATCAGCGCAATACCCAGCATGCTGTGCTTGCTATACACATTATTTTCCAGCCAGTCATTCGGCGTGCCATGGCCATACTTTTCCAGTGTTTCCAGATTCTTGGCCTCATTGCGATACAGTTCCGCGCCTTGCAGCAGCACTTTGCTGATACCCAGGATAACCGGGCTATGCGGATCCTCCGGACTCTCACATTTAGCGTGATGCTTGCGGTGGATGGAAGCCCATTCCTTGGTAATAATGCCAGTAGTTAGCCACAACCAGAAGCGGAAGAAATGGCTGGGAATCGCGTGCAAATCCAGTGCATGATGGGCCTGATGGCGGTGCAGAAAAATAGTAACGGAGGCAATCGTGATGTGGGTAAAAACCAGCGCCACAACCACATAACCCCACCACGGCAAATCAATAAACCCTGAAAACATTGCTGCTCCTGTGAAATACCTATTTAATGGGTGACATTCTACCAGAACGACAGAAATCAAAACGACGACCACTTCACTGGGCAAGAAAAAAATGGCGCGCTATTCTCGGCGGAATTAAGCGCTATTTCGCGTAAAATCCGGCGCTGTCAAAATACAACATGCGCAGTTTATCTAGCATATATACAATGGGCAATATGCAATTCCAGGTCAGCCACGCGTCATCAGTTCGTATTGCGGTTGTGATAATCACATGGGTACTCGTGGCATTGCTCCATGCCGCACCCGCTCGCGCTGCCGATGTTTCACCGCAATCCGCAACAGGCGCAGCTGAGGAGAACAGCGAAGCGGCAGTAGTATGGGAATGGGATCCTTATTACACCAATGTTTCTGCCAACATTCCCCTGACCAGCAAGCCGATCCCGACGATCACCTCGGATAACGAGCTAGCCATCTACCGCGATCTCATCGAGGGTTCGTTCATCCCCCGCTACATGCTGTTGGAAGCGAGCGTTTATCCGATGCCTATCCTCGGCACGTACCTCAAAAAAAACTCGCCGGGTTTTTACAATAGTGGCGAGATAGACAACAGCGACATCAATATTTTCGAATCGCTTACCGCCGGATTCCAGGAACCCTGGGCCGTATCGGCATTTTTTGGCAATATCGCAAAACTGGTTCGCCCGGGAGAAACCCGTACCGGCCGCAACATGGGCTACACCGGTTATCTATTTAGCGTCGGCAGGAAGCATATCAAGAACAACGTGCTCATCGATGATATCTGGCACGAACTGGAATGGAAGATCAAGGGCAAGCGCGATTACCTGGGTGAAAAAAACAGCTGGAGCTTTCGTGTCGGTGGGAAATACCATAGCAACCCGGAAGTGACTGACGTGTTTTATCTCGGTCTCTACCGCAGCAATCTCGACCATCGCGCCCCGCTTCTAAGCTGGCTTAAAAACAGCACGTTCGATTTGAAAGTTCAGTTCTCGCAAGATAGCGGAAAAATAGTGCGCGAAGAGTTTATGGCAGGCAAAAAATTCCCAATGAAAAACCAGAGCTACACTCCCACTCTGGAGGTCGGTTTGGTGTGGGAAAGTCCAGATGTATACTCAGGCGCGCTGAGGGATCGTACCGATAGTACTCTGACCCTATTGTTCAGGCCATCCATCGAGTTCTAGCTAATCATGAATGAAAAACGTAAGGCAAACCTCTTGAATAGGTGCGCGCTAACTAAAGTTAACCGGCCGAAAGTTAACCGGTTCCGCGCTTTTGCGGCGTCCTTCTTGAACTCAAGGTTAGAGGCAATGCTTCGAGACGTTCAGCAAGCCATACCTTAATAATAGATTGCCGGGTTACGCCAAGCCTCCCTGCTTCCCGATCCAAAGATTCGACCATCCATGCAGGAAAATCAACATTAACGCGCTTTTGCTCTTGCAATACGCGCTTCGCTTTGGATAAATCCAGGGAGCCAGTAATGTCATCGCCCTTGTCAAAGTGTTGGTCAAAAATTTTAGCTTTCATATAAGGCAACCTCCTCAGGCCGTGAACGACGAACAGAAATTAGTCGGACACTTGCATTTCTATAGGTAATCACGGCGGACCAGTGCTTTCCGCTAATCAGTCCTATCAGCAAATACCGTGGCTCATCCTCTGTTTTTGCGGGAATTTCCAATAACCTTGGGTCATTCCATAAAGCTTGTGCATCAATAAAATTGATGCCGTGCTTCAGAAGATTAGCTTTACTTTTCTGCTCATTAAATTCAAAAGTAATCACGGTATAGAAAATATACCATTATTGGCAGGAATGCAAGTGCCGGAGGACACCTCTAAGACTGGAATTGAGCGTCATCCCAACGAGTTGTAAGCACGCATGCCTACTCACATCACCACATATTATTCGCCATCTTTTTGCGGCGAGCCAACTCTTTTTCGCTCGGCTCGATACTCGCGAACGAACCGGGGTGGATATCGCCGGCTGGAACATAGGTACTCATCACAACGCCAGTTTTTGAAACCTTCGAAGCCACGAGCCGCAGTACGCAGGGTCTTGCACCATTTTCAAACAATCGCTTTCCACGGCCAAGAACTACCGGGTACGTCCATACGTTGTATTCGTCAATGAGCGATGCGGCTTGCAGCGTCTGAATCAGATTGCCGCTGCCAATGATTTGAAGGTCGTATCCGGGCTGAGCCTTGAGCGCGGTTATGGCTGAAACGATGTCACCGCCCACGATGTCACCGCCGAGCACCGACGAATTGTTCCATTGCAATGACTTCAACGTGCGGGACGCCACATGCTTTTTTGCCGCATTAAGAGTCCTCGCAATCGGATTATCCTCGGCTTGGTAAGGCCAATATGCCTCGAATATTTCGTAGGTTTTGCGACCCAGTACCAGCTCTCGATCTTTACCATCGAAACCTGCCGCAGAAATATCTATCTCTGCATCCATGAAAGGAAACAACCAACCACCCAACGTGAAATTTCCGGTTGGATCTTCGGTCGGCCCTCCCGGTGCCTGCATGACACCGTCCAGTGATGTAAAAGTGGACGCAATGAGTTTTCTCATATAACTCTCCTATGACTGAATGGCATTGTGCGCGCTAAGGTGAAGCTGAGGGGGCTGCGGGCTTTTGCGCAGTCCCGCTTGAGCGTAGGGCTGGTCGGCATTTCAACCCCACGCATTGTGCTCTTCGCACCAGTCATGTAAGAAAAGTATCTGTTCCAGTTCGTAGATTCCCGTTTCCAACTGACGGAGCTCAAGCCTTCCGGCATCACCGCCCAAGAGAGCTTTCAACATTGCCTCGTTCGCCAACAATTCGTGCGCAATATGGTTGCGGTATGTAACAACGCTCTCTAGAAGATCAACAAAATCCATGCGCAGACCGCTGCGTTTAAGTTCGCTTGTGGTTTTCCCGAGCGTCCATCTCTCCATATTCTCGTGAGCATAGTTGTACCGGCGAACGAGTAGGTTCTTTAGGCCGGCTTCTAGAATTTGCGCCATGCCCATGAACATAGCGAATTGCTCGAGAATATTCAGCTTCTTGTACTTTGCCAATCTCTTGTGCACCTGCTCCTGAATGTCATGCTCCTCAAGGCGCGGTTCCGTCGAGGTCTTCGTTGCTTTCATGACATCACTGCAGCCAAGGGATGCGCCGCTTTTGGCGCGCCCCAGTGAGCGAAGCGAGCGACTCGAACGATTTGTTATGCCTTAATTTTATTTCGCAGTATAAAATTGACTTTGCCTGCATAATTATCCCGGACAGTATATATTCCAGCACTGTACATAGCCTGATAACCGAAAATTGAATTGTTGAGCACCTGCATGTCATATGCGGAAAACAAATCGCCTAACCTTTGAAGCTCTGTGAAATCTGTGTCATTTGCTACAACCTTAACCGCACAATTCTTATTTAGTTCTTTAAGTATTAATGGATTAATAGTGTTTAGTAAATTATCTATTTTTTCATGTACTGTCTGATTAAATTCTTCGCTATTTCCCTTACCCCTATTACATAGAATACAAAGAGTCTGTAAGTTATCAATGTCATCAGTGCCACTTTTAGAATGCGGTTGGACGTGATCTATTTCTAGTTTGATAACAGCATCAATTTCTAATTCGGGATATAGTGCAGGTGACTTTCCGCACATTTGACATGTGAAGTTATCTCTTTTTAATACTTCTAATCGCTTCTTAGGGGATATCGTTTTTCGTTTCGTCATCTTGCAATTCTTTTCTTGGCCCAACGTAAAGCTAATCGTCGCTTCGCGGCTTTATCGTACAGCGCCCAGCGACTGCAAGGAGCGAGGTTGAGCTTAGTGTTAGGCCACTTAGCCAACAAAATGAGTCTCGTCATCGCCAAGAACCGCATTTACTACAGCACGTAAGGCATTGAGTCGCCTGGTTACTGACCACGCTTGAAACCAGACCAAAGTACCAAGAAGAAACAATCCTAATGAAGGGAGGAAATCGAAACGGAGTGCCGAATAAATAAACAACACTAAACAAACATATATCACCATTAGGTAAAGCACTTGACGAAGTTTCTGGTAGACAATATTTGTCTGGTAAAGGGATAAGAGGTACGGTTTCTCAGTAAGCTTGCGGACTGTTGCCTCGAAGTTACGTTGTTTAAGCCTAGCCTCAGCATCCTTTTTCGCCGTGCGTCGTATAAACCAATGGTCTGTCCAGTCTTTCGCGTAGCCAGCAAAAAAGCTCATCAAGAAAGCAATGAAAACGCTGGCAATCCAAAATGCAGGCGATACCAGGAGATTCTTGAGTTCATCCATATGTTTCTCCGAATGAAAAGCCTAACGTAAAATAGATACCCTAAAGTGCGCCCACAAAGGCGCCTTCAAGGTGCCTACTCTGGCTCCCAACCCGCAATACCATAATTCTATTGCGGAGCGAAATTTTGGAACCCCCTAAATCCAGATAAAAGCTCCATCGCAAAACTCTCCAGTACCGGCTTCTTTACGACTCAGCCCACCCCTGCGCTTCATTGTAATCCGTAAACACGCGTATATCGGCGTCCACAAATATCCGTGACAGCCAGGCTTGCCAGGTGATCCATTGATTATCTGTCACCACGGCAATTTTGCTGAAATCATGTTGGTGCTCTTGGCTGAAGAATTTTATTTCTGCCCATGCCACATCTACCGTGTAGCTGACCATGTTGCGCAGGTCCAGCAATAAATTTACCGGGCCGGGTGATTTCAGCATGTAAAGTGCGCGTTCTTCGAACTGCTTGAAATCCGCCAAAGTGAATTCGCCGATGACGGCTATATTAAGCTGGGCGGGGGTTTGTTTTATCGTAATCATAAAGTTTCTCGAAGTCGTGGAATAAATTCAATGTCTGGGAGCCAATTTCAAGCTTAACACACCACTGGCGATGATGAGTGCCATGCCCACCCATCCCGCAATGGGCAATTCTTCACCCCATAACAACATGCCGAACAGGCTGGCGAATACCACGGTGCTGTACGCCAGGCTACCGGCCACCAGGGTTTTACCGGTACGGTAGGCGCGGGTCATGGCCAGTTGTGCCAGCGTGGCACTGCTGCCCAGCCCGATCAGTATCAGTATGCTGTGGAGTGTAACCGGGTGGATCGTGTCCAGCAGCATCGCAACACCGCTAATCACCGCCGCAATCAGGCTGAAATAAAACACCACGCGCGAGTCGGGTTCACCGCGCAATCCCAGCTGGCGCACATTCATCATCGCGAAGCCAGCGAAGAAGCCGGAAATAAGTCCGAGCAAACCGGGGATCAGTTGATCGTGCTCCAGTGTCGGTTGCAACAACAGCACGATACCCACAAAACCCAGCGCAATAGTGAGCGCAAGCGGGATATGCAAACGTTCTTTAAGCACCAATGTGGTCAGCAACGCCAGAAATAGCGGCGAGGTGTAGTTGAGCGTTACCGCAGTGGCTAACGGCAACACGGTGATGCAGTAGAAAAACAGCATCAGTGCCAGCGAGCCGCACAAGCCACGCCACAGATGGCCTTGCCATTGTTTGGTAGAGACCGATACTCGTTGCTGGCGCAGGATGGCATACACAACCAGCAGGCCGATGAAAGATCGGTAAAAAACCAGCTCAACGCTGGAAAAATACTGCGCGCCCAGCTTGACAAAAACCCCCATGCAGCCGAACAGACACCCAGCGACCAGCATCCACAGCGCACCCACCTATTTTAAATGCGGATCAAGCTTCTGCCGCAAAAATTCATGGAAATGCAGCAAGCCATCTTCAGTCGGCGATTGGTACGGCCCGGCTTCTTCGATGCCGCGTTGGTACAGCGACTGCCGTCCCTGTTGCATTTTCAGACAGATGATGTCGTCTTCTTTCGCGGTTTCGTGGTACGCAGCTTTTTCGGCTTCGATAAATTCACGTTCGAACAGCACGATGTCTTCCAGATAATAAAATTCCACAACATTGGTGCAGGCATGGGTGCCGCGCGGGATGACCGTGCTGACTACCAGTGTGCCGGGATACCACTCCACCATGATGTTGGGATAATAGGTCAGCCAGATCGCGCCATACTTGGGCAATGTGCCATTGTTGTAACGCAGCACCTGCTCTTGCCACTTATCATAAATCTCGCTGCCTGACCGGCGCAGGCCATTGTTCAGGCCCACCGTTTGCACGCTGTACCAGTCGCCGAAATCCCAGCTCAGGTCATCGCAATTGACAAATTTTCCCAAGCCGGGATGGAACGGGCCTACATGGTAATCTTCCTGGTATACCTCGATGAAAGTCTTCCAGTTGAATGCGTATTCGTCCACTTCTACCCGGTCCAGCAAATAGCCGGAAAAATCCAGTTCCTTCAGCACCGGCATGTTGGCCAAGTCTTTAGCGATATCGCGCTGGCCGGCAAACAGCAATCCGTTCCACTGTTGCAGCGGTGTTTTGGCCAAATTCATGCAAGGGTTGTACGGGAAATGCGGGGCGCCCAGTTGTTTGCCATCCAGCCGGTAAGTCCAGCGATGCAGCGGACACACGATATTTTTTGCGCTGCCGCGCCCTTCCAGCATGGTGGCCTGGCGGTGGCGGCAAATATTCGATAGCAGCTCCACGCCATGCTCGTTGCGCACCAGCATCTTGGCGTTGTCAATCCAGTCCAGCACATGGTAATCGCCAAGATTCGGCACCAGCAATTCGTGCCCGACATAGCCGGGGCCTTGCTCAAACAACACGCGCTGTTCCGCCGCCAATACTTTTGGGTCGAAATACCAGCTTAACGGTGGCTGAGCATGAATTTGGGTGAGTTGCGCGGCGCTGGCAATCTCGGACATACCCACTTCTTCCTTGAAATAAAATATAAGGGCACCTCTAAAAATCCAAACTCCGTCGCGATACGGCGTTGCTCACAAAAAATGGCTCCTTACATATTAATATATATGCGGCGTCGCAATTTTTTGCTCGCGCCTTGTCTCACTTAGGATTTTGAATTTTTAGAGGCGCCCATAAGATGAATACGGTTAAGGATTGTCTCTCAAATGAACCGGAGTGCGCAACAATTATTGTCCCAAGCATGTGGGCTTTAGGTAAAATACCGTTCCTTCCGGAGTGAAAATATTATGGCCGCAAAACCGAACAAGGCATTAAGTTTTGAAAGCGCAGTGGCAGAACTGGAACAAGTCGTGGCCGATATGGAAGGGGGCAAGCTGTCGCTGGAAGAATCGCTGGCAGCTTATCAACGCGGCGCGGAATTGTTGCAATACTGCCGTTCACGGCTAGAAGATGCGCAGCAGCAAGTGCGCATTCTGGAAGAAGGCACGCTGAAAAATTTCACGCCCGCTGGCGCCAGCGACCCGGCCAAACGTGACGATGCCTGATTTCCCCTATGCCTGATTTCCAAGTCTGGGCCAGCGCCCACCAAAGCCGGTTTGAAGACAGCCTGGGCCGTTTATTGCCGTCGCCGGACATTGCCCCGCAGCGCCTGCACCAGGCCATGCGTTACAGCACGCTGGGCGGCGGCAAACGTGTGCGTCCGTTGCTGGCTTTTGCCGCAGGCGAACTGACCCACGCCGACAACGCGCGGGTCAATATCGCCGCCGCCGCAGTGGAACTGATCCACGCCTATTCACTGGTGCATGATGACCTGCCGTGCATGGACAACGATGTGCTGCGCCGTGGCAAACCCACTTGCCATGTGGAGTATGATGAAGCGACTGCATTACTGGTGGGTGACAGCCTGCAAAGCTTGGCCTTTCAGTTGCTGGCCGAGAATCCACTGAGTGATGATCCGCTGCGCCAATTGCAGATGGTTAAATTACTGGCGATCGCGACCGGTTCACGAGGCATGGCCGGCGGTCAGGCCATCGACCTGGAAAGCGTGGGTAAACAGCTCAGTGTGCCGGAACTGGAATTCATGCACATCCGCAAAACCGGTGCATTGATCCGCGCCGCAATATTGTTGGGAGCGCAGTGCGGCAGTACGCTGGACGAAGCGCAACAACAGCGGCTGGACCATTTTGGCAAATGCCTGGGGCTGGTTTTCCAGGTGGTGGATGATGTGCTGGACAGTGAATCGGACACCGCCACGCTGGGTAAAACCGCGGGCAAGGATGCGCAGCAGGACAAACCGACTTATGTCACGTTATTAGGTGTGCAGGCTGCGAAAAAACTGGCGTCTGAGATTCATGCTGAAGCGCTGGATGCGCTGGCAGAATTCGGCGACAAGGCGCGTCGCCTGCGCGAATTGGCAAACTTTATTGTGTTAAGAAAATATTGAGGTGAGCGATGGCTTGCCTGAATAACCACCCCGGCACTTTGTGCCACCCCTCCTTGAAAAAAGGAGGGGAGGAAGCAAGCCGCTCCCATGCTTACAGCTTGGGAATGCTCCCCTCCTTTTCAAGGAGGGGAGGGAGCGTAGCGGAAGGGGTGGTGAAGTTTTTACCCACGGAAATGTCCTAATGAACCTGAAAATTTAATGTACCCACTACTCAACACCATCAACAGCCCGCAAGACTTGCGACAAGTGGAGCGCAAGCAGCTGCCACAATTGGCCGATGAGTTGCGCCAGTTTCTGGTTTCTTCGGTCAGCCAGACCGGCGGCCACTTGTCTTCCAACCTGGGTACCGTGGAGCTGACCATTGCGCTGCACTATGTATTCAACACGCCGGTGGACAAGCTGGTGTGGGATGTCGGGCACCAGACTTATTCGCACAAAATACTGACTGGCCGGCGCGAAGCGATGAAAACATTGCGCATGGCGGGCGGCATTTCCGGTTTTCCCAAACGCGACGAGAGCCGCTACGACGCCTTTGGCACCGCGCATTCCAGCACTTCCATTTCTGCTGCGCTGGGCATGGCCGTAGCCGCGCAGATCAGCGGCAGCGATAGCCGTGCCGTGGCGATTATCGGTGATGGCGCAATGAGCGGCGGCATGGCCTTTGAGGCGTTGAATAACGCCGGTGTGATGGATGCCAATTTGCTGGTGGTGCTGAACGATAACGACATGTCCATTTCGTCACCGGTGGGCGCGCTGAACAATTATCTGGCCAAGCTGATGTCGGGCCGGTTTTATGCCGCCGTGCGGCGCAGCGGCGAAAAAATGCTGAAGGTGATGCCGCCGGTGCTGGAATTCGCCAAACGCGCCGAAGAACACGTAAAGGGCATGGTCACGCCGGGTACGCTGTTTGAAGAATTCGGCTTTAATTATATCGGCCCGATTGATGGCCATGATCTGGATACACTGGTCACCACACTGGGCAACATCCGCCAACTGGAAGGCCCACAATTCCTGCATGTAGTCACGCAAAAAGGCAAGGGCTATGCGCGCGCCGAAGAAGATTGCCTGCTCTACCACGGCGTGGGCAAATTTGACCCAGAACATGGCATCGTCGCCAAAGCTCCTGCTGCATTGCCCAAACCCACCTACACCCAGATTTTCGGCGAGTGGCTGTGTGATATGGCGCAGCTTGACCCGCGCCTGGTTGGCATTACGCCCGCCATGTGCGAAGGGTCGGGCATGGTCCAGTTCGCGGAAAAATTCCCGCAACGTTATTTTGATGTGGGCATTGCCGAACAACACGCGCTGACCTTTGCTGCCGGTTTGGCGTGTGAGGGCATGAAACCAGTGGTGGCTATTTATTCCACTTTCCTGCAGCGCGCTTATGACCAACTGATACACGACATCGCGATTCAAAACCTGCCCGTTGTGCTGGCGATAGACCGTGCCGGGCTGGTCGGCGCAGACGGCGCAACGCATGCGGGCAGTTTCGACCTGAGCTATTTGCGCTGCATACCCAACATGACCGTGATGGCGCCCGCCGATGAAAACGAATGCCGCCAGATGCTGTTTACCGCATTCCAGCTGAACACACCCAGCGCAGTGCGTTACCCGCGCGGCGCGGGACCGGGCGTGGTGCCGCAAAAAGAAATGGTGGCATTGCCCCTCGGGCGCGGCGAAGTACGCCGTTCCGGAAAAAAAATTGCGATCCTGGCTTTCGGTTCGATGCTGGCACCAGCTCTGGGCGCAGCAGAGCAGCTGGATGCAACCGTAGCCAATATGCGCTTTATCAAACCGCTGGATGAGCAGCTGATATTGCGCCTGGCCGGGGAACATGAAGCATTGGTTACCGTGGAAGAAAATACGATACAGGGCGGCGCCGGGAGCGCGGTAGCGGAGTGCCTGTTGCGCCACGGTATCGCGGTGCCTGTGTTGCAACTCGGCTTGCCCGATAGTTTCCTGGAGCAAGGCGAGCCCGCTAAAATGCTGGCCGCCTGCGGGCTGGATAGCGCCGGCATGGTTGCTTCCATCCACCGCACATTCGCAGCTGAGTTGTCTTCAGGACTTGATCTTCAATACCCCATCCGGGGGATACCGGCACAACATCTCTGAAACCGCACGCAAGGTCGCCGTCAACGGCGAATGTTTGCGCCAGACCAGCGCAATCGTGCGGCTGGCCCCGGGTGACCTGAGCGGCCGGATTTCCACCGGCGAGCGGGTATGCTGGGTGCGCGCGGGTGCGGCCAGCGCGGGGAGCAGTGTGCTACCTATCCCAAGACCCACCATTTGTCGCAATGTTTCCAGGCTGGTGGCGCGCACTTCCTCGCTGAACAGGCTGTGCAAACCACATACTTCCAGTGCCTGATCGCGCAGGCAATGCCCCTCTTCCAGCAACAATAATTTCTCTGCTGCCAGCTCGGCCAGCGCCACTGTTTTTTTCTTGCCTAAGCGATGTCCCGGCGGTAACGCGGCAACAAAAGGCTCAATAAATAACGGGGCAATTTCCAGTTGGCTGTTCGGCACCGGAATCGCCACCAATGCCGCATCCAGTTGCCCGCTACGAATATCCTGCAACAGATATTCAGTCAGGTTTTCGCGCAACAGCAGGCGCAATTTCGGGTAATGCTTTTGCAATGTCATCAAGGCGTGCGGTAAATAATACGCACCCAGGGTCATGATCGCGCCCAGGCGCACGGTGCGGCTCATCGGATCGCGGTTGCTTTTAACCAGCTCGCGTATTCTTTGTTCCTCTATCAATATCGTACGTGCGCTTTCTACCACCTGCATTCCTACAGCAGTTGGCGCAATGGGCTTCAAACCCCGGTCAAATAGCGTCGCGCCCAGGTAGTCTTCCAGTTTTTTTATTTGCGTGGACAGCGTGGATTGGCTGATGTGGCACTGTGTCGCCGCCACCCCGAAATGGCCGCAATCGGCCAGCGCGACGATGTATTTCAGTTCTTGCAGCGTCATATTGTTTACCCATTGACAATATAGATTGATTCATTCTAAACAATTCATTGGACGAATACCAGTGCAAACGCTTTAATGCGTTCGACCGGCGCATTCCGCGCTGGGCTATTGATGGAGAAGATCATGGATAAGTGTCCTTTTATGACAACAGCAGCGGGCGTACCGGTTGCTGACAATCAAAATTCGCTGACTGCCGGGCCACGCGGGCCGGTGCTGATGCAGGATTACCAGCTGATGGAAAAAATGGCGCATTTCAACCGCGAGCGCACACCGGAACGGGTAGTGCACGCCAAGGGTGCCGGGGCATATGGCACGTTCACCGTCACGGCAGATATTTCGCGCTTTACCCGGGCCAAGCTGTTTGCAAAAGTCGGTAACAGCTGCCACACGTTTGCGCGCTTCTCAACTGTGGCCGGTGAATTGGGTTCGGCCGACACAGCCCGCGACCCGCGCGGCTTCGCCTTGAAGTTTTATACCGAAGAAGGCAATTGGGATATGGTTGGCAACAACACACCGGTATTTTTTGTGCGTGACCCGTTGAAATTTTCTGACTTCATCCATTCGCAAAAGCGCCACCCGGCCACCGGCTTGCGCGACAACACGATGCAATGGGATTTCTGGAGCTTGTCGCCGGAATCTTTGCATCAGGTGACTACATTGTTTTCTGATCGCGGCATTCCGGCCACATTGCGCAACATGAATGGCTATTCCAGCCACACCTATAGCTTGTGGAACGATAAAGGTGAGCGCTTCTGGGTCAAGTGGCATTTCAAAACGCTGCAAGGTATCAAGACGCTGACCAACCAGCAGGCCGCAGAAATTGCCGGTAACGACCTGGATTTTCACCGCCGCGATTTGCATGCAGCGATAGAACGCGGCGAATTCCCGAAATGGAAAGTTCAAGTGCAAATCATGCCAGAGCGGGAAACGGAAACGTACCGGATTAATCCATTCGATTTAACCAAGGTATGGCCGCACAAAGATTACCCGCCGATGGATATTGGCATATTGGAGCTGAACCGTAATCCGCAAAACTATTTTGCTGAAGTGGAACAGGCCGCGTTTGAGCCCGGCAACACTCCGCCGGGCATGGGCGTATCGCCGGACAAAATGTTGCAGGCAAGAATATTGTCGTATCCGGACGCGCACCGTTACCGCATCGGCATTAACTATGGCGCGCTGGATGTGAACAGGCCGCAATGCCCGGTGAATACCTACCATCGCGACGGCCAGACGCGTTTTGATGGCAATGGCGGCGGCAGCGTCAACTATCAGCCCAACAGCTTCAGCGGCCCAGCCGACGACGCCAGTTTCCGCGAGCCTCCGTTAAAAATCAGCGGCGATGCCGACCGTTACAACCACCGCACAGGTAACGATGATTACCACCAGGCGGGCGATCTTTACCGCTTGATGAACGCCGACCAGAAAACCCAGTTGGTCAATAACCTGGTGGGTGCGTTGCAACCGGTGCCGCTGTTTATCCAGGTCAGGCAGATCGGCCATTTTTACAAGGCTGACCCAGACTATGGCAAGCGTGTAGCGGCTGGGCTGGGTATAGCGATCAATGAAGCTATCGGGCAGCCCGCGTAATGTTTGCCCCTCCCTGGCAGGAGGGGCATTTTCATGGAGGTCAATATGGGTACATTTGATTGGTATGGAAATCGGGTAGTGACCAGGCCTGAAAAGCAGAGCAGCCGTTCCCTTTACCGGCAGGCGCGCCTTGTGCTGGCCTATGCATGGAGCCGGCTGGGATTGGGGTTAATTGGTGAAAACGTGAATGACTAATCTAACTTACGGAGAGGCAAAACAAATAGCTTCTATATAGAATTAAATATTCCTTGCTTTTTTGCACAAAAAGAGCAAATATTGACCTATATTTTGTAATACAGGCAGCTAATGTCATGCTTATTGAATTTACAGTAACCAATTTTCGATCTATCCGAGCTCCCCAAACCTTGAGCTTGGTCGCTAGCAAAGCGCTCAAAAAAGGCAGTTTGGAAACCAACGCATTCGAGGCTGGTGTCAGTGAGAATGGACTGCCAAGACTGTTACGTTCAGCCGTCGTATATGGACCCAATGCTGCCGGGAAAAGCACCCTTGTGGGCGCACTTTCATTTATGCGCAAATGGGTAAATACATCGGCACAAAGAGCCCAAGTTGGCGAAGCAATCAAGGGGGTACAGCCGTTTCTGCTTAGCGCAAAATCACGCAATAAGGATTCTGAATTTGAAATTCATTTCATTGAGGAAGGTATTCGTTACCAGTATGGTTTCTCATTAAATACTGAACGCATCACCAGTGAATGGTTAATTGCATATCCCTTTGGCAAGCCACAACGCTGGTTCGAAAGAGCATTCAATCCTACCACTAAAAAGGACGTGTATAAATTCAGCACTGCTTTCCTTGGAGGGAAAAAATTACATAATGATCGCGCCTCTTTGACTATCGGGAATGCGCTTTATCTATCTGTCGCCATACAAAAAGGTAATGCGCAACTGCGCCCAGTGTTTTATTGGTTCCAAAAACGATTAAGAATCATTTCTGCGATGGATTATATTGACAGCGGATTTACGCAACGCATGTGTGAAAAACCAGAAGGTAAAAAACACGTTCTGGAATTCATGAACAGCGCCGACATTTCTGTTCATGAAATTACTATCGAAAAGAAAGCATTCTCCAAAGAGGACCTACCATCCGACATGCCAATGGGATTCAAAGACGAATTATCCAAAGCCATGGATGGCAAAACGATTAGCGAGGCGAAATTCCTGCACGAGGATGTCGATACTGGAGAATTAGTGGCGCTTGACAAGGAAGATGAATCCGATGGCACGCGCAGCTTGTTTGCTTTCGCAGGCCCATGGCTAGATGTAATAAGTAACAATTATGTTTTAGTTGTGGATGAAATTGATACTAGCCTGCATCCCCTGGTTGTCCACCATCTGGTTAGATTATTGAACTCCCACAAGGGACACGCTCAACTTGTATTTACAACGCATGATACTACATTATTGAGCCAGCGAATTCTGCGGCCTGATCAAATTTGGTTTGTTGAGAAAGACAAAGGAAATAGCACACGCTTATACTCGTTGGCAGACTTTAGCCCCAGAGAAAATGAAGCAATTGAGAAGGGCTACCTTAATGGCCGATATGGCGCAATACCATTCCTGAGCAAGTTGGATTTTTATGGGAAAGGATAATTTGTTCCACAAGAATCGAGAGAGAAACGCCCTCGATCTTGAACGCAAAAAACAGGAGCGCCAGAAACAACCTCGTATCCTGATTGTTTGCGAGGACAGCAAAAGTAGCGCGTATTATTTCGAAGATATGGCAAAAGCCTTTGGTCTAAAAGCAGTAGATGTACGCGGCAAAGAGTGTGGATCAGCCCCGAGCTCAATTTTGAAATATGCTATGAAGGAACATGAGCAAGAAAAATTGAGTGACCCGTATGACCGGGTGTATTGCGTGTTTGACCGTGATCAGCATAAAAGCTTTTCACCCACCGTCAATAGAATCAGTACATTAAAAATGTCCGGCGAGCCATTTTTTGCTATCACTTCTACGCCTTGTTTTGAGATATGGCTATTGCTTCACTTCGATTACGTCTCACACCCTTTCCCAACAAAAAAGCGCTCGCCTTGCGACCAAGCTATTTCCGAGTTACGCAAGAAAACGACACTGGATGGATACAAGAAGGGAGTAGGGGGAATTTACGCTAAGCTATCAGGGCAGATTCATGATGCAATTAACCATGCAAAGCGGCTTTTGAAGGATAACAAAAAGACTGGCTCTGATAACCCTGCAACTAGTGTGCATGAGCTTGTTGAATATTTGGCTTCACTCACCAAAGTGGGTTAGTCAATATCTTTCCAACGTTATTTATTTGAGATATGCAAATAACCGCGCTGCTGCATGCCAGTTTTTTGGTAGCTGATGTTAACAAGGCCAAGGTATTTTATGAAGATACACTGGGCTTGGTACCCAATCCGGTACGTCCGGATTTAGGTTTTCCCGGTGTGTGGTACAACATCGGACCACACCAGCAGCTGCATCTTATGCAGCTACCCAACCCCGAGACTGGGTTACAACGGCCTGCGCACGGCGGGCGCGACCGGCATGTGGCGCTGGGAGTCGCCAGCCTGGCAGCATTGGTGGAGCGGTTACAGCAAGCAGGCGTGCCATTTACCCTGAGCAAATCCGGACGTCAGGCATTGTTCTGCCGCGATCCGGATGACAACGCCCTGGAATTTGTGGAATGGCGTCAGGGATGACAACCCTGCCCTCTTGAAACCTGCCTGTTTTGTCCCCATTTACCTGTACGACCCTTAACCATCGGAGAAAATATGAGCACCACCGCCACCAATAACCGCGAAACAATGGGCTTCCAAGCCGAAGTCAAGCAACTGCTGCAGCTGATGATCCACTCGTTGTATTCCAACCGCGAAATTTTCCTGCGTGAACTGATTTCCAATGCTTCAGATGCCTGCGACAAGCTACGTTTTGAGGCGCTGCACAATGCCGCTTTATTGGAAAATGAATCTGAGCTGAATATTCGCATCAGCTACGACAAAGCCGCACGCACACTGACCATCAGCGATAACGGCATAGGTATGAACCGCGACGAAGTGGTGAATAACCTCGGTACGATAGCCAAATCCGGCACCCGGGAATTCTTTTCCCGGCTGTCAGGCGACCAGCAAAAAGACGCCAACCTGATCGGCCAGTTTGGCGTCGGTTTTTATTCGTCTTTTATTGTGGCCGACAAGGTCAACGTGCTGACCCGCCGCGCCGGGGAAAATATCGACCAGGGGGTCAGCTGGGAATCCGATGGTGGCGGAGAATTCATCATCGAAATGGTAGAAAAACCCACGCGCGGCACCACGATCACGCTGCATTTGCGCGCCGACCAGGATGATTTGCTGAGCGGCCATAAAATCCGCTCCATCATCCGCAAATACTCAGACCACATCATCCAGCCCATCATCATGAAAAAAGAGGAATGGAAAGACGGCACGCAGCAAGTGCTGGATGAAGATGAAACCGTTAACCAGGCGTTTGCGTTGTGGACGCGGCCTAAAAACGAAATCAGCGATGATGAATATAACGCTTTTTATAAACATGTCAGCCATGATTTTTCCGACCCGCTGGCCTGGACCCACGCCCGTGTTGAAGGGCGCCAGGAATATACGCAGTTGCTGTATATCCCTGCCAAGGCACCGTTTGACCTGTGGGAGCGCGATGCCACCCACGGCGTAAAACTTTATGTGCGCCATGTTTTCATCATGGATGATGCTGACCAGCTGATGCCGCATTACTTGCGCTTTGTGCGCGGCGTGGTGGATTCCAACGACTTGCCGCTGAATGTCTCGCGCGAAATTTTGCAGGAATCGAAAGATATCGAAGCGATACGCGCCGGTTGCACCAAAAAAGTTTTGAGCCTGCTGGAAGACCTGGCGGCCAAGGATCCGGAAAAATACACCAAATTCTGGGGCGAATTTGGCCGCGTTTTGAAGGAAGGCATAGGCGAAGATTTCGCCAACAAGGAAAAAATTGCCGGCTTGCTGCGGCTGGCTTCAACCCATGCCGACACCGCCGCAGAAACGGTTACGCTGGCCGATTATATTGCGCGCATGAAAGAAGGCCAGGACAAAATTTATTACATCACCGCCGACTCTTTCAATGCCGCCAAAAACAGCCCGCATCTGGAAGTGTTCCGCAAAAAAGGAATTGAAGTATTGCTGCTGACCGAACGCGTGGATGAATGGGTAGTCAGCAACCTGCCCGAATTCCAGGACAAACCGCTGGTATCGGTGGCCAAGGGTGGCTTGGATCTGGGGCAACTGGAAGACGAAGCGGAGAAAAAAGACCAGAAAAATGAGGCCGAGGAATTAAAGGATCTTACCGACAAGATCAGCGTCAGCCTGGCTGACCGCATAAAGGAAGTGCGCGTGACGCACCGCCTGACCGACTCACCGGCCTGCCTGGTGGCAGACGAGCATGACATGAATGCCAACCTGGCCCGGCTGCTGAAAGCGTCCGGTCAAAAAGTCCCGACATCGCGCCCGATACTGGAAATCAATCCCAAGCATCCGGTGGTATTGCGCCTGAAGCATGAAGAAACAAAATTCGATGATTGGGCTGCAGTGTTGTTTGACCAGGCCTTGCTGGCCGAGGGCGGGCAGCTGGATGATCCGGCCAGTTTTGTAAAGCGCATTAATCAGCTGTTACTGGAAATGGGCGGTGGCCAAGCGCATTGAAGGGTGCGCAAGCCAGATTGAACCTATCTACTTGAAATTATCGGCGGGGTACTCCCATACCCCGCTTTTTCGACGATGCCGCCCCGTTTCAGCATCGAAAGATATTCTGTTTCATTGTGCAAGATTACCTGCTCCAGGTAAGCAATATTTTTTTCGATCGACTCCAGGTAGTAATTGGTGTCCACCCCCAGCGTATCCTTGAAGTGGAATGATAACCGGGAGTACAGGCCATCCAGGTCGCCATCCAGCTTCTGGCGCGTGTTCTGGTAAAAGGATTTGGTCTGGCGCAACAAGTCGTGAATGCTCTGGTAGTTGCCAAAATTAGCCTCCTTGAACTCCAGATACAGGAAGAGCAATTTTTCCAGGTAGGCACGGTCGGCCATTTGCCCGGTCAGGTCGGCGGTACCGACCACTTTTCCCAGCAGCAGGGTGCGTTCGTCAGGAAAAACCAGGTCGAAAAAAATCAGCGACCGGTCGGTAGTCAGCATCATCGGCTCCAGTGATTCCGCCAACCCGTGCGGGAACTGCCGCTCAGCCAGGTAACGCCGCATGAATTCTACCCCGCGCCGTACATGGCTTAACGTGAACTGGGCGCCAGTGCCAGTTTCTTCGCCAAACTGTTGGGCATAACCGACATCGTGCATCAGCGTCGCTATCATCACCAGCGTAATATCATCATCGCTAATCCGGGTGCCGGTTACGTGTACCCCATGCAGCAACCTGATCGCGCACAAAAAAACCGCCAGCGTGTGCGGCAGGTTGTGGTACAGCGTTTTGATTGGGCAGTAACCGGGGTAAGCGCCATGGAAAAGACGCATCACATCATCAAATATGATACGGGCCAGCGCCGGGTCGTAGTCGGGGCGGATACGGCGAGCAATACCCAGCGCCGTGTCCCATGCCGTTTCGGGATCGTCACAGGCCAATAGCCTGGCGATTTCTTCTGGCGACAGAATATTTTTTGGCTGTGGGGTATTCTTCATTTCAGCTACCTCAGTATTAATCCCCTGGCTATAAATCAGCACGAGGTCAGCCAAAATTCGACCGGTAGACGAAGTATATTACGGGACACGCAAAATCAACAATTGCTCCCTTTAGTCCGGCGCCGGTTATTTCTAACTATTTGAATTACTTGTCTTCTGCTTTGCCAACAAGGCTGCGCCAAACGCTGCTTCGGCGTGCGCGGCAACCGTTACCGGCACGCCCAGCAGCCGTTGGCGCATTTGGGCCCAAGCCTGATTTTTTGCGCCGCCACCGCTGGTAATTACCTGTTTTACCGGTTCAGCCCCCAATTCAGCCAGCTTGGCGTAACCTGCCACCTCAATACGGCTCAAACCTTGCAGCAAACCATGCAGAAATTGCGCATCTTCTGCCGGGCGCGGGCTTACGCGCGGCATTAACAGCGGATCGCTGACCGGAAAGCGTTCGCCCGGCTTGTGCAGCGGATAATAATCCAGCGGGCTATCCGTTGCCGGGTCAATCAGTTGGCTCAGCTCAGCCAGCTGGGTTTCGTTAAAATATTGTTGCAACACCCCGCCCCCGGCATTGGAGGCGCCTCCCACCAGCCATAAGTCACCATAGCGATGGCTGTATATGCCATGTTGCGCCGACTCGACCCGGTGCGTGGACAGCACTTTAAGTACCATAGTTGTCCCCAGCGAGGTCACCGCCGCGCCCGGTGTATGGCTGCCTGTGGCAATAAAAGCAGCGGTGCTGTCTGTGGTTCCGGCATGCACCCTGCAGTCCGGGTTGAGCTTGAAGTGCTGGGCCACGGCCGCGCTTACCCTGGCAACGGGGCTGCCGGGCGCCTGCACCTGGGGCAGCAAATGCGCGTGCGCCAGCCGTAGCACCCAGTCCGGCCAGCATAAACGCTGTGCGTCATAGCCGGTCTTCAGCGCATTGTGGTAATCGCTAATCCCACCCCGCCCAGTGAGCAACGCGGCCAGCCAATCTGCCTGGTGCAGAAAATGCGAGGTATCTGACAGGTCGGCATGCTGGGTCAGCCACAGGAATTTGGCCAGGCCGGAAGTGGCGCTGCACACAATATGGTCCGGGGGCGCAACCTGTTTCAGCTGTTCGGCTTCTTGCTTTGCGCGACTGTCAAAATAAAGCACGGCGTGCGAAGTCGGCTCCAGTTCCTCATCGCATAGCAACACTGTAGCGGAAGTTGCTGCAATGGCTATGCCCTGCAACTTGGCGGCAGTGGTCGGAGGCAGGCGTTTAAGCAGCGTATGCAGCGCCTCGCGCCAGTCTAACGGGGTTTGCGCAGTGGCGTGGGGATAGTGATGGCGATCGTCGTGGATGATGGTTTCGGTTTGATCCAGCACGCAGGCGCGCGCGCCCGAAGTTCCAAAATCCAGTCCCAGATATAGTGAAGGGCTAATCTGCATTCTTTAATTTGGCCTGCAGTCCTGCTGCGGAGTCCCGCAGCGGCAATAAAGCGACCCAATCAGTTGGCGCTACGCACTAACCGCACATAGTAAGTATTGAGGCGGTTGGGTTGATTGACTGCGCCCGTCGCGAAATTGACACCCCAGGTGTAATGGGGATTGCCCACATAGGGTGAAGCCGACCAAAACCAGCGGGGCGGAGTGCCCGGAAAAGCTACCGAGTCAATCGCCGGTTCACTACGGCTTTTGTCTGTAATGCTGGCCAGTTCTTTTACATTCGGCAAACGCCAGCCATTGGCCTTGTCGGTCGGGGTAGCAGGAAGCTGTAAGGCTGACTCATGCAGAAAAGCAGTGGGGACACCTCTGCAAGCACCCCCCTTTAATACCATGCCTTCCGCGCAGCGCCGCCAGATCAAGCGGGTGTGGTGGTCGGTTACCTCTTGTCCATCGGCTGACACGGTATAACGCGGTACAGCTGGCGGGTTACCCGCACGCACCAGCCGCACAGCAAGGGTACGCTCGCGGTCGTTGTATCCAGTGAAGCCATACGTAAATCCCACACTCCAAGCCACAGCAGAATAACCGTGGTAAGGCGGTTCTGACCAGAATATCAGGCCGTCCTGCATATCCGGGAACCATGCCGTGTCTATCGTCGGCCCGGGATTATCTACAGCATAATCCACCAAGCTTTGCAGCTCATCCACAGTGGGCAAACGCCAGTCATTGTAGCCGCACAGGTTGGTAGCATTAACTGCATCTACATAGCCAGAGGCGTCAGTTGCAGTGTGATACAACAGACTGGGGTCATATTCCTTGTTGAAGTGGGTGTAAGTTTTGTTTCTATCGCGCAAACCGCCATCTGTGGTTTTAATTTCCCACATCAAGCCGGTGACATTGTCCTGCACGCAACCGCCAGTCACGTTGCTAAAGCTGAAACCCATCTTGCCATCATCATTTGTGTTAGCAGACCTGGTATCGCGCCCCAACATACCATCTTGCGCCTTGCTGAGTGCCTGGGCGGTTTCACTGCTGCAATCTGCCAAGACAGCCGTGCCGCTTTGGTAACATTGACCCGACGTAATGCCGCTGTCGTTAATGCTGATGGGATCGGGTGCGTTCATCCTGCCATCCATCGCACAGCCATTTAAAACCATTGTCGCCAACATAATCAGCCCGAATTTTTTATACATACTCTCTCCTTGTACTATCCCCGTGTATTCGACTGCGTTTTAAATCGCGCCAACTCCACTTCGGGTTGCGGCTGCCAGCCGGGCTGGCGGTGTTCGGCCACAATATTGGTAAAAATGCCCCCGCGCACATAAAATTTTGCCGTGAGGCGCATGAAGCGCGGCTGGATGGCGGCAACCAGATCATCCAGCATGCGGTTGGTCACATTTTCGTGAAAATGGCCTTCATTGCGGAATGACCAGATGTAAAGTTTCAGGCTTTTCAGCTCGACACAGTGGGCATCAGCAATGTAATCCAGTATCAGCGTGGCGAAATCCGGCTGCCCGGTTTTGGGGCAGAGGCAGGTAAACTCGGGAATTTCCATGTGAATATGGTAATCCCGGGCCGGATTTGGATTGGCGAACGTGTCCAGATTTTTGGAGGGGGCTGACGTCATTTTGAAATGTGCTGCGGGTCGGTTAGAATGCGCTGCATTATAACGTCAGCCTGAGTGAAATTGCGCCTTTCCCACATCAAACTCGCCGGTTTCAAGTCCTTTGTTGATCCCACCCACATTGCCCTGCCGGGGCAGATCGTCGGCATTGTCGGCCCCAATGGCTGCGGCAAGTCCAATGTCATAGACGCGCTGCGCTGGGTGCTGGGCGAATCGCGCGCCTCGGCGCTGCGTGGGGAGTCTATGCAGGATGTAATTTTCAATGGCTCCAGCAAACGCAAACCGGTAGCACGCGCCAGCGTCGAGCTGATTTTCGACAACAGCTTGGGCAAAGCGGCCGGGCAATGGTCCAGTTATGCCGAGATTGCCATCAAACGCGTATTGCAGCGCGACGGCGACTCAACTTACCACATCAACAACCAGCACGTACGGCGCAAGGACATCACCGATATCTTCATGGGCACCGGCCTCGGGCCACGCGCTTACGCGATCATCGAGCAGGGCATGATCTCGCGCATCATCGAGGCCAAACCGGAAGAGCTGCGCGTGTTCCTGGAAGAAGCGGCCGGCGTTTCCAAATATCGCGACCGCCGCCGCGAAACCGAGCTGCGCATTGCCGACACGCGCGAAAACCTGCTGCGCGTGGATGACATCCTGCAGGAATTGACCCGCCAGCTCACCCACCTGACCGAACAGGCCGAAGTGGCCAAACAATACCGCGCGCTGGAAGCCAGGCGCGACACCACGCAACATTTGTTATGGCTGGTCAACAAAAAAGAAGCTGAGGCACGCCGCGCGCGCGTCGGCCAGCAAATTGAAAAAATCAAAACCGAACTGGAAGCTGAAACCGCGCGCCTGCGCGAAGCGGAAAGCCAGCTGGAAAGCGCGCGCAGCGGACATTATGCGCTGGCCGATACGCTGCATGCCAAACAAGGCGAGCTGTATGCGACCAATGCCGAGATCGCGCGATTGGAACAGCATATTGCCCATCTCAATGACCAACGGGCGCGTCTGACCCATCAGCTGGCCAATGGCGAACTGCAACTGGGCCAGCAGCGCAACCAATTGCAGGGCATACAAAGCCTGCTGACGCATTGGCAACAGCAACAGCAGGAAGCCAGCATCAAGGTTGAGGGGTGTGATAACCGTGCTGCCAGTGAATTACAGTTATTGCCGCAGGCGGAAGAAACCGCGCGGGTGGCACAAGAGCGCTACAACGAAGTGCAGCGCGAACAGCTGATGCTGCAGCAGCAATTGCAACTGGCCAACACCCAGCGTGAACATGTGCAGCGCACAGTGCAACAGCTGGAATCGCGCCGCTCGCGCCTGTTGCTGGAACAGGACAATTTACCGCAGGCAGATACCGAAGGGCTGGTGCGGGCGCAGCAGCAAATGGCCGAGATGGAAACCGAACGCACTGCGCAGCAGGCGCTATTGGCCCAGCTGCAGCAGCAACAGCCTGCAGCCGATGCGGCGCGTAACAGCCAGCGCGAAAGCGTGCAACAACTGGAACGGCAACTGGCCCAGGTAGAGGCCAGGCTGGCTGCGCTGAAACAGCTGCAACACCAGGTCGATAATGACAACAACCTGAAAGAATGGCTGGCCAAGCATCAGCTGGACGCACTACCGCGCTTGTGGCAATCGATACGCATAGACCAGGGCTGGGAAGACGCGCTGGAAGCCGTGCTGCGCGAACGGCTGAATGCCATTGCACTCACCGGCCTGGACGAAACAGCAGCATGGCAGGATGCGCCGCCGGGCAAGCTGGCGGTGTTTGCTGCGGATGCAGAATATGTAGGTCGGAAAAGCGAAGCGCCTTCCGACGTTTTGGCTACTCTAATTCCGTTAGCCAAGTTTGTAACTTGCCAGAATGAACAGGCAGCGCCGGTGGTGGCGGACTGGTTGTCCGGCGTATACGCCACAGAAACGCTGGCGCAGGCGTTAAGCATGCGCGCCCAGCTGCCGCCCGGTGCGTGGCTGGTGACCGCTCAGGGACATTTGGTGGGTGCGCATAGCGTGTTGTTCCATGCACCGGACAGCGAAATACACGGTGTATTGGCGCGCCAGCGCGAGATTGAAAGCCTGCAGCTGCAGGCGCAGCAGCAGGCAGCCTCATTGCAGCACGGCAAAACCCAGTGCGCTGTGGCAGAACAGGACTATCAGGATATAGACAGCCGCATTGCGGCGCTGCGCGCGGCAGACAGCGAATTACAGCAACGCCACCATGCCACCCAGGTGCAAATCCTGAAACTGACCCAGGCCAATGAACGCAGCCATGAACGGGCCACGCAGATTGCCCAGGAACTGCAGGAACTATCCGACCAGTCGGCCACCGAGCAGCGCCAGCAGCAGCAGATCACCGAACGCATGGACATCCTGCGCGACAGCATGACCGCGCAGCAAACCGAAGTGGAGCAAGTCAAGCTGGCTGCAGCGACACAGGATGCTGCCTTGCGCGAGCAGCGCGAGCGTGCGCAAAAAGCCCAGCATGAATTGCAGGAAGCGCGGTTTTACTCAAAGACCTGCACCGAAAAAATAGCTGACCTGGAACACAATTTTAAGCAGATCGGCTTGACGCTGGCGCAACTGGAACAGACGCTGGCACACAGCCGTACCGAACTGGAAAATCTGCAGGAGGGCGATAGCCAGCAACAACTGCAGCAAGCCCTGGAGCAGCGCCAGGCACACGAGCAGGCGTTGGCAGATGCGCGTAACGCGCTGGAGCAGGCCACCGCAGACCTGAACAAGCTGGAACAGGAGCGCCTGTCGTGCGAGCAGAAATTGCATCCGTTGCGGGAAAAATCCACTGACTTGTCGTTGAAGGAACAAGAAGCACGTTTGCAGTTTGAGCAATGGTCGGTACAGTTGGCGGGAGTGGATGAAGCCGCGTTGCTGCCGTTGCTGGAAGGCAGCAACACCCGGCCTGGCACGTTGCTCAATGAATTAAACCAGCTGAATAACGACATCACGGTGCTGGGTGCGGTCAACCTGGCCGCGCTGGAAGAATTGCAGGCAGCGCAAGAGCGCAAGGCCTATCTGGATGCGCAGGCGAAAGATTTATCCGAAGCGATGGCAACGTTGGAAGAAGCGATACGGCGCATTGACAAGGAATCGCGCGAGTTGCTGATGACCACATACAATGAGGTCAATCGCCATCTGGCAGAGATGTTCCCGGTGCTGTTTGGGGGGGGCGAAGCGCGGCTGGTGCTGACCGGAGAAGAAATACTGGACAGCGGTGTGCAGGTGATGGCCCAACCGCCGGGCAAGAAGAATTCCTCGATACATCTGCTGTCAGGCGGCGAAAAAGCGCTGACCGCGATTGCGCTGGTGTTTTCTATGTTCCAGCTTAACCCCGCGCCGTTCTGCCTGCTGGACGAGGTAGATGCGCCGCTGGATGACACGAATACCGAACGCT
>JANNQM010000083.1:0-11522 GCA_031400735.1 Gallionellaceae bacterium
TTCATCCAACCCGACCAGTACATACATTGTCCCATCAGGCCCGTCGATGCTCCTGAATATCTTGGTGCCTTGCAGGGTTTGGTCTGTAATTTGCTTGGTGACAGAAGTATTCACGCGGTCGACGGTTTCCTTGCTGGCCGCGCCGGTAGTTTCGACATATTGCTTGATCATGTTCTGCACTTGCACCTTCATGTTTTGCGCAAGCTGTACGCGTGCTTCGGTGGCAGCCATTTGCTTCATGAAAGCCACGCCCGCATCCGATTTGGCCGCTGAACCTACGGCACCTACGGTCATGCCTTCAACGGGAGCGTCGCACACCCACAAAGGAGCCGCTTTATCCGAACCAGGAAATACGCACTCGGCTATCGCCCCCACTTTGGCAGGTTTGGTCGAGCACGCAGTAACGCCCAGCACCATAATAGAAATCAAAACCAAATTACTGATTTTAGACATTTTTAGGATCCTTGATTTGATTAATAGAAGTACTGCACAAGAAGCGATACATAGAGCCCCCTTTACCAGCCTATTTTTTACTTTTGTGATTTGCGGCCATCGAACGCAACCACAAACTGATTATGCTACATTCAGATAACTTTAGGAAAAAAATATATGCAGCCGATATTTAGTTTAGTCTTCCTGGTAACTTTCGGGTACAAGCGCAAATTAGATTAGCTGATGTAAAAAATTAAGAAGAAGTGTTAGCATTATGATTTAACTACAAAATTATGACAAACCAATCAGGGCGGGAGTACACACCCTGATTGGCTCTTCACAACTATTTTAAAGCAACGGCACAATCATCAACGCAACAATGTTGATAATCTTGATCAGCGGATTCACTGCTGGCCCGGCGGTGTCTTTGTAAGGATCACCCACCGTGTCGCCAGTCACCGCCGCCTTGTGCGCTTCTGACCCTTTGCCACCAAAGTGGCCTTCTTCAATGTATTTCTTGGCGTTGTCCCACGCGCCACCGCCGGCGGTCATCGAGATCGCAACGAAGATGCCGGTGATGATGGTGCCGACCAGCACACCGCCCAGCGCCTGTGCGCCTAGCGTCACGCCGACGATAACCGGCACCGCAATCGGCAGCAGCGAGGGCACGATCATTTCCTTGATCGCGGCCTTGGTCAGCATGTCTACGCAGGTACCATATTGCGGTTTGCCAGTGCCTTCCATGATGCCGGGGATTTCCTTGAACTGGCGGCGTACTTCCACCACGACTGATCCGGCAGCACGACCGACCGCTTCCATGCCCATTGCGGCAAACAAATAGGGCACCATGCCGCCAATGAACAGGCCAATGATGACCATGTGGTTGGATAAATCAAACGAGGTGACCATGCCTAACTGTGCATCCAGCGCGTGCGTGTAATCGGCGAACAAGACCAGCGCGGCCAAGCCAGCAGAGCCGATCGCGTAGCCCTTGGTGACGGCTTTGGTAGTGTTGCCCACTGCGTCCAGCGCATCGGTAATCTTGCGCACGTCGGGTGGCAACTTGGACATTTCGGCGATGCCGCCAGCGTTGTCGGTGATCGGACCATAAGCATCCAGTGCCACGATGATGCCGGCCATCGATAACATTGATGTGGCGGCAATCGCAATGCCGTACAGTCCGGCCAGTTCATAAGACCCCCAGATTGCCAGACAGACTACCAGTACCGGGGCAGCCGTCGCTTTCATCGAAACGCCCAATCCGGCGATGACGTTGGTGCCGTGGCCAGTGGTCGAGGCTTCAGCAATATGGCGCACCGGTGCATATTCGGTGGCGGTGTAGTATTCGGTGATCCAGACCATGGCTGCAGTCAGCGCCAATCCGATCAACGTGGCGAGATACAGGTTCATTGACGTGACCAGCTTGTCGCCGATCATCACGCCCTCGCCCATCATCATCGTCGTGATCGGATAAAACGCAATTGCGGCCAGTATGCCGGATACCGCCAGCCCGCGATAAAGCGCATTCATGATTTTGCCGCCTTCGCGCGCTTTGACGAAATAGGTGCCGACTATCGAAGCAATGATGGAGAAACCACCCAGCACCAGCGGGTAGATGACCGCTTCTGGTGAACCAGTAATCAGCAGGCCGCCGAGCAGCATGGTAGCTATAATCGTGACTGCATAGGTTTCAAACAGGTCAGCCGCCATACCGGCGCAGTCGCCGACGTTGTCGCCGACGTTATCGGCAATCACCGCCGGGTTGCGTGGATCATCTTCCGGAATACCGGCTTCCACTTTACCCACCAGATCAGCGCCGACGTCAGCGCCTTTGGTGAAAATGCCGCCGCCCAGACGGGCAAATATCGAAATCAGCGAACCGCCAAAGGCCAACCCGACCAGTGCATGCGTTGCCTGTGCGGTGGTGGTGCCCAATACCAAGGTAAGGATGGCGTAATAACCGGCCACGCCGAGCAGACCTAAACCGACCACCAACATGCCGGTGATGGCACCGCCCTTGAAGGCTACGTTAAGCGCGGCATTCAGATTCTCCTTGGCGGCTTCAGCAGTACGCACATTGGCGCGCACCGATACATTCATGCCGATATACCCGGTCAGTCCCGACAGGATCGCGCCAATGGCGAAGCCGACCGCCGTTTGCCAGCCCAGCGAGACAAAGATAACCACCAGCAGAATGGCCCCCACAATACCGATAGTCGTGTATTGCCGGTTCAGATAGGCGGAAGCACCTTCCTGAATGGCTGCGGCAATTTCCTGCATTCTTGCGTTGCCGGTTGATTTGCCCAGTATCCATTGAATGGAAACCACCCCATAAATCAGTGCCGCTACTGCGCACAGCAGTGCAAATATTAAACCACCAGACATATATTTCCCCTTAAGTTAAGCGGCTTTTTAAGGCCGAGAATTACATTACATACTTGAACACTACAAACCTTACACCACAGAGACACAGAGGCACAGAGAAAACCATAATCAGAACCAGATGATCTGCGCGATGTGCGCCAAAATTTTATTTGTTTTTCTCTGCGTCTCTGTGTCTCTGTGGTGAAATTGTTTTTTACGATCAAATTTTGAATGCTCCCAACTTCTTCGCCACCGCCACATTTTTAAGTTGAACATATTGCGGCAGGCCGTCTTTGTAGGGCGGGTAGTCTTCGCCTTTAATCAGCGGCGCCAGATAAGTGCGGCATTTATCGGTGATGCCGAAACCATCCTTGCTGATAAAATCGCGCGGCATCATTTTTTCCACATTGGCCACGTCTTTCAACATCGCCACACCGGTTTTCCATTTATACGGCTTTTCCGAAACACGAACTATGGTGGGCATGACCGCATTCTGGCCTTTCAACGCCAGATCTACCGCCGCCTTGCCCAGCGCATAAGCCTGCTCAACGTCAGTTTTGGATGCGATATGGCGCGCCGCGCGTTGCAGGTAATCAGCCACCGCCCAGTGGAATTTATAACCCAGCGCATCCTTGATCATGTTGGCCACCACCGGCGCTGCGCCGCCCAGTTGCGCGTGGCCGAAGGCATCACGCAGGCCCTGGTCAGCGAGAAATTTTCCGTCCTCGCCATGCACGCCTTCAGATACTACGACTGAACAGTAACCGTGTTTCTTCACCATGCCGTCCACTTGCGCCAGGAATTTTGCCTTGTTGAAATCAATTTCCGGAAACAGGATGACAATAGGCAACGGTGTATTTTTATCCGAGGCCAGCCCACCGGCAGCGGCGATCCAGCCGGCATGGCGGCCCATCACTTCCACGACGAATACCTTGGTCGAAGTCTTGGCCATCGACGCCACATCGAAGCTGGCTTCGCGCACCGATACCGCAACATATTTGGCGACCGAGCCGAAACCCGGACAGCAATCGGTAATGGGCAAATCGTTATCTACTGTTTTAGGAACATGGATGGCCTGAATCGGATAGCCCATTTTATCGGCCAGCTGCGAAACCTTGAGGCAGGTGTCGGCGGAATCGCCGCCACCGTTGTAAAAGAAATAACCAATGTTGTGTGCCTTGAATACTTCAATCAGCCGCTCGTACTGCACGCGGTTTTCTTCCAGGCTTTTCATCTTGAAGCGGCAGGAACCAAATGCGCCGGAGGGGGTGTAGCGCAATGCCGCGATGTTCTTGGCGGACTCCTTGGAGGTATCTATCAGGTCCTCAGTCAGCGCGCCTATGATGCCATTGCGGCCGGCATAGACTTTGCCGATCTTGTCCTTATGCTTGCGTGCGGTTTCGATAACGCCACAGGCCGATGCGTTGATTACTGCGGTGACACCACCAGACTGTGCGTAGAATGCATTCTGCTTCGCCATCCCCAATTTCCCCCTAAAATAAAAATAATGATTTGCGATTATTCTTACGGTCTTGCCTGCAAAGAATCTCTGCTGCGGCTGCGGGCTGCCATATTGGGCGCTATTTTACGCTATTTTTTCCCATCACTTCAAATTCGTTTGGTGCGGATACCTGCCGTTCCTGCCTCCTGCCGCGAAAATACGTGGTGTTGTCGTAATAATGTTCTTCCGCATTGCCTGCTGCCCAGCCGGGCACACCCAGCAACGGCACCGGAGCAAGCTCGCGCGTGCTGCGGCAATGTTCCGGCGCATTCAGATAGGCGGCCAGCTTCTGGTCCAGATGGCCCAATTGCTGCGCCAGTGGCCATGAAAAAAATTCCTGTTCCACCGCCACCAATAAACCCTGGCCAGTCATGCCGACATAGGGTTGCAGCGCCTTTTGATACAGCCCGTGGCCAAATAAATAAAAGCCCATGGAGGCGTTCACTTGCTGGCGCAGCTGCCAGAACAATTCTTTCCACTTAAAATCGCGCAACATCTGGCCAAGTTCGGCATCGGCACAAGCTACAACCGTGCCAGACTCATCAAATAACGTGACCATGTCGCGCACCGCGCTACGCTGAGTTGGATTGCCATTTGTGCTGATCAAGTCCAGGTAATGGCGTGCATTGATGGCCGCCTTGGCTTTGGGAAACGTCATCCATACCAGCGCATTGAGCAGATCGTGCCACTCCTCGCTCTGCATCTGCACTTCTCCCCGACTATAACAGCGCGGTTCATATTGCATTGCAAAGGGTAGTTTGCCGGACTGGTGGGCCACAAAGCGCAACGGCAAGCCACTTTGCACAGTAATTTTGGATTGCCGGGTAGTCAGCAAGGCGTTCAGGTCATCGACGCGCGGGAAATTATTCGTTTGGAATTGCACCAGCAGCGAATGCAGCGGTGCAAACAGCGGCGATTGCAATAATGTTGCAGGATTCCATTCAGGCATCAGGGCTTTTCTGGACTGGTCTTGGTCACCGAGGACGCTGATGACAGCGGCAGTTCATCCACAATTTGAAAGAAAACTTCATCTCGCTTGACCATACCCAGCTCGCTGCGCGCCCGCTCTTCTACTGCTTCGGTGCCCTGCTTCAGGTCACGTACCTCTGCATCGGCAACCGCATTGCGCGTCTGGGTTTGCAGATTGATTTTTTTCTGCGCTTCCACCTGGCGGTCAAGATCCCAAACCTTCAGCCAGCCGCCTTTTCCCAGCCACAGTGGATACTGCAACAACAGAATCAGGACGGCCAGTATCAGGGAAACCCAGCGCATCTAAAGGACGCCTTAAGGAACAAGGCTATGCCAACTGATAATAGGCATCGCGTCCGGGATAGGATGCGCTGTCGCCTAAATCTTCTTCTATGCGCAGCAACTGATTATATTTGGCAATGCGGTCAGAACGCGACAGCGAACCAGTCTTGATTTGCAAGGCATTGCTGGCCACAGCAAGGTCAGCGATGGTGGTGTCTTCCGTTTCGCCGGAGCGGTGTGAAATGACTGCGGTATAGCCGCCCCGTTTGGCCATTTCAATGGCCGCAAAAGTTTCAGTCAACGTGCCAATCTGGTTGACCTTGATCAAAATGGAATTGGCTATGCCGCGCCGGATACCTTCGCGGAATATGGTGGTGTTGGTGACAAAAATATCATCGCCGACCAATTGTATGGATTTTCCCAGGCGGTCGGTAAGCAGTTTCCAGCCGTCCCAGTCATGTTCGCTCATGCCGTCTTCGATGGAAACAATCGGATACTTGTCCACCCAGGTCGCGTACAGGTCAATAATCTGGGGTGAGGTCAGCGTCAGGCCATCTGCCTGCAGGTGGTACTTGCCGTCCTTGTAGAATTCTGAGGCCGCGCAATCCAGGCCTATCGCGACATCCGTGCCCGGTATGTAACCCGCAGCCTCAATGGCTTCCACGATCACTTTCAATGCGGCCTCGTTGGAACCCAGCGCGGGGGCAAATCCGCCTTCGTCACCCACCGTGGTCGCCATGCCGCGATCATGCAAAATGGCTTTCAGGTGATGGAATATTTCTGCGCCATAGCGCAAGGCCTCGCGAAAACTTTGCGCGCCCACCGGGATGATCATGAATTCCTGAATATCCGATCCGCCCGCTGCGTGTGCGCCACCATTGATGATATTCATCATCGGCACTGGCATTTCCATGCGCGCAGCGCCGCCCAGATAGCGATACAACGGTAAGCCGGATTCTTCCGCCGCCGCCTTGGCCACGGCAATCGACACGGCCAATATTGCATTGGCGCCCAGGCGTGATTTATTTTCGGTACCATCCAGCTCGATCATTGCCTGGTCGATGAACGCCTGCTCAGCAGCATCCAGCCCTATGATCGCTTCGGCAATTTCGGTGTTGATGTTTTCCACTGCTTTCAGCACGCCCTTGCCAAAATAGCGCTGCTTGTCGCCATCGCGCAATTCCACCGCTTCCTTGCTGCCGGTGGATGCGCCGGAAGGCACCGCCGCACGTCCCATTACACCCGATTCCAGCAACACATCCGCCTCAACCGTGGGGTTGCCACGGGAATCCAGAATTTCACGCGCTACGACATCTACAATTGCACTCATCTCTTCCTCGTTCCCTTAACCCAAATAATCCATTAGAAAATTTAACCCACCTTCCCCCTTTGTAAAAGGGGGATCGAGGGGGATTTTATATTCGCGCGACATTTAAATCCCCATAACCCCCTTTTACAAAGGGGGAACGCTTCGTTGTCCCCCGACTTACGTCTAATGAACGATCTGGGTTAAACATTACGCAAATCTACATTCTCTTCTATCAGCCCTTGCTGCTTGGTTGTTTCATCCAGAACCTTGAGCGTGTACAGCAGCGCTTTCAGGTGACCCAGCGGGAAAGCATTCGGACCATCAGACATGGCCTTGGCCGGATTGGGATGAGTTTCCATAAACAGGCCTGACACCCCCACTGCGACTGCCGCGCGCGCCAGCACCGGCACAAATTCACGCTGCCCGCCACTGACTGTGCCCTGCCCACCGGGCAGTTGCACCGAATGGGTCGCATCAAACACCACCGGGCAACCGGTGTTGCGCATCACGGCCAGCGAGCGCATGTCCGATACCAGGTTGTTGTAACCGAATGACGCGCCGCGTTCGCACACCATGATGTTATCGGTACCGCTCGCCTCGCGCGCTTTTTCCACGACATTTTTCATGTCCCACGGCGACAGGAACTGGCCCTTCTTGATATTGACCGGCTTGCCGCAACGCGCCACCGCGTGAATAAAATCGGTCTGGCGGCACAGGAACGCCGGGGTTTGCAGCACATCCACGACTGCGGCGACCGCGGCTATTTCATCAATGCTGTGCACATCGGTCAGCACCGGCACGCCAATCTGGGTTTTTACTTTTTGCAGAATACGCAAACCTTCGTCCATGCCAAAGCCGCGAAAAGATTTTCCCGAGCTGCGGTTAGCCTTGTCGTAGGAAGATTTATAAATGAACGGAATGGCCAGCTGCTGACAAATCTCCTTGAGCTTGCCCGCTGTGTCCAGCGCCATTTGTTCAGACTCGATTACGCACGGTCCGGCAATTAAAAACAGGGGATGCTTCAACCCGACATCAAAGTTGCAAAGCTTCACGCTGTCACCTTCCTTTTTGTATGCTTCGTCTGTTGCTGTTGCACCGCGACTTCGACGAAGGATTTAAAAAGGGCATGCCCTTCGCGCGGGGTAGAAGTAAATTCGGGATGGAACTGCACCCCGACAAACCACGGGTGCATTGATTGCGGGAGTTCCATGATTTCCGGCAATGATTCATTGGGCGTGCGTGCGGCAATGATCAGCCCGGCTTTTTCCAGCGCGGGGACATAATAGTTGTTGACCTCATAGCGATGACGATGGCGTTCGTTGACTTCGGCGCCGTAGATACTGGCTGCCAACGTGCCCGGTTTGATCGGGCAGCGTTGCGCACCCAGGCGCATGGTGCCGCCCAGATCAGAGTCCTTGCTGCGCGTTTCGACCTTGCCTTCGCGGTCGCGCCATTCGGTGATCAACGCCACCACCGGATGTTCAGTTTCCAGATTAAATTCGGTGCTGTTCGCATCCTTCATGCCTGCCACATGGCGTGCATACTCAATCACGGCCAGCTGCATGCCGAGGCAAATGCCCAGGTAAGGCAATTTATTTTCACGGGCATAACGTATCGCCGCAATCTTGCCTTCGGTGCCACGCTTGCCAAAACCACCCGGCACCAGAACTGCATCAAGGTGGCCCAGGCTGTTTAAGCCGCCGCTTTCCAGCATTTCTGAATCTATATATTCAATATTGACGCGGGTCGAAGTGTGGATACCGGCATGGCGCAAGGCTTCGATCAGCGACTTGTAGGATTCAGTCAGGTCAACGTACTTGCCGACCATGCCTATCGTAATCTCGTGCTGCGGGTTTTCCAGCGCCTTTACCAGCTTGTTCCACACCGATAAATCGGCAGGTTGAAGTTCCAACCCCAATTGCTCGCACACGATTCTATCCAGGCCCTGCTCATGCAACATCTGCGGAACCTTGTAAATAGTGTCCACATCCCACATCGAAATGACCGCCTCTTCGCGCACATTGGCGAACAGCGAAATTTTGGCGCGCTCTTCATCAGGAATCTGGCGGTCGGCCCGGCACAATAATGCGGTCGGGAAAATACCAATCTCGCGCAATTTCTGCACGCTATGCTGGGTGGGTTTGGTTTTCAGTTCACCGGCGCTGGCTATATAAGGCACTAGAGTGAGATGGATATAGGCAGTTTCATTGCGGCCTCGACGCAAGCCCATCTGGCGCGCCGCTTCCAGGAAGGGTAATGATTCAATGTCACCCACCGTACCGCCAATTTCGACAATGGCCACATCGGCCTGCCCATCATACGAAGCTGCCGCGCCACGCTCGATGAATGCCTGGATTTCATTGGTGATATGCGGAATCACCTGCACCGTCTTGCCAATGTATTCGCCCCGGCGCTCCTTGCGGATCACGCTGTCATAAATTTGTCCGGTAGTGAAGTTGTTGGCCTTGCGCATCTTGGCCGAGACAAACCGCTCATAGTGACCCAGGTCCAGGTCAGTCTCCGCGCCATCTTCAGTCACGAACACTTCCCCGTGCTGAAAGGGACTCATTGTGCCGGGATCAACGTTGATATAGGGGTCCAGCTTGAGCAAAGTTACCTTGAGGCCCCGTGATTCGAGAATCGCCGCGAGAGAGGCCGCCGCGATTCCCTTGCCCAGCGAAGACACCACGCCGCCGGTAATGAAGATGTATTTGATCATGGGTCGCCATGATACCGTAAAACACCCTTCCTCTCAAAAAGAGAAGTTTGTAGTGGTCTAATAAATGGCCACCTCAATAGGATATTATCACCGAGGGAGGTTGCTAAAGGAGCGTCTGCCGGGCACCTACGTTTCTCTAAATAATCCAAGACTATCTTGGCAGAGGCACCCTGTATCTCACTGTCTTATTCGGAATTCCATAGTTATAACGCACCCCGGATCCAATAACTTCATTTTACGGGCCTAAAAGAGATGCGGGTGCATCCCGCTAATCGCTGCGTAACAATCCTCAAGCTTATTTAAACGTCCTAAAATAAATATCTTGTCTAAATGTGGCTTCCCGCACCGAAACGATATGGGTATGGGCACATTCTTCGCTTGGGCCAATTCGCCCGCACACCTATCTTAATCTTTACCCATGGAGAGCTGTTATGTCACGCGAAGCACATCATTTATTCGTACCACGTGTCCGCTGTCCCCGTTATGACTCGCCATCCTAAAGGGGTCGGCACTGATTCCTATATGTTTCGCAGCTATGAACCGGGGCGGTCTGACTTTGTCACGCTGCCGGTAACAGAATGGCCTCAACGGCGTACCTGCCCATCCATAACCGATAAACATTACCTAGAATTATGTGAACCGGTTTTGTCGTTGGCCAAACCTTAAAGCAAAACGCCCCACATCAGAAGATGTGGGACATTACTTGGCAAACACTTTATAAGGAAAGATCATGAAAAAACGTATATTAGCAACGATGTGTTTAACGCTTAGCCCCTTCATTGTCGAAGCCGCAGATCGAGTAGGTTCTGACAGCGCGAAGGTGTCGAATAAGTCCAAAACCGGCACGACTTACCCAGCCGACCCTGACATGCAGATGGTGCTCGACACCCTCGGCTCAATGAATGGTAAACCGATGGAAACACTTGATCCGGGAGAGGCGCGCAAACAACCTACGCCTGCGGATGCCGTGGCAGCAATCCTCAAAAAGCAGGGCAAGGACACCACCCCCACGGCGCTGGTTCCTAGCGTAAGTAGTGCCGATAGCACGATACCCGGTCCAGCTGGTCCTTTGCCAGTGCGCATCTACACTCCTGCTGGCAGCGGGCCGTTTCCTGTCGTAGTCTACTTCCATGGTGGGGGCTGGGTCATTGCGGACAAAAACGTGTACGACGGGGGCGCCCGCGGCATCGCTAAAGAGGCCAACGCGATTGTAGTATCGGTGGACTACCGCTTAGCCCCCGAAGCAAAATTTCCCGCCCAACACGATGACGCCCTCGCCACCTACAAATGGGCCGTGCACAACGCGACATCACTCAAAGGCGACCCCAAACGCATGGCGATTGCGGGGGAGAGTGCTGGGGGAAACCTGGCTATTGCCACTGCTATTGCAGCCCGCGACCAAGGGATGGCGGTGCCATTGCATATTGTGTCGGTTTACCCGATCACTCAGGCCACCAATCTTTCGACGCCTTCCTATATCGATAGCGCGCAAGCCAAACCGCTTAGCAAGCCCATGATGGAATGGTTTGCCAAACATGCACTGGGCAAGCCGGAGGATAAGTCAGATCCACGCATCGACCTCGTACATGCAAACCTGAAAGGCTTGCCACCCGTGACGCTCATCAATGCCAGGATTGATCCCCTGCGCAGTGATGCAGACCTGCTTGCGGCAGCTCTCAAAAACGCCGGGGTCAAGGTGACGCACAAAATATACGATGGCGTAACACATGAATTTTTTGGCATGGGCGCAGTGGTAGCAAAAGCCAAGGATGCGCAGAAATTGGCGGGCGAACAGTTAAAGCAATCTCTCGGCGCCACAAGGAAATAAAACACGAGCGTGTTGTCACTGCGTTACAGTAGTTCAACACCGAACACCATAAAGCCAAAAGCCCAACACGAGGTTGGGCTTTTGGCTTTATAAGGAGTCTGACGATGACCTACTTTCA
>JANNQM010000084.1:0-6198 GCA_031400735.1 Gallionellaceae bacterium
TACTTAAAAGGTATCAATAAAAAGGGACAACAAGACCATGCGCCCGTAGCTCAGCTGGATAGAGTACTTGGCTACGAACCAAGGGGTCGGGCGTTCGAATCGCTCCGGGCGCACCAATAAATAATGGGTTAAGTCAGAACTGACTTAACCCATTTTTCTTTTGCAGGGCTGGTAGTGGTTCTTGCTACTTGATATTTTTAAAATAAGACATAAATTATTAAACTGAACGGGCGTATGGGAACTTTCCTATCCCCAAAAAAACCAACCCGCGCTGCCTATTTCTAACTGAGGAGAGATTAATGATGAACTTGAACGAATTAAAAACCCCCATTAAATATGGCGCAGTCGTGCTGGTTAGCGCAATGGCTTTGGTAGGAGGGTATGTTCGCTGGGGCATTCCCTCGGTAGGGGAGGCCAATGCTGTGGCCAGTGTGCCTGTCAGTGAGCCGGTGAGTACTTCAGCAGCCCCAAACTCCTCTTTAATATTGCCAAATTTTGCTGGCATTGTGGCGGAACAAGGCCCTGCGGTAGTCAATATCAGTGTTTCCGGTACAGCAAAAGCGCAGATCCCCGGATTCCCCGGCTTTCCCCAAATGGATCCCAACGATCCGTTTTACGAGTTCTTCCGCCGCTTCCAGTTTCCAGCACCGCAAGGCAATCAGCCTACACATGGCCTGGGCTCAGGTTTTATTGTCAGTTCTGACGGCATCATACTGACCAATGCCCATGTCCTGGCAGATGCGGATGAGGTGACAGTCAAGCTGCTGGACAAGCGCGAATTCAAAGCCAAAGTGTCAGGCATAGACAAGCTTTCGGATGTGGCGGTACTCAAGATTGATGCCAAAAACTTACCCACAGTCAAGATCGGTGACCCGCAGAATGCGCGGGTGGGCGACTGGGTGATCGCGATAGGCTCACCCTTCGGTTTTGAGAATACCGTGACGGCGGGAATTATCTCGGCTAAATCCAGAACCTTGTCCAATGAAGGATACGTGCCCTTCCTGCAAACGGACGTGGCAGTTAATCCCGGTAATTCCGGCGGGCCATTGTTCAATATGAACGGTGAAGTAATAGGCATCAATTCGCAAATTTATAGCCGCAACGGCGGGTATCAAGGACTGTCGTTCGCGATCCCGATTGATGTGGCAATGAATGTGCAACGGCAACTGCTGGACCACGGCAAAGTCAGCCGGGGGCGCTTGGGGGTGACGATCCAGGAAATGAACCAGCAGCTGGCCGATAGCTTTGGCCTGGATAATGCCAACGGTGCCCTGGTCAGCTCGGTAGAAAAAAACAGCGCGGCGGATAAGGCAGGAATTGAACCGGGCGATGTGATACTGAAATTCAATGGCAAGGACATCAGCCGTTCCAATGATTTGCCACCCTTGGTCAGCGCAGTGGCACCCGGCACCAAAGCTAAAGTGGAGGTGTGGCGCAAAGGTAAAACCCGGGAAATCACCGTGAAGGTAGGAGAATTGACAGTCGCCGGTGAGCCCGGCAGCTCAGCCGGGACTGACGAAGACAAATTAGGGCTGGCGGTGCGTCCATTGACACCGGAAGAACGCAGGCAAACCGATGTCGAAGAGGGACTGCTGGTGGAAAATGTAAATGATGGCCCGGCCGCCCGGGCAGGAATCCGCCGGGGCGATGTGATTCTTTCGGTAAACGGTGAAAAAACTTCCAGCGCCGAGGAATTGCGCACACTGGTGGCCCAGAGCAAAAAGCGTATTGCGTTACTGGTCTTGCGCGGTAACTTTACGATGTTTATCCCGGTCAATTTGGGTTAGAGCGGCACTGCTGTTTGACCGGCAAACGAAGGCGGGAATCCAGTATGTGGAGCAACTGGATTCCCGCCTTCGCGGGGAGTGAGCTGATTTTTTTATATATCCCCTTGAATTCTGCCTTCCCCAACCCTATATTTTTTTGCACGGGGACGTCCCGGATTTTAAATTCAGTCAGGAGGATAAGATGTCCAATATTTTGCGTTACACCCCAACTGATGACGCGTTTGACGACCTGTTTCGGGGGTTTTTCCTGCGCCCGGTACTATCCGATGGGCAACAGGGAGTTCAGATAAAAATGGACGTGAATGAAGACGATAAGGAATATATCGTCCATGCCGAAATCCCGGGCGTGAAGAAGGAAGATATTCATGTCACGATTGATGGCCACCAAGTAGCGATCAGTGCGGAACTGAAAAATGAAAAAAACGTGAAAGAGGGTGAAAAATTATTGCGCTCCGAACGGTATTTCGGCAAGGTGTCACGGGTATTCCGGCTGGGGCAAGAAGTCAGTGAAGAGAATGCACAGGCCAAGTACGACAATGGTGTATTGGAATTGCATTTGCCTAAACAGGCAGCTACCCAGGCTAAAAGAGTCGCTATCCAGTAATAATGATTAAGGAGCGCGGACAACTGTTCGCGCTCCAACTTCTTATAGTTTGAGCGGTTTAAGGGTGGTCAGCGCAGCAGGATTGTCGTGCCAAACTGCGGGGTCGGCGTCTACATACAGCTCAATTTCAATGCCATCCGGATCCTGGATGTAGAGTGACTGGCTGACGCTATGGTCACTGGCGCCCAGCAAAGGGATGCCATGTTGTTCGAGATGTTTTTTGCAGGCCCGCAATTCATCGAGGCTGTCGCCCACTTTAAACGCTACATGGTAAAGGCCAACGCCCGTCTCGGAAGGAGAGGATGCCATCTCCCCGATCTGCAGCAACGCAAGGTCATGATGATTTTTCCCGAGCGTGAAAAAAACCATAGTAGTGCGCAGGCGCGCAACTTCTTTCATGCCCAGAACGTCGCGATAAAACTGCACCGAACGCTCAAGATTGCGCACCTTGAGTACAACATGGCCTAGAGCTTTAATTTGCATGGTGTCTCCTGGTAATTTTATCGCCCCTAGGATTTACCCGAAAAACTCTTTAACCTTTTCCATCCATGATTTTGCGCGCGGGCTGTGCAGCGCACTATCGCCCAGGTTGATTTTTTCGAATTCGCGCAACAATTCCTTTTGCCGCTCGGTCAGGTTGGCCGGGGTTTCTATCATCACATGGCAGTGCAAGTCGCCAAAAGTTGAACTGCGCACTCCCTTGATACCCTTGCCGCGCAAGCGGAAAACTTTGCCCGACTGGGTTTCTGCGGGAATTTTGATGCGTGCCGAACCATCCAGCGTCGGTATTTCAATTTCACCTCCCAGCGCGGCTATCGCAAAGCTGATCGGCATTTCACAATGCAGGTCGTTATGGTCGCGCTGGAATACCGAGTGCGGCATGATGCGGATGACCACATACAGGTCGCCCGGTGGGCCGTTGCTGCCATGCTCGCCTTCGCCAGTCAGGCGGATACGGTCATCGTTATCTACTCCGGCCGGAATTTTTACCGATAAAGTCTTGTGCTGTTTGATGCGGCCTGCACCGTGGCACGAGGCGCACGGCGAAGTAATGATCTTGCCGCTGCCGTGGCAGCGCGGACAGGTTTGCTGAATAGAAAAAAAGCCCTGCTGCATCCGAACCTGGCCATGTCCCGCGCAAGTTGTGCAGGTAGTGGGAGAGGTACCGGCCTTGGCGCCGCTGCCGTGGCAGGTTTCGCATTCCACCATGGTGGGTACGCGAATTTTCGTTTCAGTACCCCGCGCGGCCTGTTCCAGCGTAATATCCAGGTTATAGCGCAGGTCCGCCCCGCGCTGCGCACTGCTGCGTCCACCTCCGCCACGTCCCCCGCCAAATATGTCACCGAAGATATCGCTGAAATCAAACCCGGCTCCGGCTCCGCCTCCGAACCCGGCTCCGCCCATGCTGCCATCGGTTGCTGCATGACCATACTGGTCATAGGCTGCCCTTTTTTGCGCATCGGATAAGACCTCGTAAGCTTCCTTGGCTTCCTTGAAATGGGCTTCAGATTTTGGGTTATCCGGATTGCGGTCGGGATGGTGTTTCATCGCCAGTTTGCGATAAGCTTTTTTCAATTCTTCATCTGAAGCGTCGCGGTTGACACCCAGCACTTCGTAGTAATCTTTTTTACTCATTTTCAATAAGGATCGAGGATCGAGGATCGAGATGCCTGGTTACAGGCTGCCTCAATCCGCAATCCTCGTGCCTCACTCCTTATTATTTGTCTTTTACTTCGGTGAATTCGGCATCAACCACATCACCCTCATCTTTTTTGGCTTCCGCACCTGCACCGGCTTCTGCCTGGCCCGCTTGCGCCTTGGCCTGTTCAGCAGCATACATTTTTTCCCCCAGCTTTTGCGCGGCAGTAGCCAGCGCTTCCGCCTTGGCATCTATGGCCGTCTTGTCGTTGCCCTTGACCACTTCTTCGGCTTCTTTCAACGCCGTTTCGATATTGGATTTTTCTCCGGCATCCAGTTGCTCGCCATACTCCTTCAGCGATTTGCGCGTGGAGTGTATCAGCGCGTCCAGCTGGTTGCGCGAGGTGACCAGTGCCACAGTCTCGCGGTCATCGTCGGCATGCGCTTCGGCATCCTGCACCATTTTCTGGATCTCGGCTTCGGACAAACCGGAGCTGGCCTTGATCGTGATCTTGTTTTCCTTGCCAGTGGCCTTGTCTTTGGCGCCTACATGCAGGATACCGTTGGCATCAATGTCAAACGTGACTTCGATCTGCGGCATTCCGCGCGGGGAAGGCGGGATGTCGGTCAGGTTGAATTGCCCCAGGCTCTTGTTGCCGGAAGAAACATCACGCTCACCTTGCAGCACATGGATGGTGACCGCGTTCTGATTGTCTTCGGCGGTAGAAAACACTTGCGAGGCCTTAGTCGGGATCGTGGTGTTTTTCTTGATCAGCTTGGTCATCACGCCGCCCATGGTTTCGATACCCAGTGATAACGGGGTCACGTCCAGCAGCAGTACATCCTTCACTTCGCCTTGCAGCACGCCGCCCTGGATCGCTGCGCCGACGGCCACAGCTTCATCGGGGTTTACGTCCTTGCGCGGTTCCTTGCCGAAGAAGGCTTTCACTTTTTCCTGCACCATAGGCATGCGGGTTTGTCCGCCGACCAGAATCACGTCGGCGATATCCGCGTTGCTGACGCCGGCATCTTTCATCGCAATTTTGCACGGCGCCATCGTGCGCTCGACCAGCTCTTCCACCAGGCTTTCCAGTTTGGCGCGGGTGATCTTTACTGCCAGATGCTTGGGGCCGCTGGCATCTGCGGTGATGTAGGGCAGGTTGACTTCGGTTTGCTGCGCGCTGGAAAGCTCGATCTTGGCTTTTTCCGCCGCGTCTTTCAGGCGCTGCAACGCCAACATGTCTTTCTTCAGGTCGATGCCGCTGTCTTTTTTGAATTCGTCCACCAGATATTCAATGACCCGCATGTCAAAATCTTCACCGCCGAGGAAAGTATCGCCGTTGGTGGACATGACTTCGAACTGGTGCTCGCCCTCGATTTCCGAGATGTCGATAATCGAAATATCAAACGTGCCGCCGCCCAGGTCATACACCGCAATCTTGCGGTCGCCTTCCTGTTTGTCCAGGCCAAAAGCCAATGCCGCAGCAGTCGGCTCGTTGATGATGCGCTTTACATCCAGCCCGGCAATACGACCGGCGTCTTTGGTGGCCTGGCGCTGGCTGTCGTTGAAATAGGCCGGGACGGTAATGACCGCTTCGGTGACCGGTTCGCCCAAGTAATCCTCGGCGGTCTTTTTCATTTTCATCAGTACTTGCGCAGAAATTTCCGGAGCGGAGATTTCCTTGTCGCGTACCTTGACCCAAGCGTCGCCATTCTTGGCCTTGACGATGGAGTAGGGCACCATGCCGATGTCTTTCTGCACCATGGGCTCTTCAAAACGGCGGCCAATCAGGCGCTTCACGCCATACAGCGTGTTCTTCGGGTTGGTCACCGCCTGACGCTTGGCCGATGCGCCGACCAGCACTTCGCCATCTTCCACATAGGCAATAATGCTGGGCGTAGTGCGCGCGCCCTCGGCATTTTCAATGACCTTGGGCTTGCCGTTCTCCATAATGGCTACGCACGAGTTGGTGGTGCCCAAGTCAATACCAATAATTTTTCCCATGATGCTTCCTTTCTGAATGTGTAAATCTGGTGAATGTAAGAAACTGTTGATTCCTAGATGCGGGTGCTTAAATGAAATTTCAAGTGCTGCCAGCACTTTCTAATTCGATTCCTTCCCCCTTGAGGGGGAAGGTTAGGATGGGGGTGAAATAGTTGCAATATGAA
>JANNQM010000085.1:0-60501 GCA_031400735.1 Gallionellaceae bacterium
GGCAGTCTACGTGGGCGTAGTGGCGGTTGGCCGTTTCGTATTCGACGTGGGCGGTGTTGATGGTGATACCGCGTGCCTTTTCTTCCGGCGCTGCGTCAATCTGGTCGTAGGCCTTGGCTTCGCCGCCGAATTTTTTGGATAAGACGGTGGTGATGGCCGCAGTCAGGGTGGTCTTGCCATGGTCGACGTGGCCTATGGTACCGACGTTGACGTGCGGTTTGGTGCGTTCGAATTTGCTCTTTGCCATGATTTTTCCTCAGTTAAATGCCGAAAAATAATTAACGGATATTTCCAAATATTTATGTTGGTGCCCAAGGCGGGAATCGGACCCGCGACCTCTCCCTTACCAAGGGAGTGCTCTGCCACTGAGCCACTTGGGCAGACTACATGCTGAAATCGTTACCAAACTGGAGCGGGTGAAGGGGATCGAACCCTCGTCGTAAGTTTGGAAAACTTCTGCTCTACCATTGAGCTACACCCGCATGCTCTGCTGCCAATAGGCATCAGCCCCAAGCTGCCCACTTATAAAGCCCGCCCTTTATAAAGCCTGCCCTTATAAAGCCCGCCCTTTTTATCCAGCAAGCACTCGCGCACCGCGCAAATCCCTCGCCACTAAAGCCATTTTGGTGGAGGGGGAAGGGTTCGAACCTTCGTACTCATAAGAGGGCAGATTTACAGTCTGCTGCCTTTAACCACTCGGCCACCCCTCCAAACAGAACCCGCGATTATCCATATTATTGATAGTCTTGTAAAGGGGTTCAGCCTTTTCTCAACAGGGCGGACTGGGCATGTGCCTGCAACCCCTCCCCCGCAGCTAGCGTCGCAGCAATTTCCCCCAGCTTGGCCGCGCCTTGGGCCGAGACCTGGATCAAGCTGCTGCGTTTCTGGAAATCGTATACTCCCAGTGGCGAGGAAAAGCGTGCGGTGCCGGAGGTGGGTAATACGTGATTGGGGCCAGCGCAATAATCGCCTAGCGCCTCTGAGGTATAACGCCCCATGAAAATGGCACCGGCATGTTTGATTTTGGGCAGCCATTGCTGCGGATTTTCCACCGACAGCTCCAGGTGCTCCGGTGCGATGCGGTTGCACAGCGCGCACGCTTCATCCAGGTCCGCCACTTCGATTAACGCACCGCGATTTTGTAATGCGGCCTGGATAATATCGCGGCGTGGCATCGTGGGCAGCAGACGGTCTGCACTTTGCGCCACCGCAGTGGCATACGCAGCATCCGGCGTCAGCAAAATCGCTTGCGCCAATTCGTCATGCTCAGCTTGGGAAAATAAATCCATCGCGATCCAGTCGGGATCGGTTTTGCCATCGCAGATCACCAGAATCTCCGATGGTCCCGCCACCATGTCTATGCCCACGACGCCGAACACGCGGCGCTTGGCCGCCGCCACATAAGCGTTGCCGGGGCCGACGATCTTGTCTACCTTAGGTACGGTCGCCGTGCCATAAGCCAAGGCCGCTACAGCCTGCGCGCCGCCTATCGTAAACACCCTATCCACTCCGGCCAGATAAGCCGCGGCCAGCACCAACGCGTTGTGCACGCCATCCGGCGTAGGCACGACCATGATCAATTCGCCCACTCCGGCAACTTTTGCCGGCAATGCGTTCATCAATACCGATGACGGATAAGCCGCCTTGCCGCCCGGCACATACAGCCCAACACGGTCCAGCGCAGTAATCTGCTGGCCGAGCAACGTGCCGTCGGCTTCAGTGTAGTTCCATGAAGTTTGCAGTTGTTTTTTGTGGTAAGCAGTTACGCGCTGCGCCGCCTGTTCCAATGCGTTGCGTTGTGCGGCGGGCAAGCCGTCAAAAGCCGCGCGCAGGGCTGCCGCAGGCAATTCCAGCGCCGCAGCATCGCGCACCTGGAAACGGTCGAAGCGTTGCGTGTATTCCACCAGCGCGGCATCGCCACGGCTGCGCACATCGGACAGGATGGCGGCAACAACGGCGTCCAGTTTTTCGTCCTGGGTCGTTTCGAACGCCAGCAATTTATCCAATTGCGTGTCGAAATCTGCTTGCCGCGTAGTAAGGCGCCGAATGTTCATTGCCATTTTTCCTGCTATTTTTTTACTGCCTGGGAAAAAACATCCAGCATAGGTTGTATTGCGCTACGCTTCAGCTTTAACGAAGCCTGATTCACGATCAGGCGCGAGGAGATAGCCGATATCTCTTCCACCGCCTTGAGATGGTTGGCCTTCAACGTATTGCCGCTGCTGACCAGATCAACAATGGCGTCGGACAGCCCCACCAGCGGCGCCAGTTCCATTGAGCCATACAGTTTGATCAAGTCGACATGCACACCCTTGGCCGCGAAATGTTCGCGCGCTGCCGTCACATATTTAGTCGCCACGCGCAGCCGCGCGCCTTGGCGCACCGCCGATTCATAATCAAAGTCATCGCGCACCGCGACCATCATGCGGCAGCGCGCAATGTTCAAATCCAGCGGCTGGTACAGGCCAGTCCCGCCATGCTCGTTCAGCACATCCTTGCCAGCAATCCCGATGTCCGCCGCGCCATATTGCACGTAGGTCGGCACATCGGAAGCGCGCACGATGATCAGCCGCACATCAGCCCGGTTGGTGGCCAAGATCAGCTTGCGCGAAGTCTCCGGATCGTCCAGCGGCGTAACGCCTGCCGCCTTTAACAGCGGCAAGGTTTCTTCGAAGATACGACCTTTGGATAAGGCGATGGTGATAGTCATCGGATTCAGCGGCAAAGTAAAGATGTGCATTCTACCGTCAAATACGGGGCAAGTTGAATTCGGATATGATTTGTTTCAGCAATGGACTGATCACGGATTTCTTCGAGGATGTAATTCCATTCCCGGAGAGGAAAGATTTCCTACTCCACAGGCGGCGGCAAAGTTTTTGTGCTCTTTGCCAGCTTCTTTTCTTCAGACTTCACCCGCCGCTCTAGCTTTTTCAAATCTTCTTCAGCCGCAAGTTTTTCCGGTTTGATGCCGCGCTGCCCAAGCATATCGCGCACACTCTCGTTGTTTTGTACATGCTCATCGGTAATGGCGCGCTCACCATGCAAATTTGCTTGCTCAACATTGTGGTTAGTCATCTCGGTCGCAAGATTTTTGGCGGCAATGGTCAAGGTAGGTAAAAAGTCTGCCAGCGGACGGTCTTTAACGATACCGTATTTGTCTTTCATCGCTTGCGTGGTATGGCCACCAAATAAGGCTTGGTCGCCTTTTGAACGAATACGGCCAAAGCCGGTATCATCTACCCCACGCTCGAAGATATTTTGTGAAAGGGCTTTTTCCGACTCCTTCAGACGGTCACGGGCTTCCAACCGGGCTTGGAGTCGCATACGGTCTTCAATCAGCTCTTGTTTGCGGGTTTGCACCGCAAAATAGCTTTGTGCAAACGCAATTTCCGGCTTACGCGGGTCGCCGTTTTGGGCAATCAAATAGCAGGCATAACGCGTGAGCATAAAGTCATCAATTTCCCGCTTTGATCCGCTGCCCAGATCGACCATTTTCGTGATGCCACGAAAATGGTCTGAAACTGCATGATCCGAAGCGGCACAAGATTCCATCGCGCGATTGATGGCCGTTTGAAAGTTTTCCCAGCGGGCATAACCCAAGTCGGCTTGCAGGTCGCGGGCAAACCAAAACTCAATCCCTTCCGCATCCGCCCGCTGGGCGGCAGCCTCCAAATTCTGTTGCAAGGCTTGCAGTTGTTTATCCATGCGTTGCCTCCATGATTATTATTCTTGTATTCTGCGAGTTGAGCCGACAAGAAATCCTTGTGAGTTACCCCTTACGACAAGGCTCTCCTGAGTTTATCGAAGGGCTCGGGCGAACGGAACTGGTTGGCTGCTACTTCAACCGCCGGATGTTCGCCCCCAATTGCGACAGCTTGGACTCGATATGCTCATATCCACGATCCAGATGGTAGATGCGGTCGATTACTGTTTCGCCTTGTGCTACCAGCCCGGCAATCACCAAGCAAGCCGATGCGCGCAAATCGGTTGCCATTACCGTAGCACCTTGCAACTGGGGTACCCCGCGCACCAGCGCGGTATTGCCCTCGATGTCTATTTGCGCGCCCAGGCGGCGCAGCTCCTGCACATGCATGAAGCGGTTTTCAAAAATGGTTTCCACCATCATGGCGCTGCCTTCGGCAATCGCATTCAGTGTCATGAATTGCGCCTGCATGTCAGTAGGGAATGCCGGATACGGCGCGGTGCGCAGGTTTACCGACTGCGGCCGCCCGGCCATATCCAGATGGATACCATCGCCTTCCATGCGAATATGCGCACCTGCTTCCGTCAGCTTTTCCAGCACCGTTTCCAGGATGTCGGCACGCGTATCGTGCAGCATGATGCTGCCGCCGGTCGCAGCGGCCGCTACCAGGAACGTGCCGCTTTCAATGCGGTCGGGCATGATGCGGTGGCTGGCGCCATGCAGCTTAGCTACACCGCTGATCGTAATCGTATCGCTGCCATCGCCGGAGATATTGGCACCCATTGCTCGCAGGCAGTGCGCCAAATCTACCACTTCCGGTTCGCGCGCGGCATTTTCCAGCACGGTCACGCCGTCGGCCAGCGTCGCCGCCATCATGATATTTTCAGTGCCGGTGACGCTGACGATATCGAAAAAAATATGTGCGCCTGACAGGCGCTTTGCACCCTTGGAAATTTGCGCATGGATGTAACCATGCTCAATCGCAATTTCTGCACCCATGGCCTGCAGTCCCTTGATGTGCATATCGACCGGGCGCGAGCCGATCGCGCAACCACCGGGCAGCGACACGCGCGCCTCGCCAAAGCGCGCGACCAACGGGCCCAGCACCAGCACCGCAGCACGCATGGTTTTCACCATGTCATAGGGCGCCTCCAGTTTGTCCACCTGCGCGCCATGCAACGTCATTTGGTTGCCCTGCAGGCTGGCCTTTACCCCCATCTGCTCCAGCAGCTTGCGCATCGTAGCGACATCATGCAACTCCGGCATGTTGCTTAATTGCATGGCTTCAGAGGTTAGCAGGCTGGTGCACATAATGGGCAGCGCGGCATTTTTGGCGCCGGAGATGCGCACTTCACCGCGCAATGGGATACCGCCTTGAATTGCTAATTTTTGCATTGTTTGTCCGAATTCTTCACCACAGAGACACAGAGGCACAGAGAAAACCTTCAAGTCAGATAATCGAGTGCTTAATGCTTTGGTTTTCCTCTGTGCCTCTGTGCCTCTGTGTCTCTGTGGTGCAATTATTTTTAGGTTATTTCTGTTCCTGCCACTCTTGTGGAGTATAGGTTTTCATCGACAGCGCATGGATTTCATTGCGCATGCGGTCGCCCAGCGTTTGATACACGCGCTGATGACGCTGGATGCGGCTTTTGCCGATAAATTCCTCACTGACCACAACTGCTTCGAAATGTGTGCCGTCGCCATTTACCGTCAGGTAACTGTGCGTCATGCCTTGTTCAATATTTTGCTGAATGCTTTCTGATGTGACCATTATTGATTAATGCCTCAATTTGTAACCTGATTTTAATAATCCCAAAGTAAACACTGTCATCGCCAGCAAACAGCCGCTGACCACCGCCAGACTGACCCAGGGAGAAATATCCGAAACACCGAAAAATCCGTAGCGGAAACCGTCTATCATATAAAAAAACGGGTTGAAACGCGACAACGCTTGCCAGAAATCAGGCAATGAATGGATGGAGTAGAACACGCCGGACAAAAAAGTCAGCGGCACAATGATGAAATTCTGGAAGCCTGCCAGCTGGTCAAATTTTTCCGACCATATTCCGGCGACCACTCCCAGTGAAGCCAGCAGCGCGCTGCCCAGCACAGCGAACAATACAATCCACAACGGAAATTGCAGTGGCGGCTGTGCAAACCCCAACGCTGCCAGATATACCCCTGCCCCTACTACAATGCCGCGCAACACCGAAGCCAGCACATAAGCCGCAAAAAATTCCCAGTAGGCGATAGGCGCCAACAACACGAACACGATGTTGCCGGTAATTTTGGACTGAATCAGGCTGGACGAGCTGTTGGCAAAAGCATTCTGCAACACCGACATCATCACCAAACCGGGAATCAGAAAAGCGGTATAACGCACGCCCGGGTACACCTCGACATGCTGTTCCAGCACATGCGAAAAAATCAGCAAGTACAGCAGCGCAGTCAGCACCGGCGATAATATGGTCTGGAAGCTGACCTTCCACACGCGCAGCACTTCCTTGTAAAACAATGTATAAAAACTGACCATCAATGCCTGCCCCGTCCCACCAGTTGCATAAAAACATCTTCCAGATCGGGCTGCTGCAATTTCATTTCCAGCACGCTCACACCCGCCCGGCGCAGTTCCGCCAACACCGACTCCAAAGCCTGATAGGAAACCAGGCTCAATACATAATCGTAATCCTGCTGTTCAATCACCTGCGCCTGCAATGCCGCAGGCAACGCACCGCCCAGTTTTAAACTAACGCGATAACCAACTATGCTGTTGAGCATATTTTGGGTGGTATCCAAAGCCACAATCTTGCCGCCTTTGAGCATCGCGATACGGTTGCACAAGGCTTCTGCCTCTTCCAGATAATGCGTAGTCAGCAACACGGTATGCCCATCGCGGTTGAGCTGCTGTATGAAGCGCCACAACGACTGGCGCAATTCCACGTCCACACCGGCAGTCGGTTCATCCAGCACAATCACCGGCGGCTTGTGCACCAGTGCCTGCGCCACCAGCACGCGGCGCTTCATGCCACCGGACAGGCGGCGCATATTGGTGTTGGCTTTATCGGTTAAATCCAGATGGTGCATGATTTCGTCTATCCAGGCATCGTTGTTGCGCAAACCGAAATAGCCGGACTGCAAACGCAGTGCTTCGCGTACTGTAAAAAATGGATCGAACACCAGCTCCTGCGGCACTATGCCCACCAGGCGGCGGCTGGCACGGTATTGCTTGACCACGTCCTGGCCCAGCACGAATAGCTGACCGTTGTCAGGCAATGCCAGCCCGGCCAGCAGGTTGATCAACGTGGTTTTGCCGGCGCCGTTGGGACCGAGCAGGCCAAAAAATTCGCCCTGCTCAATGCGCAAATCGACACCGTCCAGCGCATGCACACGGCCAAAGCGCTTGTGCGCTTCGCAAATTTCAATGGCGGGATACATCAGAAAGGTGGAAGCAAATGCTCAAGCCGACACAACATGACCGCTACCCAGCGGCAATAATTCTGCAACTCCGTACAGGCGTGCCAGGCTTATTAAATTTTCCGGGACATGCTCAAAGCCGAGATTGATCTTGTTGCGCTGCGCTTCACGCAGCCACGCCAGCATCAAGCTGACCGCAGCGGAATCTACCGCTTCGACCTGCTGCAAATCGATCACCACATCGGTTTTAGCTGCAACCTGCGCGCTAAAACTGATCAGCGGTCCAACCGTATCGACTGTAAGGGGGCCGGTGATTTTTACCTTGCCCTGATCACTGGTCATCACTTGGTATCTGCCTTATTGCCCGATTCAGCGGCCTTGCGGTTTTTTTCCGCCAGGGTTTTAATCAAGCCATCTATGCCGCTTTGCTGAATTTGCTGGGCAAACGTGCTGCGGTAGTTGGTTACCAGGCTGACCCCTTCAATAATCAGGTCAAACACTTTCCAGCCGTCAGCGGTTTTTTCCATGTCATAGTCCACCGGGATGGACGGCGTGCCGGGTTTTACGATCAGTGTTTTGACTGTGACTTCATTCGCGCCAGCAGGGATTTTCAGCGGCTTGATCTCAATCACCTGGTCCCGATAGGCAGTGAATGCCTTGGTGTAAGTGCGCACCAGCATGTTGCGGAATTCTGTTTCCAGCGACTGTTTTTGTTGTGGTGTGGCGGTGCGCCAATGCTTGCCCACAGCCAGCCGTGTCATGCGGGTAAAGTTGAAATGGGGCAGCACCTTGGCGTCGACCAATTCCAGTACTTTACTCTGGCTACCGGCCTGGATTTCGCGGTCTTTTTTGACAATGGCCAGCACTTCCTGCGCGGTATTCTTGATCAGCTCATCCGGCGCTTGCGTTTCTGCATACACCGGCATGGCCATTGCGAGTGTCAAACCCAAATACATCGATAATATTTTTTTCATGATGCCTCCAAACGTTTCCCCTTAGCGCTCTAACCAATAACGACTGAGGTCCGAAACCGTTGACGTTCGGGCCATAGCCAATAGATAGTATTACGGAGTACCCTCTGCCTTGCTGTACAGAAACTTGCCGATCAAATCTTCCAGCACCACGGCGGATTGGGTTTGCTTCACCACATCTCCAGCCTTGAGCTGCTGCTCCTCGCCGCCCGGAATCAGGCCTATGTATTGTTCGCCCAGCAATCCTGCCGTCAAAATGTTGGCGAAGGTATCGACCGGAAATTGGTAGCGCTGGTCTATGCTCATCGTCACTTTGGCTTCATAGCGCTCGGTATCCAGGCTGATGGCAGTCACCCGCCCGACCAGCACCCCGGCGCTTTTGATCGAGGCCTGCGGTTTAAGACCACCAATGTTGGAAAAATAGGCTTCCAGTTGATACGATTCGCCGCCGTTATAGGTGCTCAGGTTACCCACCTTGAGCGCCAATACCACTAGTGCGGCAATACCTGCCACAACAAAAATTCCTACCCACAAATCCAGTGTGCTGCGTTCCATGCTAACTCCCTCGAAACATAAATGCGGTCAAAATAAAGTCCAGCATCAAAATTGCCAGTGATGATTGCACCACGGTACGCGTCGTCGCGCCGGATACCCCTTCTGCAGTGGGGGGCGCATCATATCCTTCAAACAGCGCAATGGTAGTAACCGCCACGCCAAACACAAAACTCTTCAGCACGCCATTCAGGATGTCATGCTGAAAGTCCACCGCCGATTGCATCTGCGACCAGAATGAACCGGCGTCTACACCGATCAACACCACGCCGACCACGTAGCCGCCAAATACGCCCATCACGGAAAACAGCGCAGCCAGCAATGGCATCGCAATTACGCCGGCCCAGAAACGGGGCGCCACGACTCGGGCAATCGGGTTGACCGCCATCATCTCCATGGCCGAAATTTGCTCGGTCGCTTTCATCAAGCCAATCTCGGCGGTCATCGCGGATCCGGCGCGGCTGGCATACAGCAAGGCTGCCAGAACCGGCCCCAGTTCGCGCACCAGACTCAATGCCACCAATGATCCCAGCGCCGATTCGGAACCATAACGCTGCAAGGTTTCGTAACCCTGCAAACCCAGCACCATGCCCACAAACATGCCGGCGACGATGATGATGATAAGCGACATTACACCGCTGGAAAACAGCTCTTTGACCACCAGGCGAAAGCGCCGGAAACTGGTGCCGGAATGCCGCAAAATAAACAGGAAAAAACGCGTGGCATAACCCATGCGCCACACCGCATTCACGCTGCGTCCACCTATCGTAGTCAGGCTGCTGGCTATGCTCATATCTCAGGCTTGCACATTCAATTCTTGCGAATAGTCTTTGGCCGGATAATGGAACGGCACCGGCCCATCCATTTCTCCATGCACAAACTGGCGTACAAAGGGTTTATCGGAAGCACGAATTTCGTCGGGCGTGCCTTCGGCAACAATCACGCCATCTGCGACAAAATAAATATAGTCAACAATCTTCAGCGATTCCTGCACGTCATGCGTGACCACCACTGAAGTCGCACCCAACGCATCGTTCAGGCGACGGATCAGCTGTCCCACTACAGTCAGTGAAATCGGGTCCAGCCCGGCAAACGGCTCGTCATACAAAATCAGCATAGGATCCAGCGCCACAGTGCGCGCCAGCGCCACGCGCCGCGCCATACCGCCGGAAAGTTCAGCCGGCATTAAATGGTGAGTCCCGCGTAACCCGACCGCATGCAACTTCATCAATACCAGATCATGGATTATTTCTTCCGGCAAGTCGGTATGTTCGCGCATCTGGAAAGCCACATTGTCAAACACCGACATATCGGTAAACAGCGCCCCAAACTGGAACAACATGCCCATCTTGCGGCGCATGCGGTACAGCCCGTCCTGATCCAGCTCATGAATTTTCTGGCCGTTTACCTCGACATAACCACTGCCTGGTTTAAGCGCGCCGCCAATCAGCCGCAGCAAGGTGGTCTTGCCACAGCCGCTGCCACCCATGATCGCAATCACCTTACCCTTGGGGAAGGCCATGTTGATCCCATTCAATATAGGACGGTGGCCATATGAGAAATTAACGTCGTGAATGTTGACCAGCGCTTCGGATGACACGTAGAACCCCGCAAATCAGTAAGTAGGGGCATTCTAAACTACCGGCTTGCCTCCCTACAACTTAATTGCTGGCAAAGAAAAAACCCCGTAGGGGCGTGATTCATCACGCCCTGATCCAGGGCCTGTGAAAAAGGGCGCGATACCTCGTAGAGGTTCTCGCACCCGAAGGGTGAATCGCGCCCATACATGTAGCTACTGATTAAAAAATGGCTTAATCCTTGGTTATCGCCATGGTCTTGTCATTGCCAGTAGATGAATGCTGTACATTTACATACAGTGTATGCGGATCCTTGCCAAAGTAGATGCCGGTGCCTTCTGCCGGCACATCCTTCAGCGAAGCAAATAAATGCACACCATCGCTATAGCCATCGCCATCAGTATCCGGCTCGGCTACCCAGATGTCGCTGTAGTCATTGTCTTCGACTATCCACAATTTCCCGTCCGGACCATTTGCCAGATTGTCCGGGCTTTTGAAGCCGGTGACACGGGTGACCTTGTTCTCCATGACCACATTCACGCCATGGGCTACGAAATAGCTGACTGACGGTACATCGCCCAGCTTTACTGCCAGCACTGCACCGGCACCGTTGGTGTTGGCCGGGTTAGAAACATCTTCACAGGTTAGTGCGGCATACAACGTATCGCCCATGCGCTCCAGGTCTTCCGGACGGCAGAACGGTGTCGCCCCCACTGCTCTGGCCGCCACGCGCGCACTGATCTGCACCTGGGTCATGTCCAGCGCAATCCATTCCGCCGCACCCGTCTTGCCGCCGTTCACGACGCGCAGTGCGTACAGCTGCCCCGCGCTCAGGTCGCCATAGGATGCCGGTACAAATTTATAGATGGCGCCTGTGCGATCTTCGTCTATCACATAGACATTGCCCTCGGCATCTATCTCGATACCTTCATGCGACAACGAACCCAATTGTGGCCGCACCGTAACGTTTGCGGCGGTGGCGGGATCGTCCTTGTCTAGCGCCATCTCATACAGCAGGCCGCTGGTCGCTTGGGGAACTGCCGGATCACCCAGTGCTGCGGTGATGGCCTCTTCGGCAAACAACACGGTATGCCACGGTGTCCAGACAATGCCATCGAGCGCTTCCCAGTCATGGCGCTGGGCGATTATTTTTGCCAGGCCTGTTTTCAGGTCGACCACCGACACGGCACCGCCAGAAAACGCGTTCAGGTCAGCGCCGGGGCGGACTTCGTGAGTACGGTACATGAAACGGCCCGCATGTTTCTTGCTCTCATTGACCGTGTTCATGTCATTCCAGTCAGACATTCCGGAATAAATATTGAGATCGCTCTCATCTGAAACAATGTGCTGGCTATAGCCTTGTGGAATAACCCAAGGCTGGCTGTTCAGGATGGTCGCGTCGCTGGTGGCCTGAACATAGGCCGATGCAGCGATAGGATCAAACGCCATTGTGCCGTTTACCACGGGCGATTCAGCCATCACATTCATCGAAAAAACCGCAGCGATTGCGGCGGCAAGCAAAGTTCTGTTCATATAGCACTCCTTCATCTATAAGTCAGGTTAATCAAAATTCCATCACGGTGGGAACGCACTGCGTAACCAGGCGCAAGTGTAGGAAGCATGCATGACAAGTTGATGAAGGAAATTTTTCAGCCGCATTGCGGTGGGGGCAAAGGCAAGCCATGCTTCACCGGATAATCTATAATGCTTAACCTATGACCCCGCACAACAATTCCACCCTTCCCGGCCTGATCATTGTCGATGACGATCCGCTGATCCGCGACTCTTTGCGGCTCTCGCTCGCTGCAGAATTTGATGTATATCTGGCGGAAAGCCGTGTCTCCGCCGTTAAACTGTTGCGCGAATTGCCTGCCCGGCCTTTGCTGGCATTGGTGGACTTGGGATTACCGCCTACACCGCATCGCCCTGATGAAGGTTTCCACCTGATTACCGAGCTGCTGGCGCATTATCCGCAGATGAAAATCCTGGTACTGTCGGGTCAGGATGATGAAGCGAATGCCCGCCATGCGCGTGCCTTGGGCGCCATTGATTTCATCGCCAAGCCCTGCCCGCCGGAAGCCATCAAAAACCAGTTGCGCGCCGCACTGCTGATCCAGCGCGCCGAACAGAGTAAAGAAAAAAGGCTGGATGACGATGTGATGTACGGCATCATCGGCCAAAGCACGCCGATCCAGACCATGCGCCAGCAGATTGCGCTGTATGCCAGCACACCCTTTCCTATCCTGATCGAGGGTGAATCCGGCAGCGGCAAGGAGCTGGTGGCGGCGGCGATACAAAGTCTGGCGACCAATAAAAATACCCCTTTCCTGATTTTCAATTGCGCGGCCATTTCGCCCAGCCTGGTGGAACCCACGTTGTTTGGTTATGCCAAGGGCGCATTTACCGGTGCCGCCTCCAGCAAATCCGGCTTTTTTGAGGATGCGGGCGAGGGTACGCTGTTTCTGGATGAGATAGGCGAATTGCCGCTGGAGCTGCAAGCGAAATTATTGCGCGTGCTGGAAAACGGCGAATTCCAGCGCGTCGGTGAAACCAGCCCGCGTCAAAGCCGCGCGCGTATCATTGCCGCAACCAATCTCGACCTGCGCCAGGCGGTGCGCAGCGGCCAATTCCGCGCCGACCTGTATCACCGCCTCAGCGTTTTCACTATCCACGTACCGCCGTTGCGCGAGCTGGGGCAAGACAAATTATTGCTGCTGGAATATTTCCGTGATTTTTATGCAGCCCAGGCCAAGCGCCAGCCCTTCGAACTGGATGCAGCCGCCCGTCAGGTTTGGGTAAACTATCCCTTCCCCGGCAATACCCGCGAATTGCGCAATATAGTGATCCGGCTGGCTACCAAATATCCGGGCGAAACGGTAAGCGCCGCGCAACTGGAAGACGAGCTTGACCTGCAACACGCCACAACCAACCTGCAACCAGGCGACCCCATGCAGCAAGCGCGCCATGCCTTGCAACAACCGGGCTTTAACCTGAATGACCAGTTATTGCAGCAGGAAAGCATTTACATTAATACGGCACTTGAGCTGGCGCAAGGCAACATCAGTGAAGCAGCCAAGCTGCTTGGCCTGCAACGGACAACGTTATATAGTCGCATGGAGGCCTTGCAAAAGAACAAGATGGGATCACCCACTACGGAAAAAAACTAAAGGACGCCTCTAAAAATTCAAAATCCTAAGCGAGACAAGGCGCGAGCAAAAAATTGCGACGCCGCATATGATTAATATGTAAGGAGCCATTTTTGGTGAGCAACGCCGTATCGCGACGGAGTTTGGATTTTTAGAGGTGCCCTGAACCACCCCGGCACTCTGTGCCACCCCTCCTTATAATTAAGGAGGGGAAAACGCTTGGCTCATCGCATTACCGATGTCTGTACTTTAAAATTAGGGGTCACTCAATGTACCTGGAACATTTCGGGCTTTCTGCTCCGCCATTCAAGATCACTCCCGTCACCGATTTTTTCTTCCCCGGCGCCAACCGGGCGGAAATTCTGGATGCGCTGATTTACGCGATCACTGAAAGCGAAGGCATCATCAAAGTCACGGGTGAGGTGGGCAGTGGCAAGACCATGCTGTGCCGCATGCTGCTGGAGCGCCTGCCGCCGCACATGGAAACGGTGTACTTGGCCAATCCCAGCTTGTCGCGCGAAGAAATGCTGTATGCGATCGCCGATGGCTTGGGTCTTAACCTGGAAGGCCAGCGCGTCAATGTCATCATGCAAACACTGCAAAACCTGCTTGCCAAAAAATCGGCCGAAGGTAAACGCGTGGTGGTGCTGGTGGACGAAGCGCATGCGATGCCGCTGGATACACTGGAAGAATTGCGCCTGCTGTATAACCTGCAACTGGGTGACCACAAATTATTGCACATCGTACTGTTCGGCCAGCCAGAGCTGAATGACAAGCTTGCCCAGCCCAATATGCGCCAGCTTAAGGACCGTATCGTGCATCACTTCGCGATGTTGCCTTTGTCCAAATCGGTAATCATCGCCTATCTGATATTCCGGATGCGCGCCGCCGGTTATCATGGCCCCAACGTTTTTTCCAGCGGCGCGGTCAAGCTGATAGGCGCGGCATCCGACGGCCTGATGCGGCGCGTCAACATCCTCGCGGACAAGGCATTGCTCTCAGCCTTTATTGAAAATACCCACAATATTGAAGTGCGCCATGTGCAAGCGGCGATCAAGGACAGCGAACTCTCCTCACCGAAAATTTGGCCCACACGCAAAATAATGGCGGTGGCGGGTATCGCGCTGGCAGCAATAGCGCTGGCCGGAACAGCCTGGTTTCTCGGTAATGAAAATTCCGGCAATTCAGCAGCGGCAACTTCTGGCACACAAACCCCTGCGACACAGCCGATTACCACTGTTGCCGCGCCTGTTGCAGCAGCGATTCCTGCGTCGGACGCTGTGCCTGCCAGCACGGTTGCGCCTGTGCAATCACCTTCTCCGGCAGTCGCTACTTCTGAGATAACCCCGCCGCCGAAACCAGTGACTCCCGCCTCTGCACCCTCCAGCCTGCTGGCGCAACGTCTTGCCGCTACCAAAGACATGCTGGCACAACGAAACAAAACCAGTGCCAGCATCCAGCTTTTCTTCACCACCGAAATTCAGCCGGAGCGCCTGGAAGCTTTTCTGGAACGCGCGGACAAGCTGGGTAAACTGTCCGAAATTTATATTTTGCCCAGTAAAATAAAAGGCAAGAATGGCTACCGCATAGTGTACGGGAATTACCCTGACCTTGCGGCAGCCCGCTCCGCCATCCGCCAATTACCGCCGCGCTACTTGAGCGGGTTTGCGCCTTCCCCTTACCCGGTTCCGGCTGACCAAGTGATGCCGCAGTAGTTTTCCTGGAAAGCGAGTGATAAATTGTAACCAGCCGTTCTCGTAACAGGTCGTGTTGAGACGGTGGCTATGCCCTTATTGAGTAAGCCCGCTAAAGGTGCTAGGCTGTTGAAAATGCAAAGTGAGAGAGCCATGCGATCAAAAAAAATAGTCGTACTTTGTAGTTGTGTCCTGCTCGTTTCCTGCGGCACGCGACCTATCACCCCATCCACCAAACACATTCAACGTGACACAGCTGAAGCGGAACCCATCACCAGCATCCCGCAACCCATCAAACGCACAATCCCGCTTTCTCCGCCGCAAGCCACTCCAAAAATTGAAACCTATAGTGTCGTCGTCACCAATGTCCCGGCACAGGAAATCCTTTTCGCGCTGGCGCGCGACGCGAAAATCAACCTGGATATTCATGGCGGAATAGAAGGGACTGTCACGCTCAATGCGGTCAATCAGACCTTGCCGCAAATTCTCAGCCGTATCGCCAAGCAAGTGGACATGCGCTATGAGATGGATGGCGACAATTTGATCGTGATGCCGGATTCGCCCTATTTAAAGCACTATAAAATTGACTATGTGAACATGGCGCGCGATTCGGATGGCGGCATTGCCAACGCCACGCAGGTCGGTACCGGTAGCTCAGGCAGCTCAGGCAGCAGTGGCAACAACTCTTCGCTGTCCATCAAAAACACCTCAAAAAATCATTTTTGGGAGACACTGACGCAAAACATCAAGGACATCCTGCGTGAAACCGACAAGGTATTGCCCGAGGGTTCCAGCGAAACGCTGGTGCAGCAAAGTAACGCCGCCAGCACCAGCGGCACTGGCGTGCAAGCAGGCACCAACAAGAAACAAACGAGCAAGGTCAGCTTTGAAAATAGCCCCAACCCAGTCACGCTGGAGGAAGGCGGCACCACCATCACGCGCACCAACACTTTTCGCGAGGCGGCCTCGGTGATTGCCAACCCGGAAAGCGGCATCATCACCGTGCGCGCCACCGGCAGGCAGCACGAAAAGATTCAGGAATTTGTGGATCAGATTATGACTGGCGCACGGCGCCAGGTACTGATCGAAGCAACCATCGCGGAAGTGCGGTTAAGCAACAATTACCAGCAAGGCATAGATTGGTCGCGCCTTTTATCGGCTAGCGGAACGGGCTTCTCGTTAGCGCAGAGCGGATCGGCTGGGCTGCCCGCCACTAATACCGGCAGCATGCTCGTCCTCAACTACACCAACCCCACCTCTAAAATTGGTGCCATAGCAGCTTCAATTACCTTGCTGGAATCATTCGGCAACGTAAAAGTATTGTCCAGCCCCAAGCTAAGTGTGATGAACAACCAGACTGCCATGCTGCGCGTGGTGGATAACCTGGTGTACTTTACCATTGGCGCGACCACTGTTTCTTCTACCGGTGGAGCTCCTGCCGTCACCACTTTTACTACCACCTCTAACACTGTGCCGGTGGGCTTTACCATGAGCGTAACGCCGCAGATCAACGACAGCGATGCCGTACTGCTGAATATCCGTCCCTCAATTACCCGTTTGCTGGGCTATGTCAACGACCCCAACCCATCCCTGGCCTGCCCGAGCATTACCCCGCCCTGCATTCCTGTGGTCAGCCGCATCCCGCAAACGCAGACGCGCGAGATGGAATCCGTGCTGAAAATCGAGAACAACCAGATTGCGGTAATGGGTGGCTTGATGCAGGACGAGATAAACAAGCTGACCGATGAAATTCCGTTGCTGGGCCGCATTCCGCTATTGGGCAACATTTTCCAGAATCGCAATGACACCACCACCAAAACCGAGCTGGTTATTTTCCTGCGCCCTACTGTCATCAAAGACGCCAGCATCAACGGTGACTACAGCGAATTCCGTGACAATCTTCCTGATCAGGATTTTTTCAAGTTTGATGCTGCCGGAAAGAAAGAAATCAGCAGCAAGCCTTAGCCATGAGCTTATTACTTGATGCCCTTAAGAAGACGGGACAGGCCCGGCAGTATGGCACGTCGGACGATGCATCGCATCTTGTTGCGCCGGATGTTGCGCGTAGCGCCGGGCATAATTTGTTTGCTGCGAAGTCTGCACCCGCGCATTATCGGGCACGCATAGGCATCATTCCGTTAGCGCTGATGGGCGGAGCATTGCTTGCGGCGCTGGGCGGTTATTATGTGTGGCGGGAAACTTCTCCCTCTGCCCTGCCGCCGCAGGTTCGGACAACTCCCGCGCCTATTATGCAGAGTGATAGCGGGGACAAAGCAGCCGTGTCCTCATCCCTATCGCCCGCGCGCACACAGCCCGTTGCACAACTTTCGGCACAAACTGCGAACCCAACCCAGGGTGTGGCTAACAAGGCTAATCGTACTGCAGCAGTTGCATCCCAATCCTCGCTGTCAGAATCACGACCCCTTCCCGCCGGGCCGAATTCTCGCGTAGCTATCAAACGTAGCCTGGCACCCGATAACATCAGCCCAGCGCTGGCAGCCGCGTATCAGGATTATCGCAACGGTGATTACCCTTCTGCCTGGCAGCGTTACCATGCCGTGCTGCAGCTGGATGCCAGAAATCGCGATGCATTACTGGGCATGGCGGCGATTGCGCAGCAACAGGACCAGGACGCCACTGCCGCAGAATATTATGGCCAGGTATTGACGCTAGACCCGCGCGATCCGGCTGCGCATGCCGGTATGTCAGCACTCACCAAGGGCGATGCGGCGACGACTGAAAGCCGTCTTAAATTGCTGTTGGCGCAACGTCCGGACGCGGCGGAATTACATTTTGTGCTGGGCAATCTTTATGCCGGGCAATCACGCTGGGGCGAGGCGCAGCAAGCCTATTTCAACGCCGCTAACCGCGACCCGGATAACGCACAATATTGGTTCAACCTCGCCGTCAGCTTGGACCATCTTAGCCAGGGCAAACTGGCCGCGCAATATTACCAGCGCGCGTTGCAACAAGACCAGGCCGGAGCTGAAAATTTTGACCATGCGCAAACCCGGCGGCGCTTGAATGAGTTGACGGCTCCTTAAACCAATTGCCTATTATGCCTGGCTACAACGGAGTATCCCCCCCTTTGACTGCGGAAGGGTCGCTGCGTAGCAGCGGGGATACCCACCGGCGTACCCTTTACGGGTAAAAAGGGGGGTTAGGGGGGATTTAAGCATCGCACGAATTTAAAAATCCCCCTTAGTCCCCCTTTTGCAAAGGGGGAAATTGCAGGATTTTCTAATGGATTATTTGGGTTAAATTAACAAGGCCACTCAGAAAAAAGCATGTCAGCACAAACACAACAACCCCTCATACAACAGCCGCTGGGCCGCCTGCTGGTGGAAAAAGGCGTCATCAGCGAAGACCAGCTGCGCATTGCGCTGCAAGAGCAGAACAAGAATCACCAGCCGTTGGGCCGCTTGTTGGTCGGCCTGGGCTTTCTGTCGGAAGCCACGATACGCGATGTCCTGTCAGAAAACCTGGGGCAGGAAAGCGTTGACCTGTCTACCGTCATTATTGATTCAGCTGCGATCAAGCTGATCCCGAAAGATGTCGCGCGGCGTTATCAGTTGCTGCCGCTGTCGGTTGATCCGGTTAAAAAACATTTGACACTGGCCATCGCCGATCCCGACAACATCATCGCGCTGGACCAGTTGCGCGCATTGCTGAAAGATGAATACCGGTTGACCACACAGGTGGCGAGTGAATCCGACATCCTGCGCGCGATCGACCAGTATTACGGCTTTGAGCTGTCGATCGATGGCATCTTGCATGAAATCGAGCCGGGCGAAATGGAGTATCAATCACTCCAGACCGGCGTCAATGAATTCAGCCAGCCGGTAGTACGCCTGATCGACGCGCTGCTGACCGAGGCCGTGCAGCAAGGCGCGTCTGACATCCACTTTGAACCCGAGAGCAGTTTCCTGCGCATCCGCTACCGCGTTGACGGCGTGTTGCGCCAGGTGCGCAGCCTGCATAAAAGTTTCTGGTCAGCGATGGTGGTGCGGATAAAAGTCATGAGCCACATGAACATCGCCGAAACGCGCGCGCCGCAGGATGGCCGCATCTCGCTGCGACTGTCCGGCCGCCCGATTGATTTCCGCGTCGCGTCGCACCCCACCACGCACGGCGAGAACATGGTGCTGCGCATTCTGGATCGGCAAAAAGGCATCGTCGATATCAACCAGCTCGGGCTGGACGATGCAGCGCTGACCACACTGCGGCTGATCATCGCCAAACCCGAAGGCATTGTGCTGATGACCGGCCCCACCGGCAGCGGCAAAACCACGACGCTGTATTCGGTGCTGAATCACGTCAACACTGAATCGATCAACATCATGACGCTGGAAGACCCGGTGGAATATCCGATTCCGCTGATCCGCCAGACCTCGATCAACGAAGCGGCCAAGCTGGATTTCGTGAACGGTATCCGGTCGATGATGCGGCAGGATCCGGACATCATTCTGGTCGGTGAAATCCGCGACCATCCCACTGCCGAAATGGCATTTCGCGCCGCGATGACCGGCCACCAGGTGTATTCCACACTGCATACCAATTCGGCCATAGGCGCGATCCCGCGTCTGCTCGACATCGGCATCCTGCCCGACATCATGGCCGGCAATATCATCGGCATCATCGCCCAGCGCCTGGTGCGCGTGCTGTGCCCGCATTGCAAATACGGTTACCACCCGGATCATATCGAGAGAAAATTGCTGGGTGTGCATCATGACGACAACATCACGCTGTACCGTGCCGCTGGCTGCGACGTGTGTCATCACCAGGGTTACAACGGGCGGCTGGCGATCATGGAGCTGCTCAAAATGGACAACGACCTGGATGATCTGGTCGCGCATCGCGCCAGCATCCGCGAGCTGAAACAGGCGGCACAAGACAAGGGCTTCCGGCCATTGGCATCTGATGGCTTGCGGCGGGTGTTGCAGGGCATTACGTCGCTGTCGGAAGTGGCGCGGGTAGTCGATTTAACTGACCGCTCAAGCTAGCCACCCGGCTTATGGCACTCTACTCCTACAAGGCAATCAACGACAAAGGCAAGACCTCGCGCGGCTTGCAGGATGCAGCTAACGTGCTGGACCTGGAATTTCGGCTGAAGCGCATCGGGCTGGATCTGGTGAATGCCAAGTTAGACGAAAAAAAATTTGGGTTTGCCAGCAAAAAAATCAAGCGCATCGACCTGATTACATTTTTCTTTAACCTCGATCAACTGACCCGCGCCAGCGTACCCTTGCTGGAAAGCCTGGCCGATTTGCGCGACACAATGGGTGACCAGAAATTCCGCGAGATCATCGCGGCCATGGTGGAATCCATTGAGAGCGGCAAAAAATTGTCGCAGGCCATGGCGCAATATCCGGAGGCGTTCGACAAAATATTTGTCAGCCTGACCCATGCCGGCGAAGAAAGCGGGCAGCTGCCGCAAGTATTTGCCCACATCACCGAATCATTGAAATGGCAGGACGAGATGGCTTCGCAAACCAAAACAATGATGATCTACCCGCTGTTCGTCGGAACGGTGGTAATAGGCATCACCTTTTACCTGATGATTTACCTGGTGCCGCAACTGGTCGGTTTCATCAAGAACATGGGGCAGGAGATTCCCTTTCAAACACGGTTGCTGCTGGCCACTTCCAGCGTATTTGTGAATTACTGGTATATCCTGCTGGGCTTGCCGGTATTCCTGTTTGCTGCTTTTAAAGTGGCGCTGGCGGTTAACCCCGGCCTGCAATATCACCTGGATAACCTGAAACTGCACATCTGGCCGACCGGCCCCATCCTGCGCAAAATCATCCTGGCGCGCTTCGCCAATACCTTTGCGATGATGTACGGCGCCGGAATTACGATACTGGATTGTATTGCCAACTCGCGCGACCTGGCGAATAATCAAGTCATCGCCCGCAGCCTGGAACAAGTTACGCTGGAAATTGAATCGGGCAAAAACCTGACCCAGAGCTTTCACAACACCGGCATTTTCCCACCCTTGGTGATCCGCATGCTCAAGGTGGGCGAGACTACCGGCCAACTGGATCTGGCGTTGCGCAACGTGAGCTATTTTTATGACCGCGATGTGCGCGAATCGATCAAGAAAGTGCAAGTGATGATTGAACCGGCGATGACCATCATTCTCGGTGTGCTGCTGGGCTGGGTTATGCTATCGGTGCTGTCGCCGATATATGACATTATCGGCAAAGTACAATAGCAAGGTAAAAAATGTCCCGCAAAAAAACTTTATTATTTCTCGGCGCTGACAACTTCCATGCTTACTCATGGAAGGATGGCGTGCTTTCTGCGCCGCAGCATTTTACCGATAACGCGGCGGGGCGCGAACAATTTGCCGCATTTTTGCAAACCCACCGTGATCCTGTTTACCTGCTGACTGACTTTATCGAAGAAGATTTTCGCTATGAGACCGTGCCGCATTTGCGCGGCAGCGAACGCACCTCGCTGATCCAGCGCAAGTTCGAACAATATTACCGCAACACGCCATTCCGCCAGGCTTTGGCGCTGAGCCGCCAGGCCGAAGGGCGGCACGATGATGAAATGCTGTTTTCTGCGCTGACCAACCCGGCCCTTATCCTGCCCTGGGTGACCACGATGCTGGCGCATAGTGTACCTATCGTCGGCATTTATTCTGTGCCCAACATCAGCGCGCCTGTGGTCAAAGGTGAATCTTCGGACCACTTATTGCTGCTGTCGTGGGAAAGGCATGCCGGATTACGCCAAACATATTTCGATCGCAAACACCTGCATTTTTCACGATTGACCCCGATTAACGCCAACCGAACATTCAGCGAAACCGTCGCCGAAGAAACGGCGCGCACCCACCAGTACCTGAAAAGCCTGAGCCTGTTGCCGCCCGGCCAGGTGCTGGATGTGCACATCATCTGCCATGCGCACGACCAGTCCAGGTTGTCGGAATACCTGCATGACGATGCCGACATGCGGTTTAGCTATCTGGACATTGACCAGCTCGGGCAACGTCTCAAGTCCGCAATAAATTTCACCGACTCGGACGCCACGCCGCTGTTCCTGCACCTGCTGGCTACGCAGCCACCGCGCAGCCATTATGCTGCCAAAGAACATACTCATTTTTTCCAGCTGTACCAGCTGCGCCGTGGCTTGTTTGGGCTGAGTGCCGCGATAGCGGTAGCTAGCCTGTTATGGGCAGCCATCAATATTTGGCAAGGCAGCGACTTAACTACCGATAATGAAGCGCTTAAAATGCAGGCCTCGCGGTTGACGCGCCAGGCACAACAAATCACCCAGGGTTTTCCGAACACGCTGGCCACCGCCACCGACATGAAAACGGCAGTGCTGTTATTGCGCAAACTGAGCAATTATTCTCCCCCTCCGCAAAACATTCTGGAAGGATTAAGCGCCAGCCTGGATGAATTCCCGCGCATACGCGTGGACAAACTGTCGTGGCAGATGAGCCCGCCCACAGATGGCGCCGCAACCCTGCCGAGCCAGGTGATATTGCTGAATGGCGAGCTGAATGAATTTTCCGGCAATTATCGCGACGCGCTGGATTATCTGGATCGTTTCCAGCAAGCATTGACCGAGCAGGGCCACAGTGTAACGGCAGTGACACTGCCGCTGGATGTCAGCGCCCAGGGCAGCATCGCCGCCAATATCAGCGACGGCAAGGCGCCGACCGCACAATTTGCGCTTAAAATTATCTGGACGCCAAAAGAATGACTCTTTCCAAATCCGATTTCCCGCATATCATGTGGAGCGTGCTGACCTTCATGCTGGTGCTGGCACTGGCCAGCACTGCCATCATCGCCAGCGAACAATTCCTGACCCGGTCAAAGGCTGAACAGCAAGCTGCCCAGCGCCAGTTAAACGAAGCGCGCAAGCAACTGGCCACGGCCGAAGCGGACCGGGACAACATGAAAACCTACACGCTGGAGTATGGCTCATTATTGGACCGCAACATCATCGGCCAAAACCAGCGCCTGGACTGGATAGAGGGCCTGGCCAACCTGCAACGCCAGGGCCGCGTGCTGGACTTCAAATACACCATTGCCCCGCAACAGATATACACCCCTGTTCCGCCACTGGATAGCGGCAACTTCGACCTTTACCTGAGCACGATGGCGTTGCAATTCAACCTGCTGCACGAGGGACAATTGATCAATTTCTTCGATGCGTTGCGCACCAATTTAAAAGGCTGGTTCGTTATTGAGCGGTGTACGCTGGAGCGCGGCAACCTGGCCTCGGAGCCAGCGAACTTCAGCTCATTGGCACAACTCAAAGGTGACTGCAGCGGTGGCTGGCTGACGCTGAAGAACAGGAATGAAAAATGAAACTAACCTCCCGAATAATAAGCTGCATCCTGCTTGCCTGTTTGTTAACTCCGCACGCCAATGCAGCCCGCCTGGGCCGCTTGTTCTTTACCCCGCAGCAACGCAGCGACCTCGACCGTTCGAATGCGCGGCATGCTTCGGCAGAAGGTAACTCATCCTCAGTGTTGACCGTCAACGGCATCGTGCAAAAACGTGGCGGCCCGCGCACTGTCTGGATTAACGGCGTGCCACAAAAAGCAGGCCAAAGCGATGAGCGCAACCCGGACACGCTGTCGGTCGACCTGCCCGGTAAATCGCAACGAGTAAAAATCAAAGTAGGCCAAAAGCTGCATCTGGACCAACCCCTTCCCCCAGATTCTCCAGTGCCCGATAACTAAATGTTTCCGCTTCGCCCATCAATCATGTCGCACGCGCACAAGCAACATGGCGCGGCGTTAATGTTGATGCTGGTAATTCTGGTGCTGGGGGCAGCGACGGTGCTTGTAACTTCTTTAAACAGTTCCAGACTGAGAATGGAGCGGGATAAAATTACTGCGGATGCTTTGGCGCAGGCGAAGGAGGCGTTGATTGGAATCACGGTGACTTACTCTGATTACCCAGGTAGCCTGCCGTGTCCAGATACTGACGATGACGGCGATGCTGATTCCGGTGGCACAACCGGATGCCCACAGTATATCGGCAGACTACCTTGGAGGACACTAGGGTTGCCTGACCTACGCGACGCGACAGGCGAAAGGTTGTGGTACACCCTGTCGCGCAATGTCCGTCGTTATGCCTCGGTGCGCCCACTCAATAGTGAAACAACAGGCACGCTCAACATCACTGGTACTTACACGTCCAACAATTTAATGGCCATCGTGTTTGCGCCCGGTGCAAATATCGGCAGCCAAAGTCGTTCCAACACCCAGACAACTTTCTGCACGACAACTGGCAATACCAAAAAGGAAAGCTTATGCGCCACTAACTACCTGGAGGGCAGCAACGCCAATCTAAGCACAGAAGCTAATCCAGTCGCTGGAATCAACCCAAACCAAACTTACCAGAACACAAATGTAGCGGCTCCCTTTAACGACCAATTGATTTCCATTTCTCACGACCAGTTATTTCCTGTGATAGAAAAACGCATTGCGCGTGAAGTAAAATCCTGCCTCGATGCTTATGCACTAGTATCGCCCTATAAATATCCTTGGGCCGTTCCCGTCTCGGCCTCCGACTACACCAGCGTGCCGAACACGCGCTTTGGCAGGTTGCCCAATATGGATTCATTGGTGCGTGCTTTGCTGAATGCTCTGACTGCGTTGCAACTGGCCTTGAACAACTATTCTGCAAGCGACGCAAGCACGGTCAATGCGCTATTAAATGCGGGGAATACGCTTGAAACCGCAGCCGATAATGCACATGACAATCAGCCTACCCAGCCCGAACTTACTGCCTCTATCACGAATCAGGCAAATCAAACAGGCGATAAAGCAAAAAAATTGGCCAATCTCCAAGGAGGAGTTACCTCGGCCGATGTTCAAGCAGAAATTAATCTGGCAAATACCAATCTGGCTGCCGTCGCCATTTGGCCGCCTGCTTGTACCCTTTTTTCCGCATCTAACCCATACTGGGCTGATTGGGAGAGGTTGGTATTTTTCCAGGTAGCTGATGGTTATCAGCCAGGCGGCAGCGGAGGCTGCACCACCACTTGCCTGCAGATAAATGGCGATGGGGCATATCGGGCTGCAGTCATAGTCGCGGGGCGGCAACTAACTAGCAACACGCCAGCACGTGCTTATCCAGACACCGTCGCTCAGCCCACCCCCTACCTGGAAGGCATCAATCCACATGCAGGCGTATCGCCAGCCAGGAGTTTTGAAGCCTATAAGCAATCAGATGCCCTTTTCCAGACGAACAATGATGTGGTGATATGCCTCAACGGAACAGCCAACTGCCAACCATGAACTACTCTTCTATCCGTACCAACTATGGCTTCACGCTGGTGGAAATGGCCATCGTGCTGATGATAGTGGCGCTGCTACTGGGCGGTTTGCTGCCCACGGTGACCAGTCAACTTGAGCAACAACGTAACAACGAAACCAGCAAACAGTTGACTGAAATCAGAGAGGCACTGATCGGCTACGCCCTCATCAATGGCCGTCTCCCGCGCCCCGCAACGTCTGCGACTAATGGCGCTGAACGCGCTGCCTGCGCCACAGCCACCGACTGTACAGGCTTCATACCCTGGGCGGCACTGGGTACACCCAAGCTCGACAGTTGGGGGAAAATTATCCGTTACAGCGTTACCCCGGCTTTCGCCGGCAATGCTTCGGGGACCGATCTTTTTACCTTATCCGCCACGGTCGCAACCAAAACAACCCAGACACGGGATAGCTCAGGCACCGCCATTTATCTGGCCGGGCAAGGAACATGCTCGACCAGCAACCAGTGTGTCCCGGCGGTTATTTTCTCCCATGGGAGGAATAACTTTGGCACCAGCGATTCAGGCACTGCCCTTGCCAATAGCTCAACCACCAATGTTGATGAAACAAGCAACAATGTCCCTAGTACAAATAATTTTTTTAGCCGTATCCATAGCAACAACACAACTGTTGCAGGCGGTGAATTTGATGATATCGTGGTCTGGATTTCTCTAAACACACTTATGAGCCGCATGGTTGCGGCAGGGCAACTACCCTAAGCGCGTCGCCAAGTCGTACCCGCCGCACTGTCTTCCAGCACAATGCCGGCAACCAATAATTCTTTGCGAATACGATCTGATTCGGCGTAATTTTTGGCTTGTTTGGCGGCGCTGCGGGCGGCGATTTGTGCGCTGATTTGGGCTTCATTTAAACCTGTATCACCGGCGCTCTGGAAAAAATCCTGGGCGTCGCGTTGCAATAGGCCTAGCGTTCCGGCCAGTGATTTAAGTTGGATTATCATGTCTGGCGTGGTATTTTTATTGACTTCGTTGGCCAGGTCAAACAGCACGGCCACTGCTTCCGGGGTGTTGAAGTCGTCGTTCATTGCGGCTTGGAAGCGTTGGGCGTGGGGTGTGGTCCAATTTAAACCCTCTCCCCAACCCTGTGTCAATTCCGCATCAGCTTTAGCTGATAGCGGATTGCCTACTTTTAGTGCTCCCGTCAAGGGAGAGGGGCTGCTTTTCAGGGCAGTGTATAGCCGGGTCAGTGCGCTCTTGGCATCGTCCAGATGCGCATCTGAATAATTCAGTTGGCTGCGGTAATGGGCGCGCAGGATAAAAAAGCGCACTACTTCTGCGTCATATTTTTTCAACACTTCGCGTATCGTAAAAAAATTGCCCAGACTCTTGGACATTTTTTCGTTGTCCACGCGCACAAAGCCGTTGTGCATCCACACATTCACAAAGGGGGATTGGTGCGCGCCTTCGCTTTGCGCGATTTCATTTTCGTGGTGGGGAAACTGCAAGTCGGCACCGCCGCCGTGGATGTCGAAATGTTTGCCTAGCAGTTCCGAGCTCATCGCCGAACATTCAATATGCCAGCCGGGGCGGCCTTTGCCCCACGGGGAGTCCCATTTAACTTCTTCCGCTTCTTCTTCTTTGGCGTGTTTCCATAGCACAAAATCCAGCGGGTCATTTTTGCCGTCATTGACATCCACCCGTTCGCCTGCACGCAAATCTTCCAGAGATTTGCCGGACAATTTTCCATACCCGACAAACTTGCGCACGGCGTAATTCACGTCGCCATCGGGCGCACGGTAGGCCAGGCCATTTTTTTCCAGTTGTGCGATCATCGATAACATTTGCGGCACATATTGGGTGGCGCGCGGTTCGCTATCGGGAGGCAAGATTCCCAATGCCTGTTCATCCTGATGCATCGCATCAATGAAGCGTTGCGTCAGCACATGGATGGATTCGTCCTTTTCCGCCGCGCGCTTGATGATCTTGTCATCTATGTCGGTAATGTTGCGCACGTAGGTAACATCCAGCCCGCTTGCCCTCAGCCAGCGATACACCATGTCGAACACCACCATCACCCGCCCATGACCAAGATGGCAATAGTCATACACGGTCATGCCGCACACATACATGCGCACTTTGCCGGGCTGAATAGGGATGAAGTCCTGTTTGTCGCGGGTGAGGGTATTGTAGATTTTTAACATTCGAATAATTTAGTCGGGCAGGGATTATTGGGGCATGGGCTTGTCTTCATTCAGGTTAAGCCAGCCTTTTATGATGCGGTAAATGATCCAGATAAAATTGGCAAACAATATCGCGAACCCAACCATGATAATTATGGTCGCCGCGCCTATCACCGCCCATAACAGCCCGAACCAGAAGGTTTTAATCTGCCAGCTGAAATGGCTGGCCAGCCATGTTCCGGACACATCCTCGAGTTTCACGTAATTGATGATAATGCCTATGATCGCGGTTATGCCGGTGAAATAGGACAATGCATACAGCACATAAACTACCAGCGTCAGTGTTCTTAGCGATTTCATTTTTTCCGGGCTGTGCATACTGATTTCTTCGCTCATGATGTTCTCCTCAAGATTGCTCTTTGCCCCATGAATCTTTCAGCGTGACGGTGCGGTTGAAAACCAGTTTTCTGCCGGGCTGATGGTCCAACCTGTCGGCACAAAAATAGCCCAGGCGCTCAAACTGATAATGCGTTTCGGGAGCGGCATCCCGCACCACAGGCTCTACCCAGCCTTGCACAACAGCCAGCGATTGTGGATTGATGAATTCGCTGAAATCGCGGGTCTTGTCGCCATCCGGTTCAGGCACGGTAAACAACCGGTCATACAAACGAATCTCCGCCTGAAATGCATGTTCAGCCGACAGCCAGTGAATCACGCCTTTCACTTTGCGTCCAGCCGGGTTTTTACCCAGCGTGTCCGGATCAATCGAGCAATGCAGCTCCACGAGCTTGCCGGCATTGTCTTTCACCACTTTATCGCAACGCACCACATAACTGTAACGCAAGCGGACTTCTCCACCCGGCGTCAAGCGCTGCCAACCCGCAGGAGGGTTTTCGGAAAAATCGTCGGCCTCTATCCATATCTCTTTACTGAACGGCACCAGTCGGCAGCCGAATTGCGGATGTTCGGGATGGAACCCGGCTTCGCGCGAATGGGCGGCGCCCGCTACAAAATTGCTAATGATGACTTTAAGCGGGTGCACCACCGCCATCACGCGCGGCGCGCGCGCTTCCAGGTCTTCACGTATGCATCCTTCCAGCACGGCCAGGTCGACAACATTTTCGCTCTTGGAAATGCCTATGCGCCGGGTAAATTCGCGTATGCCTTGCGGTGTGTAACCGCGCCGCCGCATGCCTATGATGGTGGGCATGCGCGGGTCGTCCCAGCCGGACACATGCTTATCGGTTACCAGTTGCAACAGTTTGCGCTTGCTGGTCATCGTGTAGCGCAGCTCCAGGCGCGAGAATTCTATCTGGCGCGGATGGCTGGGTACGTTCAATTGATCCAGCACCCAATCGTACAACGGGCGGTGATCTTCAAATTCCAGTGTGCACAGCGAGTGGGTAATTTTTTCCAACGCGTCGGAAATGCAATGGGTGTAGTCGTACATCGGATAGATGCACCATTGGTCGCCGGTGCGGATGTGATGCGCGCGGCGTATGCGGTAAATGACCGGGTCGCGCAAATTGATATTGCCGGAAGTCATGTCGATTTTGGCGCGCAGAACTTTGGTGCCATCCGCAAACTCGCCAGCGCGCATGCGCGTGAACAAATCGATATTCTCGGCCACCGGGCGTTCGCGGTAAGGGCTGGGCTTGCCGGGATGGGTCAGCGTGCCGCGGTATTCGCGTATCTGATCGGCACTCAGGTCGTCCACATAGGCCTTGCCCTGCTTGATCAAATCCACCGCATAACCATACAGCTGTTCGAAATAATCCGATGCCCAGCGCACTTCGCCCTGCCATTGAAAGCCCAACCAGCGCACATCATCCTGTATGGAGCGCGCGTACTCGTCGCTTTCCTTTTCCGGGTTGGTGTCATCAAAACGCAGGTTGCAGCTGCCATTGAAATCCTGCGCCAGGCCAAAATTCAGGCAGATGGATTTGGCATGACCGATATGCAGGTAGCCGTTCGGTTCCGGCGGGAAACGGGTAATGATGCCAGTATGCTTACCGCTGGCCAGATCAGCCTCGATAATATTGCGTATGAAATGGGGAGCCGGTGCGTCTGTGTTGCTGCTCATTGTTTTTTCAGGATGGCAAGAGAATAGCAGCGGATTTTACCCGAAAATCCCCACTCCCAAACATAAGGCGGCCATGGCAATTACCGATGCCCATGTAATTAATGGGCTTATTTGGTAGAATTGGCGGGCATTTGAATACCGATTCATTACCGGGAAACACCACTCAATGACTAACCCGACCCGTTTTCAATTATGTGCCACCCTGCTCAGCGGGGCGCTGATGCTGTGCATCAGCTTTGCTGCGGCGGCGGATGAAATTCAGGAAGCCGGCAGGTTATTAAAGCAAGGCCAGCATGCCCAGGCACTGGAACGGGTTAACTCCTACCTGGACAGCTCGCCCAAGGACGCCCAGGCGCGCTTTTTGAAAGGGCTGATACTCACCGAACAGGGCAAGGCCGCTGACGCCATCTCGGTATTCACGGCCCTCACCGAAGACTATCCCGAGCTGCCGGAACCCTATAACAACCTGGCTGTGCTGTATGCCGGCCAAGGGCAGTATGACAAGGCAAAAGTGGCGCTGGAAATGGCGATTCGCACCCATCCCAGTTATGCCACCGCCCATGAAAACCTGGGTGACATTTATGCCAAGATGGCCAGCCAGGCGTATGACCGCGCGCTGCAACTGGATAAAAGTAATACTGCCACCCAAACCAAACTGGCATTAATCAAGGATCTGTTCACCGGCAGCGGTAAAAGCAATAAACCTGCTGCTGCCGCAACAGGGGTCGCATCCGGCTCCGACCGGCTACCAAAAACACCTTCCGCACCCGCAGTATCCGCCGATGCAACAGATATCCCGCCGCCAACAAGCGCTGTTGAGAAAACCGGCCAGTACAGCGCACGGGAAATTGAGCAAGTAGTACACGATTGGGCGGCGGCCTGGTCCAACAAAAACGTGGAAGCTTATCTGGCGTTTTATGATGCTGATTTCAAGTTGCTGCGGGGGGAAAGCCGCGAAAGTTGGCAAGCTGCGCGCGCAGAACGCCTCACCAAGCCAAAGTTTATTCAGGTCAGTCTCAGCAATGTAAAAGTCAGCCGAATTGACGATACCCATGCCTCTGTTACCTTCCGTCAGACCTATCGCTCCAGCCATCTGAAAAGTGCAGCCAGGAAGCAGCTGCTTCTGGTAAACAGGGACGGCAATTGGCTAATCCAGGAAGAACGTCCCAGAAAATAATGCGCCTGTACCCTGCTTTTAATTTTATCCGCCTGATGCTTGTGCTGCTGCCTGCACTGATCGGGTACGCCCATGCCGACAATCTCAGCATGCAACCCCGCAACATGGAACAGCAATTGGTGCAAAGCCTGTTATCGATAAACGACAACAGGCTGGATACCGCGATGACGGAAGTGGATTCCTTGCTCAAGGCCAATCCTAATTTCAAGCTGGCGCATCTGGTGAAAGGCGACCTGTTATTGGCGCATGCAAAACCATTAAGCGATTTTGGCAACATGCCCGGCGCGCCACGCGACCAGATGGAAGATTTGCGCGACGAAGCGCGCGCGCGATTGCAGCGTGTGCAGCAAATGCCCATCACACTGGCCCCTAAATACCTGTGGCAGCTCGATGATACGCAACGCTACGCGGTGGTGGTTGACGCCAGTACCGCCACACTTTACTTATACGAAAACGTCAATGGCGAAGTGCGTTATGTGACGGATTTTTACATCAGCATCGGTAAAGAAGGTGCCGAGAAAAAAGCCGAAGGCGACCAGAAAACACCGCTGGGCGTGTATTTCGTCCGTTCTCGCCTGGCAAAACAGCAGCTGACTGATTTTTATGGCAGCGGCGCTTTTCCGCTGAGCTATCCCAACGAATGGGACATCCGACAAAATCACAAGGGGCACGGCATCTGGCTGCATGGCACACCGGCCAATACCTATAGCCGCCCGCCCCGCTCCAGCAATGGCTGTGTGGTGATGTCGAATGAAGACCTGGATAAAATTAGCAAGGTGCTGCAAGCGGGCATCACTCCGTTTATCATCACCAATGAAATGAGCTGGAGTGACGCGAGCGACCAGGCCGAGCGTACCGCGCTGATGCAATCCCTTGAAAAATGGCGTAGCGATTGGGCAAGCCTTGATACCGACGCTTACCTCAGGCACTATGCCAGTGATTTCGCCAGCAGCGGCGCTGATTTGTCAGCATGGTCGCAGCAAAAAAAGCGGGTGAATGCAGGTAAGCAATGGATCAAGGTGGATTTGCATAATGTCAGCATATTTTCCTATCCCACCCAGCCCAATATGGTCGTGGTCAATTTCGAACAGGACTACAGCAGTAATAATCTTTCCAATCGCATGAAAAAACGCCAGTACTGGATCAAGCGTGAAAACCGCTGGCAGATCATTTATGAAGGAGCCGCATAAGAATGAAATACCAGAAAATAATTTTTCTCATGGCGCTGGGCAGCCTGTTGAGCTGCTCCACCCAGTCTTCCCAACTTACCAATACCAAAGGAAAATCCAGCATGGTCAAACTCACCACCAATCACGGCGCCATCACCATTAAGCTGGATGCTGAAAAGGCGCCAGTCACCGTCCAGAATTTTCTGGGCTACGTGAAAAGTGGTTTTTATAACGGCACTATTTTTCACCGCGTGATAGACAATTTCATGATTCAGGGCGGCGGTTTCGAGTCCGGCATGAAGCAGAAAGCCGTTAATGCCCCAATTCAAAATGAGGCTGCCAACGGCCTGCGCAATGATATCTACACCGTTGCGATGGCGCGCACTTCCGACCCGCATTCGGCTACCGCGCAATTTTTTATCAACGTGAAAGACAATAGCTTCCTGAATTACACCGCATCCAATACGCAAGGGTATGGATATTGCGTATTCGGCACCGTAGTAGAGGGCAAAGAAGTTGTGGACGCCATTCGCCAGGTCAAGACTGGCAACCAAGGCGGATTCCAGAATGTGCCGCTGGAAGATGTTGTCATCACCAAAGCAGAAGTGGTGAAATAAAGCAGGATGTAAGGATGCGGGATACAGGATGCGGTGGTAGCCCCCAGTATCCCGCATCCTGAATCCCGCATCCTGCTTTCCCTGCCATGCACACACTCTTCATCTCCGACCTGCACCTGAGCGCAGACCAGCCGCAGACCACCTTGGCGTTTCAAAATTTCATGCAGCACATTGCACCGCAAGCGGAAGCGCTATATATCCTGGGCGACCTGTTTGAATATTGGGCGGGGGACGACGACAGGCATGATCCGTTCCATCAAAAAATCATTGAAGTACTGTATGCGCTAACCGCAAGGGGAATCCGGCTATACCTGATGCATGGCAACCGCGACCTGTTGATGGGCCAGGAACTGCCTCAGGCCTGTGGCGCCACCTTGTTGCCCGACCCTATCTTGCTCGATCTGTATGGCACGCCTACATTATTGACCCATGGCGACCTGCTGTGTACCGATGACTTGGCTTATCAACAATACCGCGCTCAGGTACACGAGCCTGCGTGGCAGCAGCAGTTTCTCGCCCAGCCGCTTGAGCAACGCAAAAATTTTATCGGCCAGTTGCGCGCGCATAGCGAGAGTGAAAAAAAACATAAAAGCACCGAGATCATGGACGTTAATCTGGAAGCGGTTGCCGAGCTGCTGCGCAGTCATCACTACCCGCGCCTGATTCATGGCCATACTCACCGCATGAAGCGCCATGTCCATACCATTGACGGGCATTACTGCGAACGCTGGGTGCTGGGAGATTGGCATCAATCCGGAAATGCCCTGCGCTGCGACAGCTCAGGTTGCCGTTGGGAAGAAATGGAAAAAATTCCGGCGCATTAGTTTTAATTTACTCTGCCGCGCTAATTTCCGCCAGGCATAATCTCTCGCACGGCAATCCATCACCATCGCCATCCAGCGACTTTACTGAACAGCTTTCCAAATAGAATTTCGCCTCCGCGCAAGAATCCATTTGTCGGCAATAATGTTTGCTGCCACATGCATAGGATTGCGTGAGGGGTTGAGGGCGCGCCATATGTAAATCGCGCCAGGCACGGGGATGAAGCGGGTTGGCCTGTGCCCACAAGCCGCGCTTTTGCTGTTGCGCTTTTGCCTGGACCGCAAGCATGTCCTTATCGCGCGAACGTGCATTAGCCCAGGCCATACCGCGCGCAACTTGCTCCTGGTTGATATTGCGGCCAGGCAGCGAAATCACCGCTACCACCCGGCCATAACTGTCTATTGCCCGGGTCGCCACCTGTACCGGTTTACGCAACACCAGTTCGGCCAGTGATTGCTGGGACGCCAGGCCATACTCCTGGGATTTTTCCGGCGCATCTATGTTTGCCAGCCGCACTTTGAACGGAGCAGGATTATTTTCACGCAACAGCAAGATCGTATCGCCATCTAGCACCGCAACGACATTTCCGGAATAAATTTCTTCATAACTGGCAGCCGTACCCGCGTAAATAAAAAGTAGCGCAAAAAGAAAACCTCTCACAGCAGTATGCTTTTGACCAGCGCCAGGCACAGCAGCGTGTAACCAGCGGCCAGGATGTCGTCAAACATCACACCCAGCCCGCCATGCCAGGTACGGTCAAAGTGGCGGATGGGCTGCGGTTTTAGAATGTCAAAAAAACGGAATAATGAAAAAGACAACAGGCTCCAGAAAAATCCGTCCGGCGTGAAGAACAGCACCAGCAAGAAAGCCACAATTTCATCCCACACAATGCCGCCATAATCGGCCACGCCCAGCGCGCGCCCGGTTTTTTCACACACCCATACGCCAAACGCAAACGCGGCGACCAGCACCAGTAAAAATAATGCGTCTGTCAGTAACGGCTCAAGCCACCAGAAAATAGGAAACGCAACCAACGTGCCCATCGTGCCCGGCGAGCCAGGAAATAACCCGCTGCCAAAACCAAACGCAAAGAAATGCGCCGGGTGGCGCAGGACAAAGCGCCATGATGGTTGCACGCGCGGTTCACCGGAAATGGTCATAGCCTGATTCCTTAATAGGGATGGCAGCGCCCTGTGCGTTGCGCACACTACAGCCGCTGCCCGCTACAACAATGCCAATGCGGGTCAACGGCAAATTCAGTTGCCGGGAAATATTTTCCATCAAGGGGCGCTGCGCAGGTGCGGCGGTGAAACACAATTCATAATCGTCGCCACCGCACAATGCGCAATGGCGCATCAAGGCTTCGGGTATGCCGAGTAGTGCGGCAGAAACAGGCAATGCATCAAACTGAACTTCCGCGCCCACACCGGAACATTCCAATATATGCCCCAGGTCAGCCAGCAATCCGTCGGAAATATCTATCGCGCTATGCGCCACGCCACGCAAAGCGATGCCCAATGAAACACGCGCGGCAGGTTGATGCAGCGCGACTGCACACATGGCTGCATCTTCCGCAGACAAGCGAACCTTGCCTTGCAAATGCGCCAGTGCCAGTGCAGCACTGCCTAGCGTACCGGACACCCATACATCGTCATCTATCTGCGCCCCGCTACGCTTCAGTGCCGCGCCTTGCGGCACTTCACCCATTATTGTCACGCATAAATTAAGCGGGCCGCGTGTCGTGTCGCCGCCAACCAGCTCGACACCATATTGCTGCGCTAATGAAAAAAAACCTGCGCTGAATTTTTCCAGCCAGGTTTCATTTACCTCAGGCAGCGACATGGCCAGCGTAGCCCAGCGCGGCTGCGCGCCCATGGCCGCCATGTCGGAAAGATTGACCGCCAGCGTTTTATGCCCCAGAAAAAATGGATCGGCATCCGGAAAAAAATGTGTGCCGCTGACCAGCATGTCGCTGGACACTACCAACTCCATGCCCTCATTCACCTGCAGCAAGGCGGCGTCGTCGCCCACACCCAATACGACGCCCGGCGTGGGGCGAGTAAAAAAGTGCTGGATTAAATCGAATTCCTGCATGCGCACCCTCGCGCTAGGAAACAATGCTGTGTATTGAAAAAAATGTCTCTCAGCACCATGCGACGTTCATCAATGACGGGCCGCCACTTCAAGGGCCCGCGCTTTTGCGGCCATCTTGTCCAGCACGCCATTAACATATTTATGCCCGTCGGTACCACCAAAGGTTTTGGCCAACTCCACCGACTCATTGATAATCACGCGGTAGGGAATTTCCGGGTGATGCAGCAATTCATACGCACCCAGCAACAGCACTGAAAATTCCACCGGGCTGAGTTCGTCCAGCGGTCGGTCCAGTTCTGTCGACACTGCCGCTTCCAGTTCTGCATGGCGCTGCAATATGCCGCGCAACAGCTGGCTAAAAAATCCCGCGTCGAAACGACCCAGCCCTTTTTCGCCGCTGATCTGCTTTTCGATCTGCGCCGCTTCGCCGCCGGTCAGCCGCCATTGGTAAATTCCCTGCAAGGCCAGTTCGCGTGCGCGCCGACGAGTGCTTTTGGACGGGTATTTTTCTTTTATTGATGGGTCGCTCACGCTACATCCTTCAGCAAGTTTGCCATTTCAATCGCCACCGACGCCGCTTCGGCACCCTTGATGTTCATGCGCTCCTCAGCCTGTTCTTCAGTGTCGGTGGTCAAGATCGCATTGGCAATCGGCACGCCACATTGCAATTGCACTTCGGCCACGCTGCGCGCGGATTCATTCGCGACAATTTCGAAATGGTAGGTATCGCCACGTACCACTGAACCCAGCGCAATCAGCGCATCAAATTTCCCGCTCTGCGCCATTTTTTGCAACAACAGCCCAATTTCCAGCGCACCCGGCACGGTAGCCAGCGTGATATCTGCATCGCGCACGCCATGCTGCATCAGCTGGGCACGGCAGGCCGCCAGCAGGCCTTCACCTATCGTGGAATTAAAACGACTCTGCGCTATGCCGATGCGCATCCCTGCACCATTCAATTTTTTTTCTATTTCCTTCATGTCTGTTCCACCCTGTCATTCGTGATGAACATAGCCCACCACTTCCAGCCCAAATCCCGCCATGCTCGGCAGCTTGCGCGGGGTCGCCAACAAACGCATCTTGCCGACATTGAGGTCGCGCAGAATTTGCGCACCAATACCATAACTGCGCGGGTCCCATTGCGCCACTTGATGCTGGTCCGGCGTCGCCACGGCGCGCATCAGCATTTCACTGGAGCTTTCGGCGCGATGCAACAACACCAAGATGCCCGCAGCCGCCTGGCTGATTTTCAATAACGCATCATGCACGCTGGTGGAATTTTTGAAGCTGGCCTGCTCCAGAAAATCCAGCACCGACAGCGGTTCATGTACCCGCACCAGCGTTTCAATATTCGGCTGAATATTCCCCTTGACCAACGCGAGGTGCGTGCGTTGCGTTGTTTTATCGACATAGGCCACCAGGTCAAACTCGCCGTAGGCAGTTTTTACCGGTCGGCGGGCTACCCGTTCCACCAGCTTCTCGTGCTGGCTGCGATGCTGGATCAAGTCCGCGATGGTACCGATTTTCAAACCATGCAACTGGGCAAATTTTATCAAGTCCGGCAGCCGCGCCATCTCGCCGTCATCCTTCAGTATCTCGCAGATCACCGCAGCCGGCATCAGCCCGGCTAAATGGGCCAAGTCACATCCCGCTTCAGTGTGCCCGGCGCGCACCAGCACGCCGCCATTCTGCGCCATTAACGGAAAAATATGTCCCGGCTGGACAATATCTGCGGGCTTGGCATTCGGGGCGGCGGCAACCTGCACCGTACGCGCCCGGTCAGCAGCGGAAATGCCAGTGGTCACCCCGCTGGCCGCCTCTATCGACAAGGTAAAATTGGTGCCCAGCGGCGAGCCATTGTCACGCACCATCAACGGCAAATTAAGCTGCCGGCAATGGCTTTCAGTGAGCGTCAAGCACACCAGACCGCGCCCATGCTTGACCATGAAATTAATTTTTTCCGGCGTGACAAATTCGGCGGCAAACACCAGGTCGCCTTCATTCTCGCGGTCTTCTTCATCCACCAGCACGACCATGCGTCCGGCGCGGATTTCGGCGATGATGTCCTGAACAGGCGAAATACTGTTATTGCTCATTTATCCGTCACTTTCGGCTGCATCATCCGTTCCACATAGCGTGCAATCAAATCAATCTCCAGGTTTACTTTTGCGCCAGTGCGCAATTCACCCAGCGCCGTAGCAGCCAGCGTGTGCGGAATCAGGTTTATGTTGAATACTACGCCCTCTACCTGATTCACGGTCAGGCTGACGCCATTGATTGCAATCGAACCTTTGCTGGCAATATATTTTGCCAGGGGTTGCGGCACGCTGACACGCAGTTTCCAGCTCTCCCCCAGATTCGCCAGTTCAACTACCTCGCCTACACCATCGACGTGGCCCGCGACTAAATGCCCACCCAGCCGGTCGGACAAGCGCAGGGCTTTTTCAAGATTGACGTGCGTGCCAGTTATTTCCAGCCCGGTGGTGCAATCAAGCGTTTCGCGTGAGACATCCACTTCAAATGTTTTACCGTCAATTTTGACGGCGGTCAGGCATACGCCCTGCACGGCAATGCTGTCGCCTGTTTGTACATCTTCCATATCCAGCGTCTGTGACTGGATAAAAAGACGCAAGCCGCCCTCGCGCTTTTCAATGCGACTGATGACGCCTACGTCTGCAATGATGCCGCTGAACATCACCGGGCTCCCATATACCACATTATTTTTTTACCCGCGCCACGATGCGCAAATCTTTTCCGGCATGGCGCACGTCATGCCATTCAATATCCAGTCGCTGGTCCAGTGATGTCAGTTCACCCAGCTGGGCCATGCCGCGTGCCATATCGCCCAGCAATTGCGGCGCAAGGTAGATGATCATTTCGTCCACCAGGCCGGCTTGTAGCAATGCGCCGGTCAGGACGCTGCCGGCTTCGGTTGATACTTCGTTGCAGCCTTTGTTTGCCAGATCGTGCAGCACCGCATTCAAATCTACTTTTCCATTGGCAGCTGGCAGCGAGATTACCTGCGCACCTGCTTTTTCGGCTGCAGAAATTTTTTTGGTATCCGAGGTGGCGGTATAAACCACAACCTCTCCGCCCTTGGCCGAGTTCCCAACGGGGGAATGCAATATGCGTGCACCCAATGGCATGCGCAGCTGGCTATCCAATACCACACGCAGCGGCTGGCGGGTGGTCGCCACATGCCGCACATTGAGTTGAGGGTCGTCCGCCAGCACGGTGCCTATGCCGGTGAGCACTGCGCACGAACGTGCGCGCCAGTGCTGCACATCCTGCCGCGCAGATTCACCGCTGATCCATTTGCTGGTGCCATTTTTGAGTGCGGTGCGGCCATCCACACTCATTGCAATCTTGCAGCGCAGCCACGGCGTGCCGCGCGTCATGCGCGCAAAAAATCCGCTGTTCAATTCGCGCGCGGCATTTTCCATCAATCCGCATTCGGCCTCTATTCCGGCAGCGCGCAATTTCGCCAAACCCTGACCGGCAACTTTCGGGTTGGGGTCTTGCACGGCGGCCACTACCCGCTGCACGCCCGCGGCAATCAGTGCATCGTGACAGGGTGGCGTGCGGCCCTGATGGCTGCAGGGTTCCAGTGTGACGTATGCAGTTGCGCCACGCGCCAGCTCACCGGCTGCACGCAAGGCGATCACTTCGGCATGAGGTTCACCGGCACGCTGGTGCCAACCTTCGCCCACCACTTTGCCTTCGCGCACGATGACACACCCTACGCGCGGATTGGGGCTGGTGGTGTACAGGCCGCGTTCTGCCAAATGCAGCGCCTGTGCCATCCATTGACTATCCTCTGCCCTAAACATTTGTCAGGCCGTCGGCTTTTTTCGCCGCAGCGGTGCCTTGCGCACCGCCTCCACCGCGTCGGCAAAATCACCCACATCCTGGAAGGATTTGTACACCGAGGCAAAGCGGATGTAAGCGACCTTGTCCAGTTTCAGCAATTCCTTCATGACCATTTCACCGATCTGGCGCGAACCGATTTCCCGCTCGCCCAGCGCAAATACTTTTTGGATCACGTGATCAATCGCGGCATCCACCAGCTCGGTGGAAACCGGCCGCTTGTGCAGCGCCCGGTTGAAACTGGTGCGCAGCTTTTCTTCTTCAAATTCCGAACGCATGCCATTCTGTTTCACCACTTGCGGCATACGCAATTCCACAGTCTCATAGGTCGTGAAACGCTTGTCGCAAGACAGGCAGCGACGCCGACGGCGAATGCTGTCGCCTTCTTCGCTGTCACGCGTATCAACCACCTGCGTGTCCGAATTTTTACAAAAAGGGCATTTCATTTTAGGATCGAGGATCGAGGATCGGGGATTGTGGAAGGAATATTTTGGCGAAGGGGTTTCTCAATCCTCGATCCTCATTCCTCGATCCTGCTTTAATCTCCATAAACCGGAAACTGGGTAGTCAATTTTTTCACTTCGCCTGCCACACGGCTGATCACCGCATCGTCCTGCGGCGCGTCCAGCACATCGGCAATCAGGTGCGCCAATTTTTCCGCTTCCAGTTCCTTGAAGCCGCGCGTGGTTATCGCCGGGCTGCCGATGCGGATGCCACTGGTGACGAAAGGTTTTTGCGGGTCGTTGGGTATCGCGTTTTTGTTCACGGTGATATGCGCGCGACCCAGCGCCGCTTCGGCATCCTTGCCGGTAATCTGCTTGGCTTGCAGGTCAACCAGGAACACATGGCTGTCAGTACGGCCGGAGACGATGCGCAGACCGCGTGTCTGCAACACTTTGGCCATCACCCGCGCATTGTCTATCACCTGCAACTGGTAAGCCTTGAATTCCTTGCTGCCGGCCTCTTTAAATGCCACCGCCTTGGCCGCGATCACGTGCATCAGCGGACCTCCTTGAATGGCCGGGAAAATAGCAGAGTTAAGGATTTTTTCGTGCTCGGCGCGAGCCAGAATAAAGCCGCCGCGCGGGCCGCGCAAAGTTTTGTGGGTGGTGCTGGTGACAAAATCGGCAATGCCCACCGGCGAAGGATAATAACCCGCCGCAATCAGTCCGGCGTAGTGCGCCATATCGACAAACAAATACGCGCCCACACTGTCGGCTATCGTGCGGAACCGTTTCCAGTCTATGACCAGCGAATAGGCAGAAGCACCGGCCACTATCATTTTTGGTTTGTGTTCCAGCGCCAGCTTCTGCACGGCGTCATAATCAATTTCTTCTTTTTCGTTCAGGCCATATTGCACGGCGTGATACAGCTTGCCGCTGATACTGACCGACGCGCCGTGGGTCAGGTGGCCGCCGTGCGCCAGCGACATGCCTAAAATGGTATCGCCCGGCTTGAGCATCGCCATATACACCGCCTGGTTGGCCTGCGATCCGGAATGCGGCTGGACGTTGGCATATTCGGCGCCGAACAGTTTCTTGACGCGATCAATCGCCAGCTGTTCGGCCACATCGACATATTCACACCCGCCGTAATAGCGCTTGCCGGGATAGCCTTCGGCGTATTTGTTGGTCAGTCGGCTGCCCTGCGCTTCCATCACCGCCGGGCTGGTGTAATTTTCCGAGGCGATCAGCTCGATGTGGTCTTCCTGGCGGCGATTTTCATTTTGAATCGCGGCCCACAATTCCGGATCGGTATGGGCAACAGTATTTTTGCTGGAGAACATGATGGCTTCCAATGGGATAGGTACGAAAAGGCTGGCATTTTAACACGTTGCCAGAGCGGGCCGCTAACTCTCTCCACCAGTCTGTACATTCACGGAGGTAACAAAGTTTGTTTGAGCCACGCTATATCGCGATGGGGTTAGAATTTTTAGAGTTACCCTATAGGGCACCTCTAAAATTCAAAGTTCTAAGCAAGACAAGGCGCGAGCAAAAAATTGCGACGCGGCATATGTTTGATATGTAAGGAGCAATTTTTTGTGAGTAACGCAGTATTGCGACACAACGAAGTTGCTGTGTAGGCTAACCTTTAGGTTATGCAGGAACTAAAATTTGGATTTTTAGAGGCGCCCTATAGTTGACACTCCCCCCAGCCTCCCCGATACTTTGCCCATCACATTAGTACAGGCTTCATGTTTTGGACGAAATTCCGTTAGTCACGTTGTTCCTGGCCTTGCTGGTTATTCTCATTTGTTCTGGTTTTTTTTCTGCGTCGGAAACCAGCATGATGGCGCTGAACAGGCACCGGCTGCACCATCTGGTGCGCAAAGGGAGCAAAAGCGCCAAGCTTACCGCCAAACTGCTGGCGCAGACTGACAAACTGCTGGGATCCATGCTACTCGGCAACACGCTGCTCAATGTCGTGGCAGCGGCACTGACCCAGATCATTATCCTGCGCCTGTTCGGCCAGAGTGAATTGGCGATTGTGAGTGGCACGCTGTTAATTACTTTTGTGATTCTGGTTTTCAGCGAGATCATGCCCAAGGTCATTGCGGCCAGCTATCCCGAGCGAATTGCATTGCCTTCCAGCTATATCCTGGCGCCGATCAATAAACTTTTCTATCCGGTAGTGTATGTGGCCATGGCGTTGGTGCACGGTTTTTTGTGGCTGTTGCGCATCAAGGTCCACGCCGACCAGAGTAAACACAAAATCAACCTGGATGAGCTGCGCACGCTGGTGCTGGAATCCGAGCAATTCCTGCCGCGCAAGCACCAGCGCATGTTGCTCAACCTGGTGGACATTGAGCGCATTGCGGTAAACGATGTGATGGTGCCACGCAACCAGATTGAAGCGCTGGACTTGAATGCCACGCCGGAAATATTGCGCGAGCAACTGGCGACCTGCAACCACACGCTGTTGCCGGTGTACGAAGGCGCACTCGACAATATTGTGGGTATTCTGCATGTGCGGCGCGCATTGAACCTGGTGCAACTGGACAGTTTTGACCCCGGCGAATTGCGCGAATTGCTGCATGAACCTTACTTCATTCCGTCTGATACGCCGCTGCTGTCGCAATTGCAGCATTTTCAGGAACGGCACACCCGCCTGGGGCTGGTGGTGGACGAATACGGCGAGTTGTTAGGCCTGGTCACACTGGAAAATATCCTGGAAGAAATTGTCGGTGATTTCACCACCCAATCACCCGCCCAGACCGGCAAATTTTTGCGTTATGAGGACGGCAGTCTGCTGGTCGAAGGCAGCACACCGCTACGCGACCTGAACCGGAAATTAGGCATGCATTTCCCGCTGGATGGCGCAAAAACGTTAAACGGCCTGATACTGGATCAGCTACAGGACATTCCTGAAGCCGGTACCAGCCTTAAAATTGCCGACTATCCTATAGAAATCATACAGACCCAGGACAGGGCAGTTAAAGTAGTGAAAATTTTTCCGGCACTCGCGAAACCTGCCGAGGTTTGATTGGCACCGGGATAAGTAGCCTTAATTTGTCAGCAAAATAGCGTAAGCGCGATTTACAAAGCCGTTAAAGCACGGCATCATACCAGCGGCGGATAGCTACCTTAAAAGCGTCACAGGGGGATACCAATGGCAGCGGAAAAAAAAGACAAGAAGCCGACCGATTTCCTGTTTATCTGGGAAGGAAAAGATAAAACCGGCAAATTGGCCAAAGGCGAAATTCGCGCTGCGGGCGAAGCCATCGCCTCCACGCTGTTACGGCGGCAAGGCATCAGCATCACCAAAATCAAAAAGGTACGTACTGCCGGTGGCAAGGCAATTACCGAGAAGGACCTTTCCCTGTTCACGCGCCAGCTCGCCGTGATGATGAAATCCGGCGTGCCCTTGCTGCAGGCATTCGACATCGTAGGCAAGGGCCATAGCAACCCTTCTGTTTCCAAACTGTTGAACGACATCAAAACCGACGTGGAAACCGGCAGCAGCCTGGAACAGGCTTTCCGCAAATTTCCGTTGTACTTCGATAATTTGTTTTGCAACCTGATCGGCGCCGGCGAAGCCGCCGGCATCCTGGACAGCTTGCTGGACCGCCTGGCCACGTACCAGGAAAAAACGCTGGCGATCAAGAGCAAAATAAAAGGCGCGCTGTTTTACCCGGTTTCCATTATCGCCATTGCCTTCATCATTACTGCGGTCATCATGATTTTTGTGATCCCTGCGTTCAAGGAATTATTCTCCAGTTTTGGCGCTGACTTGCCTGCGCCCACGCTAGTCTTGATGAACATGTCCGATTTTTTTGTGGAGTACTGGTGGGCCATTTTCTCTATCGTCGGCGGCGGGCTGTATGGATTTTTCTATGTATGGAAGCGCAACAAGCGCGTGCAGGATGTCATGGACCGGGTAATGCTCAAGCTGCCGGTGTTCGGTATCGTGATCCGCAAGGCTTCCATCGCACGCTGGACCCGGACACTGGCTACGATGTTTGCTGCTGGTGTGCCGCTGGTGGATGCACTCAATTCAGTGGCCGGTGCGGCAGGCAACGCCGTGTATTTTGATGCGACCAAGGTCATACAGCGCGAGGTCAGCCAAGGTGGCACACTGACTTCAGCCATGGAAAATACCAAAGTATTCCCCAGCATGGTGTTGCAGATGGTGGCTATTGGCGAAGAGGCCGGTTCGCTGGATGCGATGTTAACCAAGGTCGCTGACTTCTTCGAAGCGGAGGTGGATGATGCCGTGGCTGCGTTATCCAGTCTGATGGAACCAGTCATCATGGTAGTCCTGGGCACATTGATAGGCGGCATGGTAGTGGCGATGTATTTGCCAATATTCAAGATGGGACAGGCAGTTGCCTGATTCCAGCCCAATGAATCACAGGCTCAGCATCTGCTGCCTGTAACAGCATATCTATAACGACCCGTGACCACTTTCGCCCAACTGCTGCAAAACTCCCCGCCCATTTTTGCGCTGCTGTGCGGCATTCTCGGCCTGACGGTCGGGAGTTTTCTCAATGTTGTGATCCATCGCCTGCCAAAAATGATGACCCGCGCCTGGCAACAGCAATGCGCTGAACTGAATGGCAAAGAAGCCGAAGATGTCCCCACGTACAACCTGCTGGTACCGCGCTCTGCCTGCCCACACTGCGCGCATCCGATCAGCGCGACGGAAAATATTCCCGTGATCAGCTACCTGTTGCTGCGCGGCAAGTGCAAGGGCTGCGGCGCCGCTATTTCTGCGCGCTATCCGGTGGTAGAAGCAACATGCGGATTGTTGAGCGCGTATGCCGCCTGGCATTTCGGCTTTGGTTGGGCGGCCTTGGGCGCGCTGCTGCTGGTGTGGGCATTGCTGACGCTAACTTGCATCGATATCGATACTCAATTGCTGCCGGATGACATCACGCTGCCGTTATTGTGGCTGGGCCTGTTGTTCAATGTGTCCGGCACGTTTGTTAATCTGAGTAGTGCGGTCATGGGCGCCATCACCGGATATCTGGTGCTATGGAGCATTTATTGGCTGTTCAAACTGGTGACCGGCAAGGAAGGCATGGGCTATGGCGATTTCAAATTGCTGGCGGCGATAGGCGCATGGCTGGGCTGGCAAATGCTGCCGCTGGTCATCATGCTTTCTTCCGTGGTCGGCGCGGTAGTCGGGATTACGCTGATAGTCGCGGCACGCCATGGCCGCAACGTGCCAATACCGTTCGGCCCCTATCTGGCAGGCGGCGGCCTGATTGCGCTGTTCTGGGGACAAACTTTGACACAGGGCTATCTGCAAATGCTTGGCGCGCCATGATCTTCAGGGTAGGACTCACCGGCGGCATCGGGTGTGGCAAAAGCACAGTCGCGACGCTATTTGCCCAATGCGGCGCAACCATTATCGACAGCGATCTTATCTCACACCAGTTGACCCAGGCGGGAGGGGCGGCTATCGCAGACATCCGCAGCGCATTTGGCGACGGCTATATAGACGCGACTGGTGCGCTGAACCGGGTAAAGATGCGGCAACGGGTATTTTCCGATGCGGCAGCCCGCTCGCAGCTGGAATCAATCCTGCATCCGATGATACGCACGCAAATGCTGGCCCAGATCACCACTGCCCACGCTGCCCCATACCTGGTGCTGGTTATACCGCTATTGTTTGAGGGGAACGGATACCAAAAACTGGTGCAGCGCAGCGTGGTTGTGGATTGCACAGAAGCCGCGCAACTGGCGCGAGCAATGAAACGCGGGCTGGATGAAGCCACGGCGCGCGCAATCATGGCCACGCAAATATCGCGCGATCAGCGCCTGCGGCGCGCGGACGACATCATTCACAATGATAACGACATGGATAGCTTGCCGTCGCAAGTACAAAACTTACACCAGCGCTACACGGCCATTGCCGCAGGAAGTCATTGACGCTCTATGTCAATTCACAATATATTAGTTGTCGTAAGCAACTTTCTCCCGGCATCGTATCGTGATTGATTATGAATTCCCGCTGAATGAGCGAGTACGCACACTGCTGCGTCTGGAAAGCCTGTACGCCAAAATGGCGCGCTTCATGGACCAGACCAGCGCTGCGGAACATCAAGTCGCGTTGCTTACCCTGTTCGAAATCCTTGAAGTCGCCAGCCGCGCCGACCTGAAACCGGATTTGCTGCAAGAGCTGGAACGACAGAAACGCCTGCTTACCGCCCTGCACAACAATCCGGAAATTTCTGAAGTTGCTCTGGAAGCCACGCTGAACGAAATCGAAAATACCAGCACCCGTTTGTTCGACATGAGCGGCAAGGTAGGCCAGTATTTGCGCGAGAACGAATGGTTGATGGGCATCAAACAGCGCGCCAGCATACCCGGTGGCACCTGCGAATTTGATTTGCCGTCTTATCATTATTGGCTGCACCAGGATGCTAGCGCCCGCCGCGAACACCTGAAAAGCTGGCTGGAGCCGATGACCCCGATACGCGATGGCATGGCCATCCTGCTCAACCTGTTGCGTGAAAGCGGCAAGGTGCGGCGCTTTACCGCACACCAGGGCAGCTTTCAGCAAATGCAGGGGGGACGCGTGGCGCAAATGTTGCGTATTAAACTGGAAGACACCTTGCCCTGCGTCCCGGAAGTCAGCGCCAACAAATACGTGCTCAACATCCGCTTCGTGGCCGCAGATTACGCGGCCAAGAGCATTTTGTACGACCAGGATATTGCGTTTGACCTGACCTTTTGCACGCTGTAGGGCGCCTCTAATGATCAAACTCGCCATAGTATTGTGCCCGCAATGCAGCAAGGAAGTCGTGTGGACCGCTGACAACCCGTTCCGCCCATTTTGCAGCGAACGCTGCAAAATGATAGACCTCGGAACCTGGGCTTCTGAAGGTTACCGCATACCTGCGGACGACAAAGACAACGAAGAATCCTCCGGCCAAGCCTGACGCAACAAGCCGATACCGTGCGCGCCAGCTTGTTGCGCCCGAATCAAGTCCGCCGTATCCAATCCACCCAAGGCATACACCGGGATGGCCGTTCCCGCCACCATTTCGGCAAAACCTTTCCAGCCCAGATGCAGCGCGCCGGGATGGCTTTGCGTAGGTAATACCGGGCTGAGCAATACAAAATCGCAACCGAGTTCCTCAGCCTGGCGCAATTCCTCAGCGTTGTGACACGACGCTGCACACCATTCCACTTCTGGCCTCATGCGCAATAGTGCAAGCTGCGCGCCAGTCAGCTGCACTCCGTCCGCTCCCACTTCCTGCGCCAATTCCACGTCCGCGTTGATCATCAAACGGGCGCCATGCTGCTTGATCATGGGCATTATGTTCAGCGCCAGCGCGCGCAATTTTTCGCGCGAATAATTTTTCTCGCGCAACTGCACCAAGCGCAAACCATCGTGTAGCGCGGCTTTCAGCCTGCGCATGAATTCCAGCTCACCCAGCTCCTGCACATTGCTGATCGTGTATATATCTGGCAATAACAGGGCGCGCAGGATAGGCGCGTTGGCCGGCAGTATTGGAGACACCCCATACCCGCCCCCCCCTTGGGAAAAGGGGTGTTGGGGGGGATTTACCTGCCAATAAAACTGCTGTCCCTCATGCGCCTGCAACTCACCTTGCCATTCTGTCACCCGGAAAAAATTCAGCCTCACCGTGGCATGCGGATAAGCAAACACACGCGTCAACCACGGATAGGCTGTTGTGATTTCTATTCCTAACTCCTCACGCAGCTCGCGCACCAACGCGTGATAAGGCGTTTCACCAAATTCTATTTTCCCACCGGGGAATTCCCAGTAGCCGGGCCAGATTTTATCGGGGGGGCGTTGCGCCAGCAGGAAAGTGCCATCGGGACGTTGCAGCACGGCAGCGGCGACTTCGACAAATTTTGTTTTTTCAGTCGGGCTTTTCAATGTTATCCGTGCATGGCCATTAAGCGGCGAGTTATTTCCGCATGATAGAAATGTTACGCAAGCTCTAACGCTTCGTCCAGCACCTTTAATAATTCATTGAGCTTTATGGGTTTCGTGAGGTAACGGAAAAACCCTGCTGCAAGCGCTTTGTCGATATCCGGCTGCATGGCATTGGCACTGAGCGCGATAATGGGAATATGTGCGGTGGCCGCGTCTTGGGTCAAAATAACCATAGCGTCATACCCGCTGATGCCAGGAAGATTGATATCCATCAAAATCACATCCGGGAGTTGCGCGCGGGCAAGTGCAATGCCAAGGTTGCCATCGCGCGCGCTGAACATTCTGACATGGGGCTGACCTTCCATGATCTGTTCAACCAGCAGCAGGTTAGCCGGGTTATCTTCCATGTACAGCAAAGTTCGCAGTGCTGTGTTCACCTGAACTTGCGGCGCCAACCTGGCCGGATGGGTAATGGCCGCAGCAAGTTGCGGGGTAGGGTCGCGTATCAGCTCAATCCAGAATTCGCTGCCTATACCGACTGTACTCTCCACACCTATCGTTCCGCCCATCATTTCTACCAGTTTCTTGGTGACTACCAGGCCTATGCCTGTGCCCTGTTCTCCGCTCGACTCTTGCCCAAGCCGGTTGAATGCCTGGAATAACTGGGTGAGCTTATCCGACGATAATCCTTCACCACTATCCTTGATGCTGATGCGGATGCGCTCTGGCGTCGCGCTGCACTTCACTTCCACTGTCCCCCGCTCGCGGTTATATTTAACCGCATTGGAAAGCAAGTTGATCAACACTTGCTTGACCCGGGTGCGGTCGGCATAGGCAAACAAAGTGGAATCAAATGGCAGATAGTTGATATGGATGTTATGTTTCTGCGCTTGCGGATCGATCATGGCCTGGCATTCGCGCATGACCTGTACCAACGGCACCGGTTCATTTGATAACGTCACCTTGCCCGATTCAATCACTGAAAGATCGAGTATTTCATTAATCAAGTCCAGCAAATACCACCCTGCCTTGATAATCTGCTGCAGCCTGTTTCTCTGGTTGTCTGTAGGAGGAGGAACAGCGGCCTCCAGCAATTGTGAAAATCCAAGAATCGCATTCAGCGGGGTACGCAATTCATGGCTCATGCTGGAAAGAAAAGTGGATTTTGCCAAGTTGGCGGCTTCCGCCACATCCTTTGCTTTGGCCAGCTCGCGGGTACGTTCGTGCACCAGCAACGCCAGATGGTTGCGGTGTTTATCCAACTCCACCTCGGTTATGCGCTGCCTTTCGATTACATTTAACAGTTCCCAGCGCGACTGCTTGGAAGCCTCCAGTAAATCGAGCGCCTTTTCTTCGGACGCTATCAGTATCTGTTGCAGGCGTTTTTGCTCCCGCAGGTCGGTCACCACCACGCAAAAAAAATCGGGCATCTCATGGGTAAGCAGATTACTCATTGAGAAATAAACCTGCACCCATTCGCCGTCGCCGGAGGCCAGCATAAGCTCGCGGCGTTTTTCAGTACCCACCTGGCCTATCAGCGACTGGAGGATTATTTTGCTTTCTGCCGCCAGCCAGGTATAAATCATCGTGCCGATAATTCTTTCAAGCGGAGTCCTGAGCATTTCGGCGAAACGCCTGTTGGCATATAAAATCTCTCCGGTAGTGGCCAAAGTCAGCGCACCCTCGTTCATATCCTCGATCAGCAGCCGGTAGGCATAATCCGCACCCTTAAGCGTAAATATTTGTTCGCCTCCGTCACTTGATACAACCAGCGCGTCCACTTCGCCACAGCGAATGGCGCGTAGCGTCTCCTGGGATTCTTGCAGTTGTGCGCGTAAATCCTCGTTTTCAGCGACCAGATAGTGGTGGTTTATTTTTGGCATCATGCCTTTTGCCGCAGGTCGAGGCCGACCAGTACACGCTCGGTACTCGACATGTCGCCTATTATGCGGCGCAGCGGAAGCGGCAATTTTTTTATCAAGGTTGGCGCAGCGATGATTTGTTCACCCTGCGCCAGTTGCGGTTGCTGGTACAGGTCAATGACCTGCAGTTCATAGTGTCCCCGCAAGTTTTCTTCACAGATTTTTTTGACGTTGGCAATAGCGCGCACAGACTGGGGCGATGTGCCCGCTATGTACAAACGCAGGATGTATGTTATTTCCCGGGAGGTGTCCAGCGTCTGCTCAAACTCGGTTGCCGAATCAAGTGGGGTTTTTTTAGCCACCATGTTACTCCCGCTCCAGCAAGTCCAAGCCGATCAACACACGCTCGGTATTGGAAAGGTCACCGATAATTTTGCGTACGGGTTCCGGCAGCTTGCGCACCAGAGTCGGTATAGCCAGAATTTGGTCACCCAGGGCCAGCGTGGGGTTTCTAAGCAGGTCTATCACTTCAATCTGGTATTTTCCAACCAGGTGTTCATCACATATTTTCTTGAGGTTGACAAAAGCAGCCAGGCATTTCGGCGTTTGCCCGGCGACATACAAACGTAACAGGTAGGCCTTTTCTGTTATTTCCGGCACACCGGTTTTCTGGGTACGGGGTGCAGGCGAAGTTTTCAGCGGCACATGCTTGGCGGAACTGGCTCTCATTTGGCACCTCTTTTTTGTTTGCCTGTTGCCGCCGCATCGGCCTTGCGGCTCAGTCCCATTTTTATACGCTCCAGCATCAGTTGTGCTTCCTGTGCCTGTTCCTGTCCGATGATTTTCAGCGCCTCGGCCTCACTCACGACGAACTCAGCGCGCATCGCGTCGATCTGGGCTTCCAGCGCCACGCGTTTACTGCCCAATTCCAGCTGCCTGCGTTCTGTCTCTTGTTTGCGCGTCAGCTTTCCGGCTTGTTCCAGCGCCTCTTGCGCCAGACGCGCCGAGCCAGTCAGCACACCACCGGCACCGACATACACTTCGCACAACTCCACACCCTTATTACTGAGCAGGCACTCGCGTATCTGGTTGGAATGCGCCATGCCGCGCGATTTCAAAATGGACAGGGCGCGGTTGCGCTCGCCGCCAATTTCAATATCACGCAGTATCAACCAGGTATCGATCAATGCCGAAATCGCAACGTCGGTTAATTCTGTCGGGCTGCCGCCCGAGGTTAAACTGGTGAACAAAGTAGTGATCTGGTTGGTTTTAAGGAAATCGGCGAGCCGCATCAGCATGGATTTAACCTCAACCTCATTGCCGCCGATGACGAAACCGTTCAATGGGTCAACCACTACCACTTGCGGTTTGAAAGCATTAACTGTTTTATGCATCATCGTCAGCTGCATTTCCAGTCCGGCAAATGATGGCCGAGTCGCCTGAAAAAGCAGCAGGCCTTTTTTCACCCAAGGTTCCAGGTCGATGCCGATGGATCGCATGTTGCGTATGATCTGGCTGGGAGATTCCTCGAACGCAAAATACAGCGCGCGCTCGCCACGGCTGCAGGCAGCATCGACAAAGTGTGCTGCCAGACTGCTTTTGCCGGTACCCGCCGTGCCGGAAATCAGCACACTGCTGCCGCGAAAATAGCCGACACCGCCCAGCATCGCATCCAGGCGAGCCACGCCAGTTGGAATACGGTTGGTAGAAACCGCGTGTTGTAAACCGAGCGAGGTGACCGGCAATACCGAAATGCCATCTTCGTCAATAAGGAATGGGTATTCGTTGGTGCCGTGGGTGGAGCCGCGATACTTGACCACGCGCAAGCGACGCGAAGAGGCTTGGTCGCTGACGCGATGATCGAGCACAATCACACAGTCCGACACATATTCTTCCAGCCCCTGGCGCGTCAAGGTTTCATCGCCACGCTCGCCGGTAATAATCGCCGTCACGCCTTTTTCTTTCAGCCAGCGGAACAGGCGGCGCAATTCGGCGCGCAGGATAAGCGGGTTGGGCAAACCCGAGAATAATGATTCTATGGTATCCAGCACCACACGCTTGGCGCCGATGGAGTCTATGGCCAGCCCGAGACGGATGAACAAGCCTTCCAGATCGTACTCGCCGGTCTCTTCTATTTCGCTGCGCTCGATGTATACAAAATCCAGCACCAATTTTTTGCGCGCGATCAGGTCTTTCAAATCGAAGCCCAGCGACGCGACGTTTTGCGTCAGGTCTTTGGTGGTTTCCTCGAAAGCCATAAAAACACCCGGCTCGTTGAACTGCGTAGCGCCCCGCACCAGAAATTCCATTGCCAGCAGCGTCTTGCCGCAACCGGCACTGCCGCACACCAGTGTCGGCCGGCCTTTGGGCAAACCGCCACCCGTGATTTCATCCAGGCCTTGAATCCCGGTCGGCGCTTTCGGGAGGGAAATTCTCTGCTCGGATTTTATTTTTGGTGCCGGTTTGGACTTTAACAGCGCTATGGAATGACTCATATTTAAGACCTTTAAAGTTCGCAAGTTGAGCAAATTCCGGAGGCTATTCGACGCAATAGGCCATCCTTGCCAGGTAAAAAATCAGAACAATTACAGGGGGTAGTGACAGAAATGTTATACAGCATTTAGCTGTAACCCTGTTCGGGTTATTTAAGTACGCTCTGTGGGGTAGCGCACAGAGATAGTAACGGAATGTGTGATTTAGAGCATTTTTGATTTAAATGCGTACATCTCCAAGCGCTGGATCAGATCAAACCTCCCCCTTTGTAAAAGGGGGATCGAGGGGATTTGCAAGGGATTGCCGATACTGCCAATTGCAATCCCCCCTACCCCCCTTTTACAAAGGGGGGTTAAGCGGCTGTAGTATCCCATAATGTATATGATTAAACCGCAGATGTTCTAGTTGGTACGGGGTTGGCTGACCTGGAACAGATTTAACACCGTCCTGCCCAATCCCTGGCAAATTGCCCTGCCACCCTGCCACTGCGCGACCCTCTGCCTAACGCCCATTGCAACGCCGCAGTACGCACTTCGTCAGTCATGCCATGCTGCCAGCCATGATGCTGCAACCAGTGTGCGACGATAGCCAGGTATTCATCCTGACTGAATGGATAAAAAGAAATCCATATACCAAAACGTTCCGACAGCGATACTTTTTCTTCGACACTTTCAGCCGGATGAATTTCATCGCCTATATATTTTGTCGCCAGGTTATCCTGCATGGTTTCTGGCATCAGGTGACGGCGATTGGAAGTAGCGTAGATCAGCAGGTTATCGGAGAATGTCACCAGGTCGCCATCCAGTGCGGCTTTCAGAGCTTGGTAGCCGGGTTCGTCGGCGTTAAATGACAGGTCATCGCAATACAAAATGTAGCGTTCGGCTCGGCCCTGCACCATGCCGATAATTTGCGGCAAATCCATCAGGCCTTGCTTGTCTATCTGGATGACGCGCAGCCCTTGCGCTGCATATTCGTTCAACAAGGCTTTGACCAGTGACGATTTGCCGGTGCCGCGCGCGCCACTCAATAGCACATTGTTGGCCGTGCCACCTTGCACAAACTGCAGGGTATTTTGCTGGGTGCGCTGTTTCTGCTGTTCTATGCCGAGCAGGTCGGACAGGGCAATGCGCTGAAAATTGGTTACCGGATGCAAGGTCTGGTGCTGATGATCCCAGCGGAAAGCGCACGCAGCTTGCCAGTTGGGCGGGACTGGTGTCGCAGGCAGCACCCCTTCGAGCCGCTGCAGCAGCGCGTTGGCTTTTTCCAGCAAGCTATCCATCGCAGGCTTCATTTGACATTGCCGAATGTGGTTTTTTGCGGGGCGGCGTTCATGATTCCCCTGTCTTTAAGCGGTCAAGTGTATTTTTTGCTACGGTGTAACAGTGCAAACTGCTGGGCGTAAATTCCACATCAAGCCCCATCATTTGCTTGATTCCATGCTTCGACAGGGTTGTCACCAACGGCATGCGTCCCAGCTTATGGTTTTTGGCAAAGTCCAGCAGCCCCTTAATCTCCTTGGGATTATCAAATGCGCGGTCCGACCATTTCACTTCTACCGCAAAGCGGGGCCGTTGCTGCGGATCAAGGCTTACAAAATCAACCTCGCCGCTCTTCCAGCGGGCGTAATAAAGTGAATCCACATATGCCGCATTATGCAACCACTGGCTGAACACTGCCGTTTCCACTAGCTGTCCTGTCGCCTCGTGATGTTCATCCACTGGGCCGAACAAAGCGGCACGCATGGTCGGGTTGGTCAAATACACCTTGAAAGTCGCTGCACGTTTGAAATGAGCCGCATCCTTATCTACACGATGCACACGCCGGATCAGAAAAGCCGCTTCAAGATATTCCAGGTATTTCACCAAAGTAGTCTTCGCCACCTGCGCAGTTTTTGACAAAGCCTCGAGGCTCAATTCCTCACCCGTGTTGTAGGCCAGCGTATTAAACAAGCCATTCAGTTCCTGGACATCGCTGATCCCATATAGGCTGGGCAAATCGCGTAGCAACACCTTGTCTATGATATCGCTCTTGATAAATCGGCGCGGGTTGTGGCGGATTGTCTCGGAAAATACCGCTTCTGGATATCCGCCGAAATTCAAATAATCTATGAAGGTATCATTCAGGCGATGCACATCATCCGTGACATAGCGCAGTGTGCCGCGCTCCTCGCCTATTTCCCTGATCAACTCACCTTCATGCCCGATAAAACGCAAGTATTCGGCAAAGGTCAGCGGCGGTAATACAAATTCGGTGAATCGCCCCGCACCTGATTCGGCACTCTTGGTCTTCAGTGCCGCCGCAGCCGAGCCTGTTGCAACAAAACGCACGCCGCGAAAGGTATCCACCAAAGATTTAAGATGTATTTCCCAGCCTTTTAGGTACTGTATCTCATCGAAGAACACATAAAGCTGCGTGCCCTCGGGGCGGACGAACAATTTTTTAAAACGGTTGATCACCGCTTCCAAGGACAGCCCTGTATATAACGGTGTCTCCAGCGAAACATAAAGAATGTCGCGGCCGCTGACTTTGTGTTGATCTAGCAAGTCCTGAATCGCGTGATAAACCAGTATGGTCTTTCCGACTCGGCGCGGCCCTAACAACACGACTGCGCGCTTGACCTTATCTTCACGCACCAGCCGGGAAAAATCATGGAAATATGCCCGGCGTGGGAAAGCATGGTAATCCGGCTCAATTCCACTCCCCGCCTGCCACCAAGGGTTATCCAAGCGCAACCTGATTTCTATTTCTTTTTCAGATACTTGCAGCATAGGATGATTAAGTACGGTATAACATACTTGAAGTATATCAAATAAGCATAGTTAAGTAATCTTATTTGGACAAATAAGATTAAAGTACTTATTTTCAAGTACTTATTGTGGCTAATGCACGCTATTTTAAGGGGTGTTATTCCACCAAAGGCCGTGGCCGCGATATGCCGAAACCCTGTGCGTAATCGATGCCGATTTCCCGTAGGCGGGTAATCATTTCTTCGCTCTCTACAAATTCTGCGACCGTTTTAACACCTATTTTTTTTGCCACGCCGCTGACCGCCCTGACTTTGGCCAGCGTGACCGGGTCTTGCAGAATATTGAGAATGACGCTGCCGTCTATTTTGAGGAATTCCACCTGGAATCCGCGGATCAGGTCAAATAACACACGGTCGCGGCCAAAACCGCCGAGCGCCACCAGGCAACCGCATTGCCTTACCCTGCCGGCGAATGCCGCAACATCCACACTATTTGAAACCAGCTCCGCATTGGGTATTTCGAAACAGAGGGAGGTACTCGGTATCTCGTACTGTTCTAACGTGGATTGCAGGAATTCCAGAAAGCTGGGGTCACGAATGGTTGCTCCGGAAACATTTATGAAAAAGATCGAACCGGCTTTTTTTTCGGGTTGTGGCCCAAGCGAAGCAACCCAGTACGCCACATGTTGCACCACCCACCTGTCCAGATGCGTCATTAACCCAAGCCTTTCGGCGAGCGGAAAAAACGCTCCGGGGGGGACCATGCTTTCTTCCTCATCCATCAAGCGGATCAGGATTTCGTAATGGTCGGCATTTTCGGAACCCGCCGCAAGCGGCGCAATGCGCTGGCAATACAAACAGAATTCATCATTTTCAATGGCGGCCATGATCTGCTTGCCGGCGTCTTTCTGACCTGAAATGTTTTCCGAAAAGGAATCGATATACATATCCTGGTCAGCATCACTGTTCTGGCCGGGAACCTTTACCTCTTCATCGGGCGGACTAAACTTAGGGTAGGTAGATGTACTGGTGCCAAAGCCGCGGCTCGTTACCGCTGAGGGATTATCCTGAACTACCATATAGAACCCGCTGACTTTTCCATCGCCAGAAAATTGTGGCATGTGTTCAACCCATACCCTGTTGACAGTTTTGTCGGGGGATATCTGGGTGCGCTCATAGCGCACCGGCTTGCCGGTCAGGGCCTGCCGGTTTGCGCTGGCTATTTCCTGGTAGATCTTGATGCCGAGCACGTCCCGTAAATGGCGGCCACTAACCTGTTCCGGCTGTTTGCCCAGCCAGCTTAAAAATGCCCGGTTGTGATAACGGCAAATTCCATCGGTATCGACCAGCGCAACCTTGATGGGCAATTCTGTATCCAGCAAATGCAGCCGCGACTTATTGGCGGCCAGCACTTCTTCAGCATTTTTGCGCAGCTCGGATTCGCGTTCCAGCCTTTTTTTTACTGCCGACAGTTGCGCCGTGCGGCGCATCACTACCCATTCAGAATTTGAGGCGCGTGTTGCGGCAGCCAGTGCCGCAGCCACCAGGACGCCAGTCAGGAAGGTGATCCATTGCGGACCCATTTGGGAAAAATAAATCGCGGAAATAAGGGTTGCAGCAGTAAGAACGATTGCAATAGCTGCTGCAAACGCTGGGACCGCCCGCATTATCCTGCCACTTTTCATTGTCTCGCTCCCTGTCGGATGGTTATTTTAGATATACCATTTACGCAATTTCAAATATACCGCATAAAGCCTTTCCAAAACAGAGCGCAGCTTAATTTTAATGGGGCAGAATTCAGGTTTCGCTAGCTACGATAGCTGGCATTGATCTTTACATAATCATAAGAAAAGTCACACGTCCACAACGTGGCGGATGCCGCACCTCGGTTCAGCACAGTACGGATGGTAATGTCGCTTTGCTGCATCACGCGCTGACCGTCTTCTTCGCGGTAACTGGCGGCGCGTCCGCCGTGCTCGGCGACCAGTACATTATCCAGGTACAACTTCAGCGCAGCTACATCGAGATCATCAATACCGGCATAGCCGATAGCGGCCAGTATACGCCCGAGGTTGGGGTCGGAAGCAAAGAAAGCAGTTTTGACAAGCGGCGAATGGGCGATGGCGTAGCCGATCTTTTTGCATTCGGCTTCATTCTTGCCGCCTTCTACCCGCACGGTTATGAATTTGGTCGCGCCTTCGCCATCTCGCACAATGGCCTGCGCCAGTTGCATTGCAACTTCGGTCACTGCAGCTTGTAATTGTGAGAACATTGCGCTGTGAGTATCGGTGATGGCGGGCGCACTACATTTTCCGGTGGCAATCAAAATCAACGCATCATTGGTAGAAGTATCGCCATCCACGGTGATGCAATTAAATGACGCATTACATGCATTGGCAACCATTTTTTGTAACGGCGCCTGCGCCACCGCCGCATCGGTGGCAATATACCCAAGCATGGTAGCCATATTGGGATGGATCATGCCGGAACCTTTGGCGATGCCGGTAATCGTGACCTGCACACCGTCCAGCATGATTTGCCGGGACACGGCCTTGGCCACGATGTCGGTAGTCATGATCGCATTTGCGGCATCAAACCAGTTATCTTCACGCAAGTTCGCAATGCATCCCGGCAATCCCGCCATCAGCTTGGCCAGCGGCAGCGCTTCCATGATCACGCCAGTAGAAAATGGCAATACTTGTTCCGCCTCGCAATCCAGCAGATTGGCCACTTCTGCACAAGTCGCACGCGCCGCAATTAACCCGGCCTCACCCGTGCCCGCGTTGGCATTGCCAGTATTAACCACCAGCGCCCGTATGCCCTTGCCCGCCGCCAAATGCTCCCGCGCCACAATCACCGGCGCTGCACAAAACCGGTTCTGCGTAAACACCCCCGCCACCGTGGCCTGCGGTGACAAATGCATCACCAGCAAATCCTTACGGTTGGGCTTTTTTATGTTCGCTTCGGTGGTGCCGAGCAGAATGCCTTTGATCGGAAGTAATTCGGTCGCGATGGGAGAGGCTAGGTTAACCGGCATGAAAATTTATTCCTGACTAATTGTGGTTGTCGCAAAAAGAGTAACAGTGGATTGAAAAACGTGACGAGCGCAGCCAAGACAAGGCGCGGAGGGCCGAAAAAGCGGAATGTATGATTTATACATGAGCATTTTGAGGCCTTTCGCAACGCAGTATTGGCAAGCGCAGTAGTTTTGCAACCACTGTTTAGTAGCGGCCACCTTGCTGGAATATGTAGTTACTCATCTCCACCGACTGCATGTTCATGCGCCGCACAATGCCATGTACATGGCGCACGATGCCGCGCATTACGTAGTACACGATGGCGGGATTGGTGCTGAGGAAAGATTCGAGGCGGGAGCGTTCCAGCAGCAGCACTTTGCTGTTGGTCTTGGCAATCACGGTAGCGCTGATCTGCGCAGCAGTGCCGCCGACAAAGGTAATAATGCCGGCCAGGTCTCCCGGTTGCAGCAGGTGCAAGGTGGCTTTTTCGCCGCCGATTGTAGCGGTTGCTTCCACTTCGCCGGTGGCCAGTATCATCAGCGCGTTCTTGAGCCTGCTGTCGCCTGGTTGCAGCAGAAATTCGCCTTTTTTGTATTCATGCACGGTGGTAATACCGGCCAGTGCTTCAATTTCAGCATCACGCAACTCTTCAGTTAGCGTGGAGTTGCGTAAGGTCTGCAAAATCAGATCTTCTGTTGTCATTACCCTCTCCCCTAAAATTCCAAGGAAACGCCGATTAAGTCGTCATGCCCGCGGAGGCGGGCATCCAGCTTGTTGATTAACTGGACTCCCGCCTTCGCGGGAGTGACGAATCCAGACTTATTCGGCGCTTACCTATGTAAGTTTTCCGTGGCACTGCTTGTATTTTTTGCCCGACCCGCACGGGCAAGGGTCGTTGCGGCCAACCTTGGTTGCGGGACGCACAAATGGCTTGTGCTGTTCTTGCTCGCTGCCCGCAGCCAATGCCTCTTCGTAATCAGCATGATGATACTGCACATTTTCCGGCGCCGCAGGAACTTCTGCTGCTTTTATATCCTGCTCGCTGCGAATTTGTACGTTCAACAATATCCGTGTGACATCGCGCTTGATGGATTCCAGCATGGTCGCAAACAGCTCGAATGCTTCGCGCTTGTATTCCTGTTTGGGATTTTTCTGGGCATAGCCGCGCAGGTGGATGCCCTGGCGCAAATGGTCCAGCGCGGCCAGGTGTTCGCGCCAGTGCGTATCCAGGCTTTGCAGCATGATGATGCGCTCATAGCCATGCATCACTTCGCCGCCAACCTGGTCAATTTTGGCTTGATAGTGTTGCTGCGCGGCCTGCTCTATGCGCTGGCGCAAACCGGCCTCATCCAGTTTTTTATCCTGCTCCAGCCATTGCACCAACGGCAGCGTGAGCTGAAATTCGGCGGTCAGTGCGATTTCCAGTGATGGCACGTCCCATTGTTCTTCCATGCTACCGGGCATGATGTGTTCGCTGACCGTGGTATTCATCACCGCATCGCGCATCGCGGCGATGGTCTCGGAAATATCCACGCTCTCCAGCAATTCATTGCGCTGCTGATAGATTACCTTGCGTTGCTCGTTGGCCACGTCGTCGTATTCGAGAATCTGCTTGCGCATGTCGAAGTTGCGCGCTTCGACCTTGCGCTGGGCGTTTTCAATGGCGCGCGTCACCCACGGATGCTCAATCGCCTCGCCTTCCGGCAATTTGAATTTGTTCATGATGGCGGCGACGCGATCCGAGGCAAAAATGCGCAACAACGGGTCTTCCAGCGACAAATAGAAACGGCTGGAACCGGGATCGCCCTGGCGTCCGGCGCGGCCGCGCAACTGGTTATCTACCCGGCGCGATTCGTGGCGCTCGGTGCCTATGATGTGCAATCCACCGCTGGCCACGACTTGTTCGTGTACCGGTTTCCATTCGGCGCGCAATTTGGCGATGCGCTGGTTGCGTGTGGCATCATCCAGCGTTTCGTCCATGCGCAGCACTTCGATCGGCTTTTCCACATTGCCGCCCAGCACAATGTCGGTACCACGGCCGGCCATGTTGGTAGCGATGGTAATCATTTTCGGGCTGCCGGCCTGCGCGATAATTTCGGCTTCGCGCGCATGTTGTTTGGCATTCAGCACCTGGTGCGGCAGCTTTTCTTTTTCCAGTAATTTGGATAGCAGTTCCGATGTTTCAATGGAAGTGGTGCCAACCAGTACTGGTTGGCCGCGCTGGTAGCAATCCTGAATGTCGATGATGGCCGCCTTGTATTTTTCACCCATGGTCAGGTACACGCGGTCCATCATGTCCTTGCGTATGGTCGGCAAATGCGGCGGGATAATCACCGTTTCCAGATTGTAAATTTGCTGGAACTCGAATGCTTCGGTATCCGCCGTGCCGGTCATGCCGGCCAGCTTGCCGTACAGGCGGAAATAATTCTGGAAGGTGATCGAGGCCAGTGTCTGGTTTTCTTTCTGGATAGACACACCTTCCTTGGCCTCGACTGCCTGATGCAGGCCCTCGGACCAGCGGCGGCCGGCCATCATGCGGCCGGTGAACTCATCGACAATCACGACCTCGCCGTTCTGCACCACATAGTGCTGGTCGCGGTGGTAGAGCGAATGGGCACGCACCGCCGCGTACAGGTGATGCATCAGCATAATGTTGGCCGGGTCGTACAGCGAGGCGCCGTCCGGCAGCAGGCCGTTCTGTGTCATCAGTTCCTCGG
>JANNQM010000086.1:0-4652 GCA_031400735.1 Gallionellaceae bacterium
ATCACATCGCCGGTGCTTCTGCCGGTCACGGTGGCGCTACCATACTGGTTGCCCAGGTTTATCTGGAACGGTACCGCAAATGAAGTGGCGCTCAACAGCATATATTCCCCCGGCTTCAGTTCCTTTTCTTCGACGCTGACTTCGCCTATGTGCATGCCTTCCGGCAGGATGCGTGGTCGAAACAACGCTTCGTCATCGATGCGCACCCATTCACCATAATTGTTTTTCTTCCAGAAGCGGTAACCTGATTTTTCACCAGTCCATGCCATGGATCGACCACTGGCATGGGCTTCCATGCCGGCATTCTCCAGCAGCAAGGCTAGCCGGGCGGCTTCTTCGCGCAGTTGTGCGCGATTGTCCGGCATCAACTGTACCATCACCAGGCCCAGTGCCACGCCCATTACCACCAATACCACCAGCAGTTCGATCAGCGTAAAACCCGGCTGCATTTCCTGGGTAGGGTTGTTCTTCATAGCAGGAATTAGGTGCCTTATAATTCCCAGGAACCGATGTCTGAATCGCTACCTTCGCCGCCGGGCGCGCCATCGGCACCCAGGCTCAGCACATCAATTTCGCTATGTAAACCCGGTTGCAGATATTGGTAAGGATTTCCCCATGGGTCTTTCGGCATGCGTTCCAGATAGCCATTACCTTTCCAGTTTTGCGGGACAGGTGGCGTGGTGGGTTGCGTCACCAACGCTTGCAGGCCCTGCTCCGTGGTGGGGTAGCGCATATTGTCCAGACGATACAGCTTGAGCGCCTGCAAGATGGAGGCGATATCCTGGCGCGCGGCAGTAATGCGCGCTTCATCTGGCCGCCCCATCACTTTGGGAACAACCAGTGCGGCCAGCACAGCCAGGATAACAATCACGACCATCACTTCAATCAGCGTAAAGCCGCGTGGAATTTTAAGGGATGATTGTTCAAGTGCGCGAGGGTTCATAATTTCAATTCCGGTTTATTGGATAAATGTACACGGGTCTAAGCTAAGTTATACAGGACAGCATAGGTGCCGCACTATATTCTAATTGACCGTTAAATTCTCTAATAGGCGAAGTCGTACAGACATTTTGGGAAAGTCCGTGGTATAACCCACAAAAGCAGATTGGCTGACTATACTTTTCTCAGTCTAAACAGGGAGTATCTTGAATTTTCGTTTAAGGCGTGGCGTAACTTTGGTAGAAACCTTGCGCGAAGGAGGGTTGGCCATACTCGCGCGTTCGCCGCTTTCCTGGCGCGGTGTGGGCGCGCTGCTGATGGGGATATTGCTTGCCCGCTGGGTATGGATTTTTTTTGCGCCGCAGGCGATGGCGATTGCTGTCGTGCCGGAACATGGTGCGGCATTGGAGGCGGGCCGCTTGTTCGGCAAGGCGGCGTCTGGTGTTGGTTCGGCGGAAGGCATGGCCTTATCCAATGTGCAACTGGTCGGGGTATTCGCGGCCAGCGCTGGCAAGCCCGGGTTTGCCATATTGAAACTGGATGACAAGCGCCAGGTCGGGGTGGCAGTCGGTGGGATTGTAGTGCCCGGCACAAAACTGTTTGCAGCACATCCCGACTATGTACTGCTGGAAAGAGATGGCATACAACAACGGGTAAACCTGATTGGTAATCGGGCGTCGGCCGGCGAACGGGAAAGGAATCCCGTGTGGGAAAGAATGGGCATGCCGCAAAGTGACAGGTCAGGAAAGATAACGCCGGAAAAAATTCCTGCGCCGGAAAAAACTGTTATTCCGGATAACAACAGTAATGCGGACAGTGGGCAACCCGAAAGCAATATGCCTGCCTCCGCAGTGCCGGTAAAAATTGGAATGCCCAAGTAATGAAGCGCAGCATCAGGAAATAGCACAAAAGGACAAGTGCAAAAATTTAAAACAGCGGCTAAAATCAAAAGGTTCGTTTAAATATGTGTGAGTCGGTAACAATGTTCAGGTCATCCCTCATGAGCCGTCCGTCATTCCCGTTGAGGTTATTTGCGTTGCTGGGAATTTTTTGCGGCGCGCAGTTCTTCTCATCGACCGCTGTCAGCGCGCCGGAAGAAGAGCGGGTGTCCCTTAATTTCGTCAATGCAGATATTGAGGAGGTGGTGAAGGCGGTATCGGTCATTACCGGACGCAACTTCCTGATTGATCCGCGCGTGAAAGGAACCATCAATATTGTTTCTTCCACCCCGGTGCCGACCAATATTGCCTATGACATTTTACTGTCAGCGCTGCGCCTGCAAGGATTCGCCGCAGTTGAGTCGGGTGGCATAACCAAGGTCATGCCGGAGGCCGAGGCCAAGCTGCACATTGGCACGGGCAGCGATACCCGTGGCAGCACAGGGGATAAGTTGGTGACACGGGTGTACATGCTGAAATATGAATCGGCAGCGCAGCTGGTGCCGGTGTTGCGCCCGTTAATTGCACCGAATAATGTCGTGACCTCCTATCCCGGCAGCAATGCGCTGGTGATCACCGATTACGCCAGCAACCTGAAGCGCATCGAAAAGATTGTGCGCAGTATAGATCAGCCCAGCGCCGATGGCGGGCCGGTGTTGATCCCGCTGAAGCGCGCTTCAGCGATGGAGGTAGCGCAGACCATCACCCGCTTGATGCAGGATGGGGCGGCACCCAGCAGTTCTGCCAGCGGCGCAGATTCCAGCCAGCGTTTTGTATTGGCGGCGGATCCGCGCACCAATTCGCTGCTGTTGCGCACCGATAATCCGTCGCGGGTGGAACGGGTACGCGAGCTGGCGGAAAAACTCGATGTTGAAACCGGCACGCCGGGCAATATGCATGTGGTGTATTTAAAAAATGCCGAAGCGACCAAGCTGGCACAAACCTTGCGCGCGGTGATGTCTGGTGACGTATCTGCCCTCCCTGCGGCTGCGGCACCCGCTGCTGGTGGAATAACGCCGGTTTCCAACGCCGCCACTTCTTCTGCCAGTCCTGCCGGGGCTGGCATTATCCAGGCCGATGCTGCGTCGAATGCGCTGATCATTACCGCGCCCAGTTCGGTCTATAACAATTTGCGGGCCGTGATAGAAATGCTGGATGTGCGCCGTGCGCAGGTATTTGTCGAGGCCTTGATAGTCGAAGTGACAGCGGACAAGGCGGCCGAGTTTGGCATTCAGTGGCAGGATTTGACCGGTATCAATGAAACCGGAACCCAGGTCATAGGCGGCACCAATTTTGGCGGTGCCGGAACCAACATCAAGAATGCCTCAGTCAACATCGGCACAGTGGGGCAGGGTCTGAATGTCGGCGTAGTTCGCGGCACAATGTCCATCCCCGGCGTTGGTACCGTGCTCAATCTGGGCATGCTGGCACGCGCGCTGGAAAGCGATGCCAATGCCAACATTCTTTCAACGCCCAATCTGCTGACGCTGGATAACGAAGAAGCAAAAATCATCATCGGCCAAAACGTGCCGTTCATTACCGGCTCGTATGCGCAGCAGCCGGGAGTGGGCCAGACAGCCCCGCCCTTTCAAACAATTGAACGCAAGGATGTCGGGTTGACGCTGCGCATCAAGCCGCAAGTATCGGAAGGCGGTGTTGTTAAAATTCAGGTGTTCCAGGAAGTCTCCAGCGTGCAGACCCAGACCATCAATAATGCCGCAGGCCCCGTAACCAACAAACGCTCGCTGGAATCCATCGTGCTGGTGGATGAAGGCCAGATTGTCGTGCTGGGGGGCTTGATTCAGGATTCGGTAACCAACGGTGAAGACAAGGTGCCACTGCTGGGCGACATTCCATTTTTTGGCAGCCTGTTCCGTTATGAAACGCGGCGCAGCACGAAAACCAACCTGATGGTGTTCATTCGTCCCTATGTGATCCGCACCGCCAGCGCGACCGAAGGGCTGACCCAGGACAGATACGACTATCTGCGCGGTGCGCAGCAGGAAAGCCAGTTGCCGGGCCATTTGATATTGCCAAATATGCCCGCACCCACTATCCCGCCACTGAATTTGAAACAGGAATTATCCTTGTCCACAGAGCAGGCGGCGCAGCGCGATAATCCGCCTGCCGCAGCTGCGCCACCGGTTTCGGTTACACCGCTTCCACCGTCAGACACTCCCTAGCCAACATGGAACAAATTGTGTCTGCCACGGATCAGCATGTTCCCTCGCATGTCGAGCATGTTTCCCGCCGCATCAGTTATTCCTTCGCCAAATCCAAAGGCGTGTTGTTAACCCACAGCACCAGTGACCACGCCGATGTGCAGGTACGCGAGGGCGCCACAGCCGAGACCCTGGCCGAAGTGCGCCGTGTGCTGGGCGTGCCGGTGCGCGCCACGCTGTTGCCAGCTGAAGAGTTTGACAAGGCCTTGTCCACCGCCTATGGCCATTCCGGCGGTTCGGCGGCTGCGCTGGTGGGCGATGTCGAGCAGGACATGGATTTATCGCAGCTGATCAATGAACTGCCGCAAACCGAAGATTTGCTCGATGTAGAAAACGATGCGCCGGTGATACGCATGATCAATGCATTGCTGACCCAGGCGGTGCGCGAACACGCTTCCGACATTCACATCGAACCGTTTGAAACGCGCTCGGTGGTGCGCTTCCGCGTCGATGGCACGCTGAAAGATGTGGTCGAGCCGCACCGTGTGCTGCACGCGGCGATGGTGTCGCGCATCAAGATCATGGCCGAGCTGGACATTGCCGAAAAGCGCCT
>JANNQM010000087.1:0-32595 GCA_031400735.1 Gallionellaceae bacterium
CCCTGCAAGGGGAGGGGACGTTCTATTCCTTCACCTTCGCTACCATCACCAGCGCCGGTCTTAAAATTCGATCATGCAGTGCATACCCTTTTTGCATCACACTCACGACCGTATTCGCTTCCTGTTCACTGTCCACCATGCCTATAGCCTGGTGCTTATGCGCGTCAAACTTTTCCCCGGCAGGATTGATTTCCTTGATGTGAAATTTCTCGAATACGCTGGATAGTTGCTTGAGCGTCAGCTCCATGCCATTTTTGAAGCTCTCTACGGTCGCAGTTTCAACCGCCAGACCCGCTTCCAGGCTATCTCTGACCGCCAATAATTCATTGGAAAAGCGCTCTACCGCAAATTTCTGTGCCTTGCTGATATCTTCCTGTGCGCGGCGGCGGATATTTTCCGCTTCAGCCTTGGCCCGTAGCCACGCATCATGGTGCTCCTGGGCGGTCAGTTCGGCTTGTTTCAGCATTTCTTCGAGGCTGGGTAAAGTGTCTGCCGGAGCCGCCGAGGCAGGTTGCTGTGACGAAATGTCAGTGTCTTCCACTTGCTTTTCTTGATTTTCCAAACCAGTCATCCCTTACGAGTTAATCAAAGTACTCGCAAGAAATGGTGGTGGTTTTCAGGATTTCAAGGGGTTCTGCAATATTATTCTCATTGCGATAATCTCCGCTTGGGGTTTCGGGCCGTATCTGGACTACTTCAATATTGGGGGGAAGGAATGACAGAGCCAGCCATCCCATCCTGCAAGACGGAAATCAAACTCACCGAATCATTGGCTACGCACTGGTTGAATTCACCGAAATTCGAGCAGCAATTGGCGCAGAGAATTTTGTGATCCCGGAAGCTTGCCGCGGATGCGCATCTCCTTATTATGGAGAAGGTCTGTAAGTTGGCCCCTATGTGCTCTAGCGCACATAGCCAAGGGGAGTTAGGGCGTACGATTCATCGTCTGAGAAAAATTGGACTTTGGTCCAAGTTTGGACTACACACTTAAGGAGAAAAATAATGATGAAAAAATTGAATTATTCCCAGCCACTGGGATACTTAACAGCCTTGCTGCTGAGCGCTGCTGTGGCTGGCTGTGGTGGGGGTGGTGGAGGGGTGGCGCTCGGGCCACCCACCGCTGCGGGCGCAGGTACCGGCGTAGCAGGTGCGGGTCGTGGTCCAGCTCCAGTCAGCTTGGGCGCAGCCAGCAATTTTGCGATTCTGGCAGAATCAGCAATTACCAATGTACCAACTTCAGTGGTTACCGGGGATGTAGGTTTGAGCCCGGCTACGGGTGCTGGTATAGGCTTGACCTGTGCCGAGGTAACCGGCTTGGTCTACTCTGTAGATGCTGCGGGTCCTCTGCCGTGCACGATAACTGACGCCACGCTACTGACTGCAGCGATAGGAGCCAAAGATGCGGCCTATACCGATGCTGCCGGGCGAGCGGCTGATTACACAGAGCTGGGCGCGGGTAATATTGGCGGACTCAATCTAGGCCCTGCTACCTATAAATGGGGTACTGGCGTGCTGATACCCACCAACGTTACCCTCACCGGCGGTGCTAACGATGTCTGGATATTTCAGATAGCGCAAGGCCTCACGGTAGCTTCCGGGGTAGAGATTATCCTCGCGGGTGGCGCACTCCCGCAGAATATCTTCTGGCAGACTTTCGCTGCGGCGGATATTGGTACAACCTCAAAATTCAAAGGTATTATCCTGTCGGATACTTCGGTCGCGATGAAAACGGGCTCGACCCTGAACGGCAGACTGTACGCAGGAACTGCGGTTACGCTTGCTCAAACCACAGTCACGCAACCTTAGTCTTGTGCTATCCGGCGGAGTTTTCTTGGTAGCGGCTTCCCGCGATAAATGTAAAAGGACCCCACTTGGGGTCCTTTTTTTATCGGGATGACAGCCAGCTTGAAGTTTCAGTTGAGCTACAATACCCCGACATTCCGGCAGGAATTGAATCCATCAAGAACGAAAAAAGGAATTCAGGAAATTTTTTCGGATGGTCGAGAAGTCATTCGTGTTAAAGACCCAGGCTAAACCTGAGGGCGCCTCTAAAAATTCAAAATCCTAAGCGAGACAAGGCGCGAGCAAAAAAATGCGACGCCGCATATAATTGATATGTCAGGAGCAATTTTATGCGAGCAACGCCGTATCGCGACGGAGTTTGGATTTTTAGAGGTGCCCCTGAATGATTCGCTATTTGAATATATATAGCAGGATTGAGTTTGCGCGTGTTCCTCACAAAACAATTTCTTAATGCATTCTCCCCCTAAAAACTACCACTGGCGCATTTCCGGTTTCTATTTCTTTTACTTTGCTTTCGTCGGCATGTTTGCGCCGTACTGGAGCTTGTACCTGAAATCCATCCATTTCGACGCGATGCAGATTGCGATTGTGATGTCGGTGCAGCCGGTTATGCGCATGATTGCCCCCAACCTGTGGGGATGGCTGGCCGACCGCACGGGTCAGCGGTTGTGGGTGGTTCAGTTGGCGGCGGCCGGGTCGGTGCTGAGTTATTTGGGGGTGTTTTTTACCGAAGATTTTTTCGGTTTACTGCTGGTGCTGGGGGTGATGAGTTTTTTCTGGAGCGCGTCGATGCCCTTGGTCGAAGCCACCACGCTGACTTATCTGGGCAGCCACAGCGCGCGTTATGGGCGCATCCGTTCGTGGGGTTCGATTGGTTTTATTGTGGCGGTAATAGGCTTGGGCTATGCCTTTGACGTGATCGCGATTGCGTGGATTTTGTGGGTGGGGCTGGCCATCAAGATCGGCATTTTATTGTTTTCGCGCCAGATACCGCCGACCGAGATTTTGGCGCATCACACAGATAGCCAGCCTATCCGGAGCATCGTGCTGCAACCGCAGGTGATCGCATTGTTCAGTGCCTGTTTTCTGATGGCGGTGGCGCACGGGCCTTATTACACGTTTTATTCGATCTATCTGGTAGAGCACGGTTACGCCAAAAGCGCGGTGGGCTGGCTGTGGGCGCTGGGAGTGGTGTGCGAGATTGCGGTATTTTTTGCGATGCCGTGGTTGATGCGGCGATACACCTTGCCGCAGATATTGCTGGTGAGTTTTGGCTGTACCGTGTTGCGCTTTATGCTGATAGGCTGGTTTGTGGATACGCTTTATCTGCTATTGTTTGCTCAGATGCTGCATGCGTTAACCTTTGGGGCGTTTCATGCAGCGGGAGTGGCGCTGGTTCATCATTTTTTCCAGGGCCGTCACCAATCCCGGGGGCAGGCGCTGTTCGGCAGCATTACCTATGGCGCGGGCGGCATGGTCGGGGGATTGTTAAGCGGCCCACTATGGCAACATGGCGGAGCCAGCGTTATGTATACCTTCAGTGCCTTGGCAGGTTTGTCAGGCTTGGTGGTCATCCTGTGGAAGTTAAGGGCAGTTGAGGGGTTGTAGCGGTGAATTACCGGTGGTAGCATGCTGTTTGCCCGCAGTAAGCAACCGGTAGCAAATTATCCAAAGGGGAATTTGATGACTGATGAAACCGATGATCCGCGTCGCCGATTGCTGATCAAGGCGCTGGCTGCTGGCCTGTTCGCCGGGAATGTACTGCAAACGCGCGCCTGGGCAGGCATCTTTGGCTCTACCCCGACTAAGTTACCCGAGGGACAATCGATCTACCGCCTCATCGGCACTGTGACAGTGAACGGCAAGGAAGCCACACTGGCTACCCGTATTGGCCCCAACGATACCGTACGCACTGGCAAAAACAGCGAAATTGTGTTTGTGGTCGGCGGGCAAGCGATGATACTGCGCAGCGACAGCCAGCTGGTGCTGCAAGGAAAAGAGGAAAAGGCGTCGCTGCTGATCAGCACGTTACGCCTGATCGCCGGTAAGCTGCTTTCGGTGTCGCGCAATCAGCAGATGAAAGTGCAGACGACGACCGCGGTACTCGGCATACGGGGCACCGGGTTTTATGTCGAATCCGAACCGGACCTGACCTATTTTTGCACCTGCTATGGCACAACCGATGTCACTTCCAGCAGCGATCCCAACAGCAAGGAAACCGTGGTATCCGAACACCACGACCGGCCGCTGTATATTTTGGCCAATGCCCAGGCTGGCCAGAGCATCCGTCCGGCGGAATTCAAAAATCACACTGACCAGGAATTGATGCTGATCGAAACATTGGTCGGTCGCACGCCGCCGTTTGTGTTTGCTATGGACGATTACAACGCGCCACGGCGTGATTATTGATAGAAACTTCTTAAGTACAGCTTAAATTATTATTTGGGGGGCTGCCATGATTCATCCGCGATTGTCCTGTCCGAAGCTATCTTTTTTACTGGGCGGGCTTATGCTTGCCGCGCTTGTTATTTCCGCCCCGGCATATGCCGAGTGTGGCACTCAGCAGCAATGTATCGCTGTGTCAATTAATCCCCTTGTCGCGCCCGCCCATGGCACGCCTGTTACGTCGGCGCCTTTGAATTTTGGCAGTCAGCCGGCAGGTACGACGAGCGCAGATCGGACTATTCTTGTCGCGGCTGTTCTTGGCACCCCCACCACTCAAGCAACATTGGATGCGATGACGCTGGGGGGCGCCAACGCGGCAGAGTTCGGGATAAGCGGGGGCACCTGCACGGTGGGCGCTCCCAGTCTGGTGCATGATGGCAATAACCAGGCGCAGATCATCAACTCATGTACGATCACTGTCACCTTTAATCCAACTTCTACCGGATCAAAGTCCGCAACCCTGGCAGTCCAGACCACGTCCATCACCCGCATCATTCCTTTGATAGGCATCACCGGGTATCCTGATTTAACACAGGATGCAACCGTAGCTGCCTCACTGGCCGCCCAGACCGAGTCAGCCCAGCGTTTTTCCAGGACGCAAATAGTGAATTTCCAGCACCGCATGGAATCCTTGCACGGCACAGCTACAGGTACGACTACTTCCATCAACCTTAATGCCGGAGCCCCTGCGGGCGTGCTGATCCATGAAGCGGTTTCGTTGATCACCACGCAATCAGTCAATCTGGCTAACTTAACCGATCAAGGCGCGGGCGGGATGCCGGCATCTACCGGTTTGTGGGGAGCGGGTACGGCAAATTTCGGCCGGCGCGACGCCACCGCCAGCCGCAACGGCTTCAGGTTCAGCAGCGATGGCATCAGTATAGGCTATGACCATAGGGCCAGCGATCAAACTGCATTGGGTGTGGGCATCGGCCTGGCGCGCGACAACACCGATATTGGCAGTGATGGTTCGCAAAACCGTGCCAAAGGCTATTCCATCGCCGGGTACGGCAGCTACCATCCGGGCCAGAAAATTTTTGTGGATGGCATGATAGGGGCGGGTTCGCTCAAATTCGAAACCCAACGTTATGTGTCTGCGGCCAGTGACTATGCCCGCAGCGACCGCGATGGCCAGCAACTATTCGGATCCGTTGCTACCGGCTATGAATACCGTGACGGCGGGTTGTTGGTGTCGCCTTACGCACGGGTCGATTATGCCCGGCACAAGTTGAAACAAGGCACCGAATCTGGCGCCGGAACGTTGGCCCTGAGTTATGCAAGCCAAAGTTTTACTTCGCTGCAAGGCGCGCTGGGCGTGCGTGCCGAGTCGGTGCATGCCACCCGTTTTGGTTTTGCCGCCCCGCGTATCCGCGCAGAATACCAGCACAATTTTGAGGACGAACGTCAGGCCTCGGTCGCCTACGCCAGCCCGCCAGGCGCGGCGTCTTACGCCATTCCGAGCGGCCCGGTTGAACGCAATGCCCTGATACTGGGGGTGGGCAACGATTTCTTGATGCGCAATGGCGCGAAGTTCGGCGTTGACTACCAGATATTGCATACCTTCTCTAAAGATACCGACTATGCAGTGTTATTGCAGTTCGCCAAAGATTTCAACGGGGAGCACGTTGCAATAATGCCGTTCTCACCGTTGAGCGGCATCCAGGCCGAGGCGAGTTACACATTTGATGATAATGTGACGCGCTCAAACGACAGCAAATTATTGGACAGTTCGTATGGGGTGAACTTTGGAAAGACAGCGGCGTTTCTGCTGACTGACCATATGCGGATGTTGCTTACCGGGTCTGTGGCGGGTGAAAGATTTCACCGCTATGACGGGCTCAGCCGCCTCTCTGGGGGTGTCCAAGGCGAACTGCAATATCGCAGCTCGGCCCACTTCAGCTCCCCAACCTGGGGCGTGTTCCTGCGTACTTTTGCCGACCAATACAAATCCGCGTTGCGCGACGGCTACCGTTACTCCGCTGGGCTATCCATGCGGCAACCGCTTACCGACCGCATGCGCTTGTTCGGCGCGCTGGCGCATAACCGTCGCAATGGCAAGAATGCGGTGTTCGACCATAGCGATAATGCAGTGCGGCTGAATCTGGATTATGAATTAAGCGCCATGGGCACACTCTATCTGGGTGGGGAATATCGCCGCGGGGATGTGGTGACTACAGCGGCATCGCCCGGCATATACAGCGCCAATGTTTGGGTACAGGATGACGCTTTCGCTGACGCCACGTTGTTTACTTACCGGCTGGATGGTTCCACCGCACTGGCTACCGTGGGATATAACATCGGTCTGGGGCCACGCGACTCCTTCGACTTTTCCTGGCGGCGCATCCGCTCTTCGCTGGATTATGACATCGCTTCGATATTGGCGGGATATACGGCGGCATCAAGCTACACCAGTAATCAGTACTCCATCAGTTATATGATGCGTTTCTGAAAAATCGGAGGCAGGAAATGTTGCGGAAAATTGCCCTTGTCATTGCAGTTCTGCTGGCCGCGATAATTATTATTGCTGCAACCCAACCTGACACTTTCCGCGTTCAACGCTCGACTAGCATCCAAGCGCCGCCGGAAAAGATATTTGCGCTGATCAACGACTTTAACCAGTGGCCCGCGTGGTCCCCGTGGGAGAAAATGGATCCGGCGATGAAAAAAATGCATAGCGGCGCAGCCACAGGCAAGGGCGCAATATACGGGTGGGAAGGCAACAATAAAGTCGGCAAGGGGCGCATGGAAATCATCGAATCCACCCCAACTTCCCTTATCGTGATCAAGCTGGATTTTTTATCCCCATTCGAAGCGCACAATACTGCGGAATTCACTTTACAACCCCAAGGCAATAGCACTGATCTCACTTGGGCGATGGTTGGCCCAGCGCCGTTCATGTCCAAGCTGATGCAGGTATTTGTCAGCATGGATAGCATGGTTGGCAAGGATTTCGAGGCGGGGCTGGCCAACCTGAAGATAATTGCTGAAAAATAACGATAAGGCTGTCATGATCACCTGTAGCAAACGGTGACCGCCCCGCCCAATCGACACTAACCCCTCACACCTATGCACCTGCTAGAACAAGTCGCCATTTTCCTGCTCGCTGCAGTGCTGATTGTCCCTATTTTCCAGCGCCTGAAACTGGGTGCGGTGCTGGGTTACCTCGCCTCGGGCATGATGATAGGGCCATGGGGGATGGGCATCATAGGCGAAGTAGAATCTACGCTGGAATTTTCCGAATTTGGCGTGGTGTTATTGCTGTTCCTGATCGGGCTGGAACTGGAACCGCGGCGTCTGTGGACGCTGCGCAATTCGGTTTTCGGGCTGGGTGGCGCGCAAGTGGTGGTGACCAGCGTAGTGGCGGGTTTGCTGGCCATCGCGGCCGGCTTTACCTGGCAGGCGGCGCTGATCATCGGTTTTGGGTGTGCAATGTCGTCCACTGCATTGGTGATGTCTTTTCTGGCCGAGCGCAAACAATTATTGACGCGGCATGGACGTGAGTCATTTGCGGTGCTGTTATTTCAGGATCTGGCGGTGATACCGATGCTGGCACTGTTGCCGTTGCTGGCCGTTGCCGTACCGGGGCAAGGGGGAAACCAGTGGCTGGGCGCGGCAAAGGGGGTGGCAATCATTGCGGTACTGATAGCAGGCAGCCGCCTGGTGATCCGTCCCCTGCTCAAATTCATCGCGCACAACCGAAGTCAGGAAGTTTTTACTGCCGCTGCGTTGTTGCTGGTAATAGGCACGGCCTTGATCATGGAAAAGATAGGATTGTCGATGTCGCTGGGTGCTTTCCTGGCCGGGGTGTTGCTGGCGGATTCTGAATTCCGCCACGAGCTGGAAGCGGACATCGAGCCATTTAAAGGTTTGCTGCTGGGCCTGTTTTTCATGGCGGTCGGCATGAGTGCCAACCTGACCTTGTTGTGGAGCGCGCCGCTGATGCTGTTCGGACTGGCGCTGGGCATGATGGTAATCAAGTTTGTAATCATGTATGCCATTTCCCGCGCCAGCGGCACGCCTAACCATACCGCCCAGCAACTGGCTGTGGCATTGGCGCAAGGCGGCGAATTTGCGTTTGTATTGTTCGCAGCGGCAACGGGATTGGGTATATTGGATGTGGCCGCATCACAGCTGTTGATCATGGCCGTGACTGTTTCCATGCTGCTGGCACCCTTGCTGATAGTCACGCATGAACGCCTGATGTCGCGCTGGCTGGAACGCAAAAGTGAACCCGAATACGATGTAATAGATGGCCCGGCCAATCCGGTGATCATTGCCGGATTCGGCCGCGTGGGACAGGTTGTGTCGCGCATTTTGAGGATGTGCGGCATTCCGTTTACCGCACTGGAGATAAATTACCAGCAAGTAGATTTTGTGCGCCGTTTTGGCAGCAAGATTTATTTTGGCGACGCCACCCGGCTGGACCTGCTGCTATCGGCCAAAACCAATGAGGCCAAATTGTTTGTATTGGCCATTGACGATATCGCCGCGTCGGTAAAAGCTGCCACGCTGGTACGCCAGCATTTTCCTGACCTGCCCATATTGGCACGCGCGCGCAACCGTACTCATTATTTCCAGTTGCGTGACCTGGGCATTACGATGATCTACCGCGAAACTTTTTTGTCCAGCATTGCGCTGGCCCAGCAAGCGCTGCTTAATCTGGGTTTCAGCATACCGGCAGCAGAACGCGCGGTATCCCTGTTCCGGAAGCATGATGAGGACTTGATAGAGATACAACAGGCGGTCCATCACGATGAAGCGCAGCTGATACAGAATGCGCAGCTGGCCACTCAACAATTAAAATCCTTGTTTGAGGCGGATACAATCGACCTGCTGCGGCAGGATACGGCCCCGCCCATAGCGCAACCGGAAGTGGAACATTAGCGCCGGCAGGGCGGGATGGGATTGCATTTTTCCGGTACTTGGCTTTTAATGCACGATCAATCTGGAGCACATAGGAAAAAAATGAATCAGAAAATGCTGCAGTTGTTAAACGGTGCCGAGGATAAATATCCGCACACTTTGGAAAAGAATTTTCCGCATGTCTTTACCAGAATTATTGAGCTGTGGAAATTTCCAACCATGGAAAAGTACTTTACCGAGCTGATGATGAACACGCGCGATGGCAAGCGCAAGGGCTTTCCGCCGGAAGCTGCAATGGAAATTTTCAACCTGAGCCTGATTTACGACAAGCAAATCAAAAGGCCGCCGGGCCAGGCTACTGACGTATGGCAGGAACTTCCCGATTTAAAAAAGCCACCGGTCTAGTTTTACACTCCCCATCGGGCTATATTGCCCGCACCATGCAAACGCACAAGCTGCCAGGCTGTTCCTGTTGTGGCATAATCGCGCGCTCAACCTGATACAGCAATGAGCGCAAAAACTTTATACGACAAACTTTGGCAAGCCCACGTAGTTCGCCAGGAAGCGGACGGCACGGCATTGCTTTATATCGACCGCCATCTGGTGCATGAAGTAACCAGTCCGCAGGCATTCGAGGGATTGCGCCTGGCCGGGCGCCGTCCGTGGCGCATCGCTTCGATGCTGGCGGTAGCCGACCACAATGTGCCGACGACCGGGCGCGCTCAGGGTATTGCCGATCCGATTTCGCGTTTGCAGGTCGACACGCTGGACCAGAATTGCGCGGAATGGGGCATCACCGAATTCAAGATGGCCGATATGCGCCAGGGGATTGTGCATGTAATCGGCCCGGAGCAAGGCGCGACCTTGCCGGGTATGACCGTGGTGTGCGGGGATTCGCATACCAGCACGCACGGTGCGTTCGCCGCACTGGCATTCGGCATAGGCACATCCGAAGTGGAGCATGTGATGGCCACGCAATGCCTGTTGATTAAAAAAGCCAAAGCGATGCAAATCGTGGTGGAAGGTAATTTGGGCAAAGGTGTGTCGGCCAAGGATGTGGCGTTAGCCGTCATCGGCAAAATAGGCACGGCAGGTGGCACCGGGCATGCCATTGAATTTGCTGGTAGCGCGATACGCAGCCTGTCGATGGAAGGGCGCATGACAGTATGCAATATGTCGATCGAAGCGGGCGCACGGGCCGGCATGATTGCGGTGGACGATACCACGATTAATTACCTCAAGGGCCGCCCGTTTGCGCCGCAAGGGGCAATGTGGGACAAGGCCGTCGCTTACTGGCGCACATTGCGCAGCGATGACGGCGCGCAGTTTGACAAGGTTGTGCGTCTGGACGCTGCTGCAATTGTACCGCAAGTGACCTGGGGAACATCACCGGAAATGGTGGTGGCAGTGGAAGGGCAGGTGCCCGATCCGGCGCGCGAAATGGACCCGACCAAACGCAGCAGTATCGAGCGTTCGCTGAAATATATGGGTTTGCAGCCCAATACGCCTATGACCGATATTAATATTGACAAGGTTTTCATCGGCTCGTGCACCAATTCACGCATAGAAGACTTGCGCATTGCGGCTGATGTCGTGCGTGGCAAACATATCGCGGCCAATGTCAAATTGGCAATGGTAGTACCGGGTTCCGGCCTGGTAAAAAAACAGGCGGAAGGCGAAGGCCTGGACAAAATTTTTATTGCAGCCGGTTTTGAATGGCGCGAGCCGGGTTTTTCGATGTGTTTAGCCATGAACGATGACAAGCTGGAGCCGGGTGAACGTTGCGCTTCGACTTCCAACCGCAATTTCGAAGGACGACAGGGGGCGGGAGGCCGTACTCATTTAGTCAGTCCGGCCATGGCGGCGGCAGCGGCGATTGCCGGGCATTTTGTCGATGTCAGAAAATGGTGAAAGGAAAGGAATGGACATGAAGAAAATGACAAGTATTTTAATGGTGCTGAGCATCATGTCATTGGGAGCGAGTCACATCGCATTTGCCGATGGCAGCACAGGTGTGGATCAGGAAAAAACAACAAAAAGCACCGATGACAGCGTAGTAGAACGCGCAGGCGATGGGATTAAAAAAGGCGGCGAAGCGGCCGGTCGCGGCATCAAAAAAGGGGCCGAGGCAGCAGCCAAGGGTATCAAAAAAGGCGGCAAGGCCGTGGTCAAGGGCGTCAAAAAAGGAACTGAGTGGGTCGGCAAAGGATTGAAAAAAACCGGCGAAAAACTGGAAGAGGCGGGTCAGGAGTAATGCAGAAATTTACTGTGCTGAATGGGCTGGTTGCGCCGCTGGACCGGGCCAACGTGGACACCGACGCGATCATCCCCAAGCAATTCCTGAAATCGATCAAGCGTTCCGGGTTTGGCCAGAATCTGTTTGATGAGTGGCGTTATCTGGATCATGGCGAGCCCGGAATGGATAACACCACACGCCAACCCAACCCGGATTTTGTGCTGAACCAGCCACGCTATAAAGGCGCGCAGATTTTGCTGGCGCGGGAAAATTTCGGCTGCGGTTCCTCGCGCGAGCATGCGCCGTGGGCGCTGGAAGATTATGGATTCCGCGCGATAATCGCGCCCAGTTTCGCCGATATTTTTTTCAATAACTGCTTCAAGAATGGCTTGCTGCCCATTCGCCTCGATGCACAACAAGTGGCTGCATTGTTCAAGGCGGCAGAGGCGCAGGTGGGATACAAGCTGGTGGTGGATCTGGAGCAGCAAACTATCAGCGCAGCAGATGGCACCGTATATAAATTTGAGGTAGAGGCCTTCCGCAAGCATTGTTTGTTAAATGGCCTGGATGACATTGGGCTGACGTTGCAGCATGTGGACGAAATCAAGGCATTCGAGACGAAATACCGCGCTGCGCAACCTTGGCTGTTTGGTTAGAGATTTACCACAGAGACACATAGACACAGAGAGAATCCAACTCAAAAGAATTACACATTTATGTTTAGCTTCTTGCACATTTAAGGATGCACGGCCTTTTATTTTGGCATTGCCTTTCTCTGTGCCTCTGTGTCTCTGTGGTAGGTTTTGATTTAAATTGAAAGTCTAGAATGAAAATTGCAGTCTTGCCGGGCGATGGAATCGGCCCGGAAATTGTGGCCCAGGCGGTAAAGGTTCTAGAAGCCTTGCGCCGCGAGGGTTTAAAAATTGAACTGGAATATGCCGCTATCGGAGGTGCAGGCTATGATGCGGCCAAAGACCCGTTGCCGCAGGCCACGCTGAAGCTGGCCCAGAATTCAGATGCGGTGTTGCTGGGGGCAGTGGGCGGCTATCAGTACGATAACTTGCCGCGCGCGATGCGTCCTGAGCAAGGTCTGTTGCGCATCCGTAAAGGGTTGGGGCTGTTCGCCAATCTGCGCCCGGCTATGCTTTACCCGGAATTGGCCAGCGCGTCGACATTGCGGCCAGAAGTGGTGGCGGGCCTGGACATCATGATTTTGCGCGAACTGACTGGCGATATTTATTTCGGCCAGCCGCGCGGCATACGTGCACTGGAAAGCGGCGAGCGGCAAGGGTTTGATACGATGTTGTACAGCGAATCCGAAATCCGCCGTGTGGCGCATGTCGGTTTCCAGATTGCGATGAAGCGCAATAAGCGAGTGTGCTCGGTGGACAAGGCCAATGTGCTGGACACCAGCATGTTATGGCGCGAAGTGGTGACTGAAGTGGCCAGGGAATATCCGCAGGTCGCGTTGTCGCACATGTATGTGGATAATGCCGCGATGCAACTGGTGCGCGCGCCCAAACAGTTTGACGTGATTGTGACCGGCAATATTTTCGGTGACATTCTTTCCGATGAGGCGTCCATGCTGACCGGCTCCATTGGCATGCTGCCATCTGCTTCGCTGGACGCAAATAACAAGGGCTTGTTCGAACCGTGCCACGGCTCGGCACCGGACATTGCTGGCAAGAACATTGCCAACCCGCTGGCCACCATTTTGTCGGTGGCGATGATGATGCGTTACACCTTTGCGCGCGAGGATATCGCACTGCGCATTGAGAATGCGGTGCGCAAGACGCTGCAACTGGGTTTGCGTACTGCGGATATTGCCGAAGCTGGAAAGCAAAAGGTAGGTACCGATGCGATGGGCGATGCGGTAGTAGCTGCGCTGTAGGTCGGGCTTCAGCCCGACAAACTGCGTCGGGATAAATCCCACCTACATATTTGAGAAGAGAGAAAAATGAGCAAGCAATACGACGTATGCATATTAGGCGCAACCGGTGCGGTTGGCGAGGCGATGCTGTCCATTCTGGAACAGCGTAAATTTCCGGTTCGGAATTTATATCCGCTGGCTTCCAGTCGCTCTGCCGGTTCAACCGTGACCTTTCAGGGCCGCGAAATGACCGTGCTGGATGTGGAGGGTTTTGATTTTTCCAAGGCCCAAATCGGGCTGTTTTCCGCAGGCGGCAGTGTGTCCGAAAAATACGCGCCGATTGCGGCGGCAGCGGGTTGCGTGGTGATTGATAACACCGCGCATTTCCGCTATGACGATGATATTCCGCTGGTGGTGCCAGAAGTGAATCCGCATGCGATTGCGCAATATAAAAATCGCGGCATTATTGCCAATCCGAATTGCTCGACGATACAGATGCTGGTGGCATTAAAGCCTATCCATGATGCGGTCGGCATCGCGCGCATCAACGTTGCCACCTACCAGGCTGTTTCCGGCACCGGCAAGGAAGCGATTGATGAACTGGCGGCGCAGACCCGCGCATTGTTTAACCACCAGGATATCGTGGTGGAGGTTTATCCCAAGCGCATTGCATTTAATGTGCTGCCGCATATTGATGTGTTTCTGGACAATGGCTACACCAAGGAAGAAATGAAAATGGTGTGGGAAACCCGCAAGATCATGGAAGACGACAGCATCATGGTGAACCCGACCGCAGTACGTGTGCCGGTGTTCTATGGGCATTCTGAGGCAGTGCATGTAGAGACGCGCAAAAAAATCAGCGCAGCTGAAGCACGCGCGTTGCTGGAAAAAGCGCCGGGCGTGCAGGTATTGGACAAGCATGCGCCGGGGGGTTACCCCACTGCCATTGAAGCGGCGGGGCAGGATGCTACTTTTGTCGGACGTATCCGCGAGGACATTTCGCATCCGCGCGGTTTGAATTTATGGGTGGTGAGTGATAATGTGCGCAAGGGAGCGGCACTCAACAGCATACAGATTGCAGAAATTCTGATCGAAAAATACTTGCACTAAAAAATATACACCAGCAAGCTGGACACGTTTTTCAACTCAGTTTTGGCATGCTCAGTGGTATTTCATAGCCTGTTAAGGTATATTTTTAGCTTGTGTGTATAACATCATGATGTTATGTTGATTGTGTAGGAATAAATATTAAAGGGGCCTGCGTGCTGAAATCACTTGTCAAAGCATTAGGTATTGTTGCCGGTTTATCGATGTCTGGGTGGGTCTGTGCGGTGGGGATGGGTGGAATAAACCTGACCACGGCCTTGGGAGAGCCGCTGAAACTGGAAATCGAACTGGAAACGGCGAGCAAGGCGGAAACAAACAGCCTGTCAGTGCGCCTTGCTTCTCCCGAAATGTTTAAAGCTGCCGGCATAGATTATCCCTATAGTTTACCGCAGTTAAAATTCCAGATTGCTACCCATGCCAACAATGACCAGCCTTATCTGGTCATCACATCGCTGCAGCCGATCAACGAGCCATTCGTCACGCTGTTAGTGGAATTGAGCTGGCCATCCGGCAAATTGTTACGCGAATACACCTTCCTGCTTGATCCACCAGGCTATGCCGCCGACTTGCCAAAAGCAGCCGAAGTCAAGCCGGTGGAACCTGACGTAACCGACGATGTTGTCCAGATTCCTGCGGAAGATTCTGCGGCTGAGCAGGGCGTAACCAGCGAGATCATAGCGGACACCATTCCGGCAACCCCTGAGTCGGCTGAAGAAGAGAGCGTACCGCCGACACTGGCACTGGAGACTGCGCCGCCTAAAGCTGAAGAAACACCGGCAGCGAGCAGCAATGTTGCGTCCGGCCCGATTACCGTCAAACGTGGCGATACCCTGTATCAAATTGCCAGCCAGGCCAAAACTGCCGATGCCAACCTGTCAGAAATCAGCCTGGAGCAAATGCTGGTAGCGTTGTACCGCGCCAACCAGCAAGCCTTTGTCGGCAAAAACATGAATCGTTTGCGCACCGGTCAAATTCTGCGCATACCCGACCAATTGGAACTAGAACAACTATCGCATAAGCAGGCAGTCAAAGAAATCCGTACCCAAACTGCGGATTGGAATGCTTACCGCCAACGGCTGGCGGCAGCCAGTTCGGCAGCGAAAGAGGCCAGCCCCAGCCAGGAAGCTTCGGGAAGAGTCAGCGCCACAGTTAGCGACCAAACGCCCGCCCCAAAAGAAGCGCCCAAGGAAGTGGTAAGGTTATCCAAGGGTGAAGCGCCGGGCGACAAAACAACTGGTGCAGGCAAGGCAACAAAAAGCGCGCAGGATAAAATCAATGCCCAGCAGGAAGAAGCCATCGCCCAAAGCAAGGCGATAGAAGAAAATAAAGCGCGGGCAGCCCTGCTGGAAAAAAACATCGCGGCCATGCAACGGCTGATCGAACTGAAAAACCAACCCAACACCAACCAGGCTAAAACCGACAAGCTGGGAGCGCTGCCAAAAATGTCTGCTGCATCGGCAACTGCGGCAGCGGGCGCTGCCAGTTCCGTCAATGCTGCCAGTGGTGTACAGGCAGCCAGTGCAGTGGCTACGGCAAGCCCCAAGATAAAAACACAAACTGCGCCTTCCCTGCTGGATCAGTTGCTGGGTGAGCCGCTTTATTTGGTTGCCGTGGCTGCCTTGCTGTTGTTGGGCGGTCTTGCTGTGTGGTGGAAGCGGCGGACCAAGGGCAAAGGCAAATCCGATTCGTCCGATGAAGACATAGGCAGCGCTTCAGGGCGCATTGCCGCTCCGATAGCACCTTCTCCAGACACTGGTGATTTCACCACGACCATGGTGGATGCCGGGAGTACCAACAAGGCAGCTACCGATGATGTTGATCCGATCAGCGAGGCTGACCTGTTCCTGAATTTTGGCCGGGATGAACAAGCAGAGGAGATACTGAAAGACGCGCTGGCCAAGAACCCGGCGAACCATCAAATTCATCTCAAGCTGTTATCCATCTATTTGAACCGCAGGGATGTGGCGGCCTTCTCGGCTATTGCCAGCCAGCTGCAAAAATCAGGTGACACCAAGGCTTGGGAGCAGGCAGCCAAAATGGGGCTTAAACTCGAACCCAATAATCCGATGTATGGCGCAGACAGCAGCTCGTCAGCTGCGCCGGTGGCGGCCAAGGATGCAAAAGATAGCAAGGACACCGAAGTTATTTTTGATGTGGGCATTCCCAAAAAACAGCCCGCCGCAATGGATTTCGATCTGGGCCTGGCCACTGCGAAAGTACCTACGTCGGTCGTTGAGCCGCAGCATGACAGCACATTGATCATGAATGCACCGATGGATTTCGACGTCACAGGTTCACGCCCTGCGGCAGCGTTGAATACGGAAGCTGTCGAGCCGTCTGCCACACAAATGGATGACTTGATCTTTGATGTGACTGCCGGGCATGAAGCCGTTGCTGCGGCACCAAAAGAAGAGGCGAAAAAAGATGAAGGAGTAAAGCCGGATGACGACCTGTCATTTGCTCTGGATATACCCGGCATCGAGAAGTTTGCACCGCCGCCTCCGCCAGCGCCGAGCAAGCCGCCGATGGAAATTAATTTTACCGAGATCAGCCTTAACCTGAACGAACCTGCTGCTGCGTCAGGCGCTACTGCTGCGGCAGACGGTAAGGATGCGAACTGGCAGGATGTGGCTACCAAACTCGATCTGGCCAGCGCTTACAAGGAAATGGGCGATGCAGCAGGTGCGCGTGAAATACTGGAAGAGGTCGTGCGGGATGGAGATGATGAGCAGCGCGCAGCTGCCAATGCCTTGATGCAACAACTGGGATAAGGGCACCTCTAAAAATCCAAACTCCGTCGAGATACGGCGTTGCTCCCACCCTTCGGGTGCTTGCGCCTTGTCTCGCTTATAACCAGCCACTTGGTTGCCGTTTTTTGACAACCTAGTGGAATGGCTAGTAGTGCCATCAGGATTTTGAATTTTTAGAGGCGCCCATACACTGGCCTTATCCATTTCTGCGGATAAAAATGGCAATCTTAAAAATCCCTCAAGCACAATCAGTGCATCCAGCCGTACTCATCCTGCTGTGGATTTTCTTTACTGTGGCCATGCAATCATTGACTGCGGAGGCGTCATTATTAGCCGGAATACCATTGATGGTTACGGCCTATGTTGTCGCCGCTCACCAGTTACGTACGCTGTTGCGCCGCACCAGCTGGATCATGCTGTCGCTGCTGTTTATTTATGCCTTTGCCACACCGGGGGCGGCAGTGTGGCCGTCGCTGGCTCAATACAGCCCCACCCATGAAGGAATTTACGCTGGCCTGCTGCAGTTGAGTCGTTTGGCGTTTGCGTTGGCGGCCCTGTCGGTCGTGCTCAATATGTTATCTCAACAGCAATTGATAGGCGGGCTTTATGCGTTGGGTTATCCACTGCGTTACCTCGGGGTTTCGCGTGCGCGGGCAGCGGTACGCCTGGCGCTGACTTTGCACTATGCCGAATCCGCAATACGGGATACTGCCGCCAATTGGCGCGCGAGCGTGGAGCAAATGATGGTGCAGGTGGATGCCAAGCAGCACAGTATTGAATTGCAAGCCTCCCCGCTGACGCTGCGCGATGGCTTGCTCGCCTGCCTGGGCGGGGTGTTACTGTTGTGGGTCTTTTGTTAAATGCATTGCTCGATGAGAATTGCTTTAGGTGTGGAATATGATGGCAGCCTGTTTTTTGGCTGGCAAAGCCAGGCCGGGGGGCGTACCGTACAGGATGCATTGCAGGCGGCGTTGAGCAGTATTGCCTGCGAACCAATTTCGGTCACTGCTGCGGGGCGCACGGACAGTGGCGTGCATGCTGTGGAGCAGGTCATACATTTTGATACCGATACGGAACGGCCGCTTTCTGCCTGGGTACGCGGCGTTAATGCATTGCTGCCATCCAGTATTGCGGTATTGTGGGCACATCCGGTGCCGGACGAATTTCACGCGCGCTTTGCTGCCCAGGCCCGCAGCTACTATTACGTGCTGATTAACCGACCGGTACGCAGCGCGTTATATCAGGGCAAGGCAGGCTGGTTCCATGCTCCACTGGCGGTAGAGCAGATGAGCAAGGCGGCAGGGTATTTGTTGGGAAGGCACGATTTCAGCGCTTTTCGTTCCGCAGAATGTCAGGCCAAATCGCCGGTCAAAAATCTGGCAAAAATAGAAATTCAGCAGCAAGGCGACGTGCTGATTTTTTATTTAACGGCCGATGCATTTTTGCAGCATATGGTGCGCAATATTGTCGGTAGTCTGGTGTATGTAGGCAAAGGGAAGTATCCACCGCAATGGATGGGAGAAGTGCTGGAAAGTCGCAACCGTAATTTTGCCGCTCCGACTTTTGCGCCGGACGGTTTGTACTTGCTGCGTATTCAGTACGAAGCCAAGTGGGGCTTACCACAATTGAGTCCGTCAACCTCAGGCGGGTTGGCAAGATAATGCCGCATTTTCCCGTTACAGTTGTTGCGGTACATCAATGTGTGGAAGGGGTAGCCGACCTTTCTGAATCATGCCTTGCCAGATATACATGCAGGTCTTCCAGTTTTTCGTCGTCCTCCTCCATGTGTTCCTCAGCAGTCATGCCGCCATAAAAAAAATCATGCAAGGTATCGGTGACCAATTCACTCAAAGTAATTTCTTTCATTTTAACCCCCATCAAAAAAATGGTTGCAAATCCCGTCCCAATCAACGGTAAGGGCAGTATGTGCTCTACCGGTCATATATTTCTGTTCGATACCGAACATAAGTCGAATGATTTACAATGCGATATACCACAGCATATTCCGTTGCCAAATTAAAGCCGACGCAGTCAGGTTTAATTCAGCAACGGAATTAAAATTCCCTATGACTCGTATCAAGATATGCGGCATCACCCGCGCCCAGGATGCGCTGGCCGCAGCCAATAGCGGCGCGCAGATGATTGGGCTGGTGTTCTATGCACACAGCCCGCGTTACCTTACGCCGCAAAAAGCGTCCCGGCTTGCTGCCGAGATACCGTTGTCTCTGGCACGCGTAGGCCTTTTTGTTAATCCGGATGTGCAACTGGTGCGCAACTCCATGCATCTGGCCGCGCTGGACATACTGCAATTCCACGGTGAAGAGGATGAGCAGTTTTGCGCCCAATTCGGGCGGCCCTACTGGAAAGCTGTGCGCGTCAGGCCGGGGGTAGATTTGCTACAATGCGCGGCGAGCTATACAAGCGCGCAGGGGTTATTGCTGGACGCCTATGTCGAAGGTACGCATGGCGGTACCGGCACTTCTTTCGACTGGAGCCTGATACCGCAAAAATTGCCATTGCCGGTGATTCTGTCGGGCGGCCTGAATGCAGACAACGTAGCCCAAGCGATCAAACAAGTACGCCCGTATGCGGTAGATGTATCGAGCGGGGTTGAGGCAAGCAAAGGAATCAAGGATGCAGCCAAGATTGCTGCATTTATCCAAGAGGTTATAAACGTTGACATATCACTATCCCGATAGCACCGGCCACTTCGGCCCTTACGGCGGCATTTACGTCGCTGAAACCTTGATGGGCGCGTTGCAGGAATTAAACGCAGCTTACGAAAAATACCGCCACGACCCTGAATTCATCGCCGAGCTGAACGATGATCTCAAGCATTTCGTTGGCCGTCCCAGCCCGGTTTACCACGCCAAACGCTGGTCACAACAACTGGGCGGCGCGCAAATCTATCTGAAACGTGAAGACCTTAACCACACCGGCGCGCACAAGGTTAACAACACGGTCGGTCAGGCGTTACTGGCCAAGCGCATGGGCAAGCCGCGCGTGATTGCCGAGACCGGTGCCGGGCAGCATGGTGTAGCTACCGCCACCGTGGCCGCGCGTTATGGCATGGAATGCGTGGTGTACATGGGTTCGGAAGACATGCAGCGCCAGGCGCAAAATGTCTACCGCATGAAACTGCTGGGTGCGACCGTGGTGCCGGTGGAAAGTGGTTCTAAAACACTCAAGGACGCGCTCAACGAAGCCATGCGCGACTGGGTGACCAATATATCCAACACGTTTTATATCATAGGCACGGTCGCCGGACCGCATCCTTACACGATGATGGTGCGTGATTTTAATTCCGTGGTCGGCAAGGAATGCATCGTGCAGATGCCGGAAATAGCCGGGCGGCAGCCGGATGCGGTGATTGCCTGCGTCGGCGGCGGCTCCAATGCGATGGGCGTGTTTTATTCTTATATTGATATGCCGGGTGTGAAGTTGATTGGCGTAGAGGCAGGCGGGCATGGTCTGGATTCAGGACAACACGCCGCACCTCTGACCGCCAACAGCAAAGTAGGCGTGCTGCACGGCAACCGCACTTATTTGATGCAGGATGAGAATGGCCAGATCATCGAAACCCATTCCATTTCCGCTGGCTTGGATTATCCTGGAGTAGGTCCGGAACACAGCTGGCTGAAAGACAGCGCACGCGCCGAATATGTTGCGATCAACGATGACGAAGCGTTACGCGCCTTCCATGATTTATGCCACTTCGAAGTCATCATCCCGGCACTGGAATCCAGCCACGCACTGGCCCATGCCGCGAAAATTGCGCCGGGCATGGGCAAGGATAAAATATTGCTGGTCAATCTGTCCGGGCGCGGTGACAAAGATATGGCGACGGTGGCGCGTGTATCCGGGATAGCGCTATGAGCCGCATCCAAATTCATTTTGCGGGCGAACTGCGGTGTCGCGTGCTCGCTCATTCCTCGCCTACCAAAACGGTATGTCTCGTCATTCCCTGCGCGGCTTCTTGCATTTCATCCCGCAAAAGTGAATTTTAGAGATTAATAAATATGAGCCGCATACAAATCACATTTGAAAAACTCAAACAAAAAAAACGCAAGGCGCTGATCCCGTTCATCACCGCTGGCGATCCTGATCCCAAAGTCACGGTGCAGTTGATGCACACGCTGGTCGAGGCGGGCGCCGACATTGTCGAACTGGGCGTGCCGTTCTCCGATCCGATGGCCGATGGCCCTACCATACAACGCGCTTCCGAGCGCGCGCTGAAACACCATGTCAGCCTGCGCGATGTATTCGATATGGTGACGGCATTCCGTAAAAAAGATAACACGACGCCCCTGGTGCTAATGGGTTATGGCAATCCGATTGAAGCAATGGGCTGGGAAATTTTTGCCCAGCGCTGCGCCAGAACCGGCGTGGATGGTGTGCTGACCGTGGATTTTCCACCTGAGGAAAGCCATGAAGCTTTCGGCCATTTGCAGCAGCACGGTATTGACCCGATATTCCTGCTGGCTCCGACTACCGATGATGTGCGTATTGCCAGCGTAGCCAAGCAGGCGCGGGGTTATGTTTATTATGTTTCGCTAAAGGGCGTTACCGGTGCCGGGAATCTGGATCTGGGCGACATCGCGCAGAAAATTCCGCAGCTCAGAAAATACATCACGTTGCCGATAGGCGTCGGCTTCGGCATCCGCGACGCGCAGACCGCACAAGCCGTCGCCAAACTTTGCGACGGTGTGGTAGTGGGCAGCCGCATCGTGCAGGAAATTGAGAACTCGACCGAAAAAAATGTCATGGCCAATGTGGGCAAGCTGGTTAAAGAATTACGGCAAGCAGTCGATAAAGCCTGAAAGCCCTCTCCCCCAACCCCTCTCCCGCTTGCGGGAGAGGGTGGCCGAAGGCCGGGAGAGGGAAGCAATGTAGGTTGGATTAGCGGCTGTACCGCGTAACCCAACATCAATTAAAAGCTGTTGGGTTCCCCCTTGGGGGACGAGACGCAAAAATCGCTAACCCAACCTACGAGATCATAGGAGAGCACACAATGAGCTGGTTCCAGAAATTATTGCCCCCCAAGATCAAGCGCCGCGAAGTGGGGGCAGAGAGCAAAAAAAATGTGCCGGAAGGATTGTGGCACAAATGTCCGTCCTGCCAGGCGGTGCTGTATTACTCTGACCTGGAAAAAAATCACAGTGTCTGCCCCAAGTGCAACCACCATCACCGGATTACTGCGCGCACCCGGCTGGACTGGTTGCTCGATCCCCAGGGGCGGTTTGAAGTTGGCGACGAGGTGCAGCCGCTGGATACGCTGAAATTCAAAGACAGCAGGAAATACAGCGAACGTTTGTCAGTTGCGCAGAGCGAGACCGGCGAGACCGATGCGCTGGTAGTGATGCAGGGTAGTGTGCAAACCTTGCCGCTGGTCGCGGCAGTATTTGAATTCAGCTTTATGGGCGGCTCAATGGGCTCGGTGGTGGGCGAGCGTTTTGTGCGCGGCGTGCAACTCGCCACCGAACAAAAAATCCCGTTTGTGTGTTTTTCTGCCAGCGGCGGCGCGCGTATGCAAGAAGGGTTGTTATCGCTGATGCAAATGGCCAAGACTTGCGCCTCGCTGACCCAATTGAGCGCAGAAAAGCTGCCGTTCATTTCGGTATTAACCGACCCGACCATGGGCGGCGTATCGGCCAGTTTCGCCTTTATGGGCGACGTGGTGATTGCCGAGCCGGGCGCGCTGATTGGCTTTGCCGGGGCGCGGGTGATTGAGCAGACCGTGCGCGAAACCTTGCCCGAAGGTTTTCAGCGCGCCGAATTTTTGTTGGCGCATGGCGCGATAGACATGATAGTAGACAGGCGCCAGATGCGGGACCAGTTGGTCAAACTGATTACGCTGTTAACCCGGCAACCGGCGGTTGCCGCTGCCGCATAACTATAGGACAGCCATAGCGGCAACCCACGTAAGGCTGAATAGTAGGGCGGATGAGCCGTAGGCGTTATCCGCCGGATGTGAATTAAAACGTTCTGCCAAAGCTGACACCAACCATACGGCGGAAGGCGCTACGCTTTTCCGCCCTACAAAACATGCCTACTACGTTAGCCGAGTGGCTGATTTACCTCGAAACCCTGCACCCCAAAACCATTGCGCTCGGGCTTGAGCGCGTGGTGCAGGTCAAACAACGGCTTAATCTGCAACCCGATTTCCCTATTATTGTAGTCGGCGGTACCAACGGCAAGGGTTCGGTATGCGCCATGCTGGAAAGCATGTTGCATGCGGCGGGTTACCGGGTTGGGTGCTATACCTCGCCGCATCTACTGGAATACAACGAGCGCGTGCGTATCGCAAAAAAACCGGCCAGCGATGGGGATTTATGCGCGGCGTTTGAAATGGTTGAGCAGGCGCGCAAACCGCAACAACTGGATTCCCGCCTTCGCGGGAATGACGGACTTTCTGAAATTTCCTTAACCTATTTTGAGTTGGGTACCCTTGCTGCAATGCAGTGCTTCATCGGGCATAAAATCGACGTGGCTATCCTGGAAGTAGGCTTGGGCGGCCGGCTGGATGCAGTCAACATTTTCGATCACGATTGCGCGGTGGTGGCCAGTGTGGACATTGATCACACCGAATATCTGGGCACTACGCGCGAGCAGATTGCTTATGAAAAGGCCGGAATTTTCCGCGCGGGCAAGGTGGCGGTGTTCGGTGATCACGACATGCCTGCCGCGATCGCAACCGAAGCGCAACGTTTAGGCGCGGAGCTGTGGCGATTGGGGCACGAATTTTCGTTTGCGCAGCAGGCCGGTCAGTGGGATTACCGTGGCAGCAGGGGGGCGCGCAACGCTTTGCCTTTTCCATCCTTGCGCGGAACTCACCAGTTGCATAACGCCTGTGCTGCGCTGGCGGCGCTGGATGCGCTTAAGGATAAATTGCCGGTAAGCATGCAAGCGGTGCGTCGCGGCCTGATTGAAGTCGTTTTGCCGGGGCGCTTCCAGGTAGTGCCCGGCCGTCCGCAACTGATCCTGGATGTCGCACACAATCCGCACGCGGCGGGTTCGCTGGCGCAAAATTTAGCCAGCATGCCACCCGCACGCAAGACTTTTGCCGTGGTAGCGATGCTGAAGGATAAAGATATGTCCGGTGTCATACGTGCGCTCAAACCGCAGGTAGATGTCTGGATAGTCGCTGGATTGGCTGTGCCGCGTGGTGCTACGGCTACGGAACTGGCTTTGGTTGCCGAAGCGGAGCAGGTTGCGGATGCACTGCTGAGCTTTGCAACCGTCACCGAGGCATTGCAGCATGCCTGTAATGAGGCCACTGAAAATGATAGAATTGTTGCCTTTGGTTCGTTCTACACAATAGCGGAAGTGATGCGGGCGCGCGGTCTGCGCTCTACCTAATTCCTTTTCTAAATTGAAGATGACAAGAAGGCGAGCCGCAGACAGTACAAGTGCCGTCCCGACACGGTGGGGCGTAGCCCTTTAGTGCGGGAGGGACGGCCAGGCAACGGCTCCCGCAATCGGCTGGCTGCCGCCAGTAACGTGTCGCCGTTGCAACACGGCAAGGCGAAGCCGACGCAGTCAGGTTTAATTTAGAAGAGGAATTTCGCGGAGGAATATAGATGGCAAGGCAATACACCGATGATGAAAATAACCTGAAGCGGCGCGCCCGCAGGCGATTGGTGGGCGCTGTGGCGTTGGCCACCGCAGTCGTTGTGCTGCTGCCCATGTTGCTGGACAGCGAACCCAAACAGGTCGTTCAGGATATTGAATTGCAAATTCCAGACAAGGACAAGGTGCCCGAGCTGGAAGCCAAAATGCCTGTGCCATCCGTCATATCTGATACGCCCGCTGTATCGTCGGTTGCAGCTGCGGCTATAGTGGCTGCACCGCCAGTGGCAGCCACCAGCAGCCCGGTAGCTGCAATGCCATTACCTGCCAAGGTTGTTGAGAAACCCGCCAGCTTTGTTGTGCAGATTGGCGCTTATAGCAACGCCGAATCGGCTCACCAGTTACAGAAAAAGCTGAGCAAACAGGGTATCAAGGCCTACACTGAAAAAACCGACGACAAAACGCGTGTGCGGGCGGGCCCCTATGCCACGCGTGAAGCAGCCAACAAGGTGCTGCAGAAACTTGAGAGAATGGGGTTGAAGCCAGTTATCAACCAGATTCAATAAATGGTGACAATAAATCCAGAACTCACCCCAATATGACCGTATTTGATTATGGTGTTATCGGGATAGTCGTCGTGTCGGTAGCGCTGGGTTGGTGGCGCGGAATTGTGTATGAGCTGGTGTCCCTGATAGGCTGGGTAATGGCGGGTTTGTTGGCTTGGATGTTTGCATTCAATCTGGCGCCTTACATGCCGGATATGTTCGGTGACCCCACTACCAAAATTGCGGTGGCTTTCGCCGCGCTGTTTGTGGGCACCCTGATAGTTGCCAGCATTGCAGCGGTGCTGTTGTCAAAATTTATCAAATGGGCCGGGATGGGCAGCCTGGACCGGCAATTGGGCGCGCTGTTTGGCATGTTGCGCGGCGTGCTGGTGATATTGGCGCTGATTCTGCTGGCAGGGATGACTGTGTTGCCGCAACAGGAGTTCTGGCGCGATGCGGCTTTAAGCAGCCCCCTGCAAAAACTTGCCCGGGTGGGATTGGTGATGTTGCCTGATAGCGTGGCACAGCGCGTGTATGAAGGGTTGAAAAATTGATGGGGATTTTTGAAATATGTGTGGCATCTTAGGACTCATCGCACAAACCTCCGCCAACCAGATACTGTATGACGGTCTGCTGGTGTTGCAGCATCGCGGGCAGGATGCGGCGGGTATCGCCACGGTGGATGGCAGCACCTTCCATTTGCACAAGGGCAACGGCCTGGTGCGCGACGTGTTCCGCACCCGCAATATGCGTGCGTTGCGTGGTAACGCCGGTATTGCGCATGTGCGTTATCCCACCGCCGGGTCTGCGATTGACCATAACGAAGCGCAGCCGTTTTATGTCAATTCGCCGTTCGGCATTGTACTGGGCCACAACGGCAACCTGACCAATACCGAGCAGCTGCAACAGGAGTTATTCCTGGAAGACCGTCGCCACGTCAACACACGTTCTGATTCTGAAGTGCTGCTGAATGTGCTGGCGCACGAGCTGCAGGCCAATTCGACCATGCGCTACCGGCTCGATATCAACAATATATTCGATGCGGTATCCGGTGTGCACAAGCGCTGTCGCGGCGCCTATGCGGTCGTCGCGATGATTGCCGGGTATGGCCTGCTGGCCTTCCGCGATGTATATGGGATACGCCCCTTGGTACTGGGCAGCCAGCAAAACGGCAAGGACACCGAATATCTGGTGGCCTCGGAAAGCGTGGCGCTGGATACGCTGGGGTTCAAATACCTGCGCGACATTGCCCCGGGCGAAGCGGTGTTCATAGACTTTGACGGCAATTTGCACAGCAAGCAGTGCTCGGAAAATCCTACGCTGAATCCGTGCATCTTCGAATACGTTTACCTGGCGCGGCCGGACTCGGTGATAGACGGAATTTCAGTGTACGAAACGCGGCTGAATATGGGTGAGAGCCTGGCCGATAAAATATCCCGCGTATGGCCCAAACACGATATTGACGTGATCATTCCCATTCCCGACTCCAGCCGTCCCAGTGCATTGCAACTGGCTAATCGCCTGGGTATCCCCTTCCGCGAAGGGTTTGTCAAAAACCGCTACATCGGGCGCACGTTCATCATGCCGGGCCAGGCCATGCGCAAAAAATCGGTACGCCAGAAATTGAATGCGATCAGCATCGAATTCAAGGATAAAAATGTGCTGCTGGTGGATGATTCCATCGTGCGCGGCACAACCAGCCGCGAGATCGTGCAAATGGCGCGTGATGCCGGCGCGCGCAAAGTATACTTTGCGTCTGCCGCACCGCCGGTGCGCTTTCCCAATGTTTATGGCATAGACATGCCGTCGCGCCATGAGCTGATTGCCACGGGCCGTAGCGACGATGAAATATGCCGCGAAATAGGTGCGGACAGATTGATCTATCAGGATCTGGACGACCTGAAAGCTGCCGTACGCAAGGCTAATCCGGCCATTAAATATTTTGATGCCTCGTGTTTTGATGGGAAGTACATCACCGGCGACATTACGCCGGAATATCTGGATGAAATTGAAACGGCGCGCGAAAATGGCAAGGCGGATAAGGGAGATGACCTAGGCCAAATGGATCTCGACCTGGCGGCGAATGAGTGATGGTTGCAGACGAAAGTTGACAGCCCCATGCAGCAGGTGTTAATTTCCAACTGCGCCGATATGAGAAGCAGCTTGCGGGCGCATTATAAATTCAGCTAAAGCGTGGGAAACCCGGTTTAGCTTTGCATAGCCAATCGGCTAGGCTGTCAAAAGACGACAGCCAAGTCGCTGGTTAGCGCAAGCTTTCCGGGTTTTTATTTTGGAGGTAACTATGTCTACAGAATCTTATCAGCCAGAAACGCTGGCCGTGCATGCGGGTACGGCACGCAGCCAGTTTAACGAGCACAGCGAGGCGATGTTCCTGACCTCGAGCTTTGTGTTCAACAGTGCTGCCCAGGCCGCTGCGCGCTTTATTGGCGAGGAGCCGGGCAATATTTATGCGCGATTCACCAACCCTACTGTCACGATGTTCGAGGAACGGCTGGCGGCGCTGGAAGGGGCGGAACAATGTGTGGCGACGGCTTCCGGCATGTCGGCGATACTGGCCTGTTGCATGGGTTTGCTCAAAAGTGGCGACCATATTGTCGCTTCGCGCAGCATTTTCGGCGCAACAATTAACCTGTTCGGCACGATATTCAAACGCTTTGGCGTGGAGACCACATTCGTCTCGGCCACCGATGTCAGCGCATGGACGGCTGCGGTGCGACCCACTACGCGGCTGTTTTTTCTGGAGACGCCCTCTAATCCGTTGACTGAAATATCCGACATTGCCGCGATTGCCACGGTCGCAAAAAAATGTGGCGCGTTGCTGGCGGTGGATAACTGTTTCTGCACGCCGATATTGCAGCGTCCGCTGGAATTGGGCTCGGACATCATCATCCATTCCGCCACCAAATATATTGACGGGCAAGGCCGCGTGCTGGGTGGCGCGGTGCTGGGCAGCAAGAAAGTGATGGAGCCGGTTTATCAGTTTCTGCGCACGGCGGGACCGACCATGAGCGCATTTAATGCCTGGGTATTTTTAAAAGGGCTGGAGACACTGAAAATCCGCATGGACGCGCACAGCGCAAATGCACTGGCAATGGCGCAATGGCTCGAAGCACAGCCCAATGTAGCACGAGTATTTTACCCCGGCCTGAAATCCCATCCGCAACATGCGCTGGCGATGAAGCAGCAGAAAACCGGCGGTGGCATTGTGTCTTTCGAGGTAAAAGGCGGTCGCGAAGCAGCCTGGCGCGTCATAGATAGTACGCGCCTGTTATCTATTACTGCCAATCTGGGCGACAGCAAAACTACATTGACGCACCCGGCCACCACTACGCATGCGCGTATTACGCCTGAAGCGCGCGCGGCAGCGGGTATCACCGAAGGCTTGCTGCGCATTGCGGTGGGGCTGGAAGCGGTGAGTGACATTCAGACTGACCTGGCGCACGGCTTAAAAAAATAATAGTAGGGGCGCAATTTATTGCGCCCAAGCCAACAGGGCGTGATAAATCACGCCCCTACAATAGGAAATGGCAATGGATATTCTGGCCGCACAAGCCGGTAGCGCCTTGAAGTCGCATGGCCTGATGCTGGCCACGGCTGAATCCTGCACCGGTGGTGCCGTGGCGGTGGCCATCACGGAGATTGGAGGCAGTTCTGCGTGGTTCGAGCGCGGCTTCATTCCCTACACCAATAACGCCAAGCAGGAAATGCTGGGCGTGGCTCCCGCTACGCTGGAACGTTTTGGCGCAGTGAGCGAAGCCGTAGTGCGCGAGATGGTGGCGGGTGCGTTGCGCCACAGCCGAGCGCAAGTGGCGCTGTCGGTCAGCGGAATCGCCGGTCCCACCGGGGGCACCCCCGACAAACCGGTCGGCACAGTGTGGTTTGCATGGGGCATCAAGGACGGGCAGTGCGTGGCGCAGCTACATCATCTGGCCGGAGACCGTGCTGCATTTAGGGCCGAATCTGTGCGCATTGCGTTGCAGGGGGTAATCGAAATACTGGGTAAACGGTCACAAATCGCATAAAGAACGATCGTTCTATACAACAGCAAATTGATGTGCCATAATCCCCAGTAAGCCGTTAGCCAAAGTTTGGTCATTTCGGCGAAGGCCGGAATCCAGTGTTCAACAATGCGGTTTTATCCGCCTGGAATAATCACTCATTACTTGGAAGGGGAATACTATGGATGACAACAAAAACAAGGCACTCGCCGCAGCATTAAGCCAGATTGAAAAACAGTTCGGTAAAGGTTCCATCATGCGCCTGGGCGAGCATGACATCGTGCGCGACATCAAAGTCGTGTCGACCGGCTCGCTCGGGCTGGACATCGCGCTGGGTGTGGGCGGCCTGCCGCGCGGACGGGTGATCGAAATATACGGCCCGGAATCCTCGGGCAAAACCACGCTAACTCTGCAAGTGATCGCCGAGATGCAAAAGCTGGGCGGCACCGCGGCCTTTATTGATGCCGAACACGCGCTTGATCCTCAATATGCGCAAAAGCTCGGCGTCAAAGTCGAAGACCTGCTTATCTCGCAACCGGACAACGGCGAACAGGCGCTGGAAATTGTCGATATGCTGGTGCGCTCAGCCGCGGTGGACATCGTCATCATAGACTCGGTCGCCGCACTGACGCCGAAGGCCGAAATCGAAGGCGAAATGGGCGATGCGCAAATGGGCCTGCATGCGCGGCTGATGTCGCAAGCCTTGCGCAAACTCACCGCCAACATCAACCGCTCCAACACCACGGTCATCTTCATTAATCAGATACGCATGAAAATCGGCGTCATGTTCGGTAGTCCGGAAACCACCACCGGCGGCAACGCGCTCAAATTTTATGCCTCGGTCCGGCTGGATATCCGCCGCACCGGCGCGATCAAAAAAGGCGACGAAGTCATAGGCTCCGAAACCCGCGTCAAAGTCGTCAAAAACAAAGTGGCGCCACCCTTTAAGCAGGCGGAATTCGACATCCTGTATGGTGAAGGCATCTCGCGCGAAGGCGAAATTGTAGACTTGGGCGTACTGCACAAGCTGATTGAAAAAGCCGGTGCCTGGTACGCCTACAAAGGCGAAAAAATCGGCCAAGGCAAAGACAACGCGCGCGAATACCTGAAAGAACATCCCGAAATTTCGATCGAAATTGAAAACAAAATCCGCGAAGCGGTCGGCGTCGCGCTGATCAACAGCGACGCGGAACCCGCAGAAACACCCAAACCCGCTACCCCAAAGAGCATGCCATCCAAAGTCCTTGTCAAAGAAACCTGAGACCAGCCTGCGCGTCCGCGCGATGCGATTTTTGGCGCGGCGTGAGTATAGCCGCGCCGAATTAGGCGCCAAGCTGCTGGCCTATGCCACGCCAGACGACAATGTAGATGCGGTACTGGATGAGCTGGTCAAGCGCGGCTGGCAGTCCGATGAACGCGCGGCCACGCAACTGGTACACGCCAAGCGTAGCCGTTTTGGAACACAACGTATCACCCATGAGTTACGGCAAAAGGGAATTGCAGAAGAATTGATCAGCGCCGCCTTACCGGAATTAAAAGAAAGCGAACTGGAAGCGGCGCGCGAGGTGTGGAAAAAGAAATTTGGTGTCGCGCCGCAGGATGAAAAGGAAAAGGCCAAGCAGATGCGCTTCATGCACTCGCGCGGGTTTGGATTGGATGTGGTTTTTAAGGTGCTGCGGATTGACGAGAGGGATTGACGATGCCCGTTATATTGCGTTACAAAGGCTACACGCTATTCTTCTTCTCCAACGAGGGTAACCCAAGGGAACCGTTGCATGTGCATGTGAGGAAGGCGGGAGCGACCGCGAAATTCTGGGTCGAGCCACAAGTCAGGGTGGCGGAAAGTTATGGCTTAAGCAGCCAGGAGTTGAAAGAGCTTGCAAAGGTAGTTGCCGATAATCGTCAATTGATAGAAAGGACATGGCATGAGTTCTTTGGCTAAAGCAGTAAGTTTCGATGCGAATGCGATGTGGGTGGACTTTGTTGATGGGCGCAAACTCAGCGTGCCGTTGGCTTATTTCCCGCGTCTTTTGAATGCAACACCTGCACAACGGGAGCACTGTGAAATCAGCGGCGGGGGTAGCGGACTACACTGGGACGAGATTAACGAAGATATTAGCGTTGAGAACTTGTTGCTTGGTATTGGCGACAGAACCGGGGGCCATTTAATGGCTGCTTGAGTTATTGCGAAGCTGACCCAGTGCCGCTTGGGGAACAATTGGCGGCCTTGGAAAATGCGATTCAACAGAAGATAGGGGGTTATCATGAAACTGCTTATGGCCACGATTTTGTGCTTGTACGGATTGCTGTCGATTTCATCTGCGATAGCTCAAGAGGATATGACGATCCAACAAATCGAGCAAAAGGAAGGGCGGGAGAATGTGACAGAGTTGCTTACTGAGGCAAGAACACTCCTCTCTCGAATGGATCGGAAATGGAAAACTGACTGTGCTAAGGCTGTAGGGTATGAGCCATTCTGCGGTTGCATTGGTAAGGAACTCCCGAGTGCTTGGAGCTTTTCAGACTATGTCGCAATAACAACCAAATCAAAAGAAGAGAATCAATATAACAAGCTTGATGAGCAGTATCGCAAAGCTTATGACATGGTTTTCACTGTCAGAGACAAGTGTGTACGTGCCATCAATAAAAAGCACTGATTTCGTTCAAGGGTAAGCTACGCGATAAAACGAGGGTGTCCCGAATTTTGTGTAAACGGAATTTCATTACTGCTGCGGCATCCGGTCTTCCCCAGACTTGTGGCTTTGACGCATCACTCGTTGATGAACTTCAACCAGCCGCAGAAATACTTCGAGAATGGGCTTGCACAAAGTCATTTGTCCGGAGGATATGGATTTATGGCAGTCGTGCGAAAGGAACGGCAACATCTGAAAGTGACCTTGATGTCGCGGCCGAAATTGATCCCATCGGTAATGACGAAAACAGCCACACATCTTTCTTCTACGAAGCCGATAGTTGGCGGTCTGAGCTTCAACCGCAGCTTTCATACAAGCTCCATCTCAAGTGGTACGACCGGGCCAACCAGCCTGTTTGGGTTGGAGTTAACTCTGACGGTATCTTGGTGTATGAACGTACTGCTTAACTTATCTATCTAGCCCGCGTAGCCCGGTAGGATGGGCGGAGCGTAGCAATACCTATCACTTTTGTCCATGCTACGCGATTGTTGGGTATCGCTATGCTTTACCCAACCTACATTCTTTACTCCCGCTTCGATTCCGTTCTCGAAGCCGAGATGGACGCCGACCGCGCCATCGACCGCATGGACAGCGACGAACTCGTCGAATGCCCCGCCTGCCACGGCTCCCGCATCAATCCCGTCGGCTCCGCCGTAAGGCTGAATAACCGTGGCTGGGACTTGCAGTCCCAGTCC